>NZ_SRRZ01000009.1 GCF_013179805.1 Microcoleus asticus IPMA8 | reverse complement strand
TCTATTCGACTCTCCTCGGACAGCCGTTATCAATTGGCATCGGAACCAGTGGATGAAAGGTGGGTTGGCACTAACCCTATTGGTCACTCTACTGCTGCTAAGCAAGGTCAGATTTGCTAGAAGAAGACTTTAGTATTGAGTCGTGTCGTCGAAGGTAGAAGCAAAAATCAAAAATTATCGACTGTACCAGTTCAAAGGGCAGAATGTGGATTCAAATGCAGCGGATAGACCGAAACGCTTTCTGCTTCGTTTCAAGTTCTCTGCCGCCGCTGATTTGAGTAGTTAGACCGCTATATATGCAACATAAGTACAGGTTGTAATCCAATGAGGCTAATCATTGGATGTTCTAAGCTTTTCCCGATTTAACTTGCATAGTTTGGATGCTAAACTCCAGTTGCAGCCTTACTCTAGCCAAAAAACTAGATGTGGTGCAGCTTAATTGGAACTTCTAGAGGTTGCAGGTACGACCAATGCTTGGAAAGTAAAGTGTACCGCTAGATTTATAGTTTGAAATCTGATACAAGCGCTCGCATTCTATCCTTCAACTTAGTCCTGTAGAGAGAGGAAAGTCTTAGAACTGCCTACTAAAACACAATCAAATTGTCTACCAATTTGAAGCATTTGAATGTTTTTCACGAAAGCAGATGCGGAATGCTAGGGAATTTAAGCTGCAAACAATCAGAGAGGATTTGTTGTGAAATCTCGAAGACTGCAATCATGGTTCCGCGATCGCTCCCAACACCCCAATTTTTGGGAAACTAAACCCAAACCCACAACCTCAACACCTCCGCCATGCCCAAACTCCCTGAGTGCGTAGGCGTAAGCCGGGGCGGAGCCATCGCTGTCTCCTCTACGCCCGCAACCTACCCTTAATCTGTGCAGTTCATCCCACAGGCTCAGACACCGACACTTGCGCCGACTTTTGAGCAAACCCCAACGCCCAACCCGATCAACTGTGCGAACCCGAAGGGGCAAGCTACTATGGCGGCGAATTGATTCTGCAACGCCCGGCAACGGTGGATACCAGAGAAACAGTTAGAACTTTTGGATACCCACCCACTGTTTACTGGCCGGTGTCCCCAATGTGAAATGACTTACCCCCAGTATGAAACACCGCCTGTTCATTGGGATTGTTCGGCTTGCGGATGGATCGATGATTCGGTTTGAGGCGATGGTTCACAACGATAATTAATTATCAGCAGCGGGAAAACACTCGATCGACACCCCACTGGAAAGTGCAGCCGACTAATCCCCCAACAAACACCCAAAACGCGCATTGAGGCAGCACAGTTAACAACACAATCTCATGAGGCCACGATTGCCAGAAGCCAACATGAGCTCACTTTTGTTGAGTAAATTACTATGTTACAATCAGCTCCAATAATATTTAAGTTTTAAAATCGGTCTTAACCTCACGCTCAATTCCCTTGCGATCGGTAGAATAACAATGACTATCAACTTAGCTGGCTATCAATTTGTTGAAACCCTCCACAGCGGGATAAGAACTTCAGTCGATCGCGCTCGGAAGGATTCGGACTTTTCCAGCGTGATCGTCAAAACGCTAAAGGCTGAGTATCCCACTCTTTCTGACATCACCCGCTTGCGGCACGAATATCAAATTCTGCACAGCTTGAACGTAGAAGCGATCATCAAAGCCATTAGTTTAGAAAGCTATAAAAACGGTTTAGCACTGATATTAGAAGATTCCGGCTCCGAGTCTCTCAACGATTGGATGAAGGGTAAAAAACTCACAATCATTCAATTTCTTTCTTTGGGTCTCCAGCTTGTCTCTGCCTTAGCAGAAACCCATAAACATAACATTATTCATAAAGATGTAAAGCCACAAAATATTATTATCAACCCAGCGACTGAAAAAGTTAAAATTATTGATTTCAGCATCGCTTCGCGCCTGGAGCGAGAAAATTCGACGCTCAGCCATCCAGATTTGCTCGAAGGCACACTCGCCTATATGTCGCCCGAACAAACTGGCCGGATGAATCGGTCAATTGACTACCGCACTGATTTTTATTCACTAGGCGTTACCTTCTATAAAATGCTCACAGGCGAGTTGCCCTTTAATTCTACAGACCCGCTGGAATTGGTACACAGCCATATTGCCAAAACTCCCATTCCCCCCCACCAGCTAAATCCTGAAATCCCACCACAAATTTCAGCGATTGCGATGAAGTTATTAGCTAAAAATGCTGAAGACCGCTACCAAAGCACTGAGGGACTAAAATTTGACTTAGAAACTTGCTTGATAAAGCTACAGGCTAGCGGATATATATCTAACTTTGTTGTTGGAAGTGCGGATAAAGCAGGGCAATTAAATATACCGCAAAAGCTCTACGGTCGCGACCAAGAAATTGAAAAAATTCTAGAAACTTTCGATCGCGTTGCCAGTGGCACCACCGAATTAATGCTGGTTTCCGGTTATTCCGGTATAGGCAAAACAGTTTTAGTCAATGAAGTTCACAAACCCATTGTGCGGCAACGAGGCTATTTTATTGCGGGGAAATTTGACCAGTTCAAGCGCAATATTCCTTATGCTTCCCTGATTCAAGCATTCCAATCCTTAACTCAGCAACTTCTAACCGAAAGCGAAGCAGAAATCCAAACTTGGAAAGAAAAACTGTTATCCGCTTTAGGCGCTAACGGACAAGTCATCATTGATGTTATCCCTGAAGTCGAATTAATTATTGGCAAACAGCCACCCGTACCTGAGCTAGGGGCAACTGAAGCTCAAAACCGTTTCAGTCGCGTCTTTAAACAATTCATTGGCGTATTTACGACTATTAACCATCCCTTAGTTATCTTCCTCGATGACTTGCAGTGGGCGGATTCGGCATCGTTGAAATTAATTGAATTGCTAATAACTGATTCTGATAGCAAGTATTTATTGCTGATTGGGGCATATCGAGATAACGAAGTTTCTCCAACTCATCCGACGATGCAAACAATTGACAAGATTCGCCAAACTGGTGCGACGGTGAATAATATTGTCCTTCAACCATTACACCTGGTTGATGTCGAAGAATTAATTGCAGATACCTTAAATGAATCGGGCGGTTCGGAATCCCTGTCTGTAAAGACGCGAAATTTCGCGTCTCTACTTTTTAATAAAACGCAGGGCAATCCTTTCTTCTTAAGTCAACTCCTCAAAACTCTCTATCAAGAAGATTTGTTGACTTATAACTTCACCCCCCTAATCCCCCCTTACCAAGGGGGGACAAAGGGGGGTTGGCAATGGAATATCGAGCAAATTCAAGCGATCGGTATCACCGATTACAATGTTGTCGAACTGATTGCTAGAAACATACGCAAATTGCCCGAAGATACACAAAAAGTATTAAAACTTGCTGCTTGTATTGGCAACACTTTTAACTTAGAAGTTTTGGCGATTGTCAATCAGGAATCATCCTTAGTCACGGCGGCACAATTGTGGGCAGCACTTCAAGCTGGGTTGATTTTACCTTTGAGCAATGAATACAAAATTCCCCTCGTATTTAGTCAGGAAGAATCGGGCGGTTTTACCTTAACTGATGTGAAGGTTGACTACAAGTTTTTACATGACCGAGTGCAGCAAGCTGCCTATTCTTTGATTCCAGATGAGCAGAAAAAAGAGACCCACTTAAAAATCGGTCAACTGCTGCTGCAAAGTACAACGCCAGAAGGCCGAAAAGAAAATATTTTCGCTTTAGTTAACCAACTCAATTATGGTACTGACTTACTTACCACTGAATCCCAAAAATATGAACTAGCCCAATTGAATCTGATTGCAGGTCAGAAAGCGAAAGCTGCTACAGCCCACGATTCCGCCGTCAAATATTTGCAAGTGGGTTTATCTCTGCTAGCGGTAGATAGTTGGGACAATCGGTATGAACTGGCATTAAGGCTGCATGAGGAAGCAGCAGAGTCAGCATATTTGAGTGGTGATTTTGACGGAATGCAGAGATTCGTTGAGATAGTACAAAACTGTGCCAAAACGCTATTGGACATAGTAAAAGTGTACGAAGTCCAGATTCAAGCTTATATGGGGCAGAACAAGCTGATCGAAGCATTGAATACGGGGCTGCAAGTCTTAAAGCAGTTGGAGGTAGAGTTTCCCGACTCGCCAAACCCATCTGATATTGGGCAGGCGCTGGGGGAAACTGCGACAATTTTGAGCGGAACCCGAATTGAGGACTTAATCGATCTCCCTGAAATGACCGATCCTTATCAATTAGCAGCCATCAGGATTTTGTCAAGTATATTTTCTGCTTGCTATTCTGGGATGCCCGTACTGGTGCCTTTAACCGTGTGCAAACAGGTCAATTTATCCGTTGAATATGGCAATGCTTCTGTGTCTCCCTTTGCATATGCGGTATATAGTCTTCTTCTTTGCGGGGCGGTAGGAGATATTGAGCGGGGCTATGAGTTCGGCCAATTAGCTTTACGTCTAGTGTCAAAGTTAAATGCCAAAGAAATCGAAGTCAAGACTTGCCACTTGGTGTATGCTGCCGTTCAACATTGGAAAGAACACGTCCGGAATACCTTAGAACCTTTCCTGTCAGCTTTCTCTAGCGGGCTAGAAACTGGAGATTTAGAATATGCTGGCTATGCCGTCATGGTGTGGAGTCATTACTCGTTTTTTGTTGGTAAGCAACTAATGCAACTCGAACGAGAGATAGCAACTTACACCGATGCCATTCATAAAATTAGCCAAGAAACAGCGCTTAATAATACAAAAATCTGTTGGCAAGCCGTCTTAAACATGATGGGAAAAAGCGAAAATTTATGCCAGTTAAAGGGGGAAGTATACGACGCAGAGAAAATGCTGCCGCTATATCAGCAAACCAACAACCAACTGGCAATTCATTACTTATACTTGCACAAACTTGCGCTTTGTTATGTGTTTGAGAATTACCAGGAAGCCTTAAAAAATATCCCTCAAGTAGAAAGTTCTTTCGGATCATCGACAGGGCAGCTAACTGTTGTTATCTTCTATTTCTACGATTCTCTAGTACGGCTAGCTGTGTATGATGAAACTTCGCAGTCCGACCAACAGGACCTTCTTAACCGAGTACAAGCTAATCAAGAGAAATTGCAAAAATGGGCACATCATGCCCCAATGAATCATTTGCATAAATTCTATTTAGTAGAGGCAGAAAAGTATCGTGTTTTAGGCGAAAAAGTAGAAGCGATCGAGATGTACGACAAAGCGATCGCTCTTGCCAAAGAAAACGAGTACATCAACGAAGAAGCATTGGCTCACGAACTCGCTGCTAAATTCTATTTGTCATGGGGTAAAGAAAAGATTGCCCGCACCTACATGACCGATGCTTATTATGCCTATATGCGCTGGGGAGCTTTAGCTAAAGTTAAACATCTAGAAGAAAAATACCCGCAATTAATAGCGCGATCCTCTGTGGTCACCGAAACCCCTTTCAACCCTACGATGACAATTGCTCCTTTGACCATTACAGGGGCTCAAACAGAGTTGCTAGACTTGGCAACTGTAATGAAAGCATCTAGTGCCATTTCTAGCGAAATTGTTCTACCTAACTTGCTCATCAAGTTAATGAAAATTTTGATAGAAAATGCAGGCGCTGAAACGGGAGCGCTTATTTTCTCAAAAGAGGGTCAACTTGTTATAGAAGCGGCGGGGACTAAAGATCGAGTCCGAGTGCTGGAATCTTTACCAGTATCAACTTCGGGGCTAGTGCCTATCTCGGTACTTAATTACGTCACCAGAACTCAGAAAGATGTCGTTTTAAATGATTCCAGCCGCGAGGAAATCTTTAACGCCGACCCCTACATTGCCCAACACAAACCAAAATCAATTTTGTGTGCGCCTATCCTATATCAAGGTAAGTTAAGTGCCATCCTGTACCTAGAAAACAACGTGATTGCTGGCGCTTTCACGCCGAAGCGGGTAGAAGTGTTGCGGATGCTATCGGGACAAGCTGCGATCGCCTTAGAGAATGCCAACCTCTATCACACTTTAGAAGTCAAAGTAGAAGAGCGAACCGAGGAATTAAAAGCCAAAAATACGCGCCTAGAAGTAGAAGTTCAAGAGAGACAGCGAGCCGAGCAAGCAGCAGAAGCCGCAAACCGCGCCAAGAGCCAATTTCTCGCCAACATGAGCCACGAACTTCGCACGCCGCTCAACGGCATTTTAGGTTATACCCAAATCCTCAAACGAGACATAGATTTAACCAGCCAGCAAATTTCTGGTATTAACATCATTCATCAGTGTGGCGAACACCTCCTAACTCTGATCAATGACGTTCTAGACCTCTCCAAAGTCGAAGCCGGAAAAATGGAACTCTACCTCACCGAGTTTCACCTGTCAGACTTTCTGCAAGGCATTGTTGAAATCTGCCAGATTCGCGCCCAACAGAAGGGAATCTCTTTGATTTACGAACCGCTAGCTCAACTTCCCACTTGCGTCCAAGCCGATGAAAAAAGGTTGCGGCAAATTCTCATCAACTTACTCGGCAATGCCGTAAAATTCACCGAAAAAGGAGGCGTTACTTTCAAAGTAGACAGACTGGAGACTCAGCAATCTTTGCCATCACCAATTTCCAATTCCCAATCCCTACCAGCGAAATTTATTTTCCAAGTAGAAGATACAGGCATTGGCATCGGGCCGGACGAACTATCAAAAATATTTTTGCCCTTCGAGCAAGCCAGCGGTTCATTTCGCCAGATAGAGGGAACAGGATTAGGGCTGGCAATTAGTCGCCAATTGGTGGAGATGATGGGCGGCGAACTGAAAGTACAAAGCTCTTTAGGTAAAGGCAGTATTTTCTGGTTTGAGTTAGAGTTGCCTCTTACCGAAAGCTGGGAAGGGTATCAAAAAGAACCTGAAAAAATTATCAGGGGTTTCTCAGGCGATCGGCAAAAAATTTTAGTAGTAGACGATCGCTGGGAAAATCGCTCTGTCTTAGTTAATCTTTTAGCTCCTATTGGGTTTGAATTAATGGAGGCAACGGACGGTCAAGACTGCGTGAATAAAGCGCTGTTATTTCAACCTGACTGTATTATAATTGACTTAGTAATGCCAGTCATGGACGGCTTTGAAGCGGTGAGGCGGATCAGAAAAATCCCTCCATTGAAGGATGTAATTGCGATCGGAACTTCTGCTAGCATTTTATCCGGCGATCCCCAAAGCATTTTCCAGGCTGGTTGCAACGCTTTTCTCCTCAAACCAATTCGGGCAGAAAAGTTATTAGAATGCTTGGGCAACCATTTATGTTTAGAATGGGTTTATCAGGAGCGAGCAACTTTCAGTTCAGAAGGTATCTTCGCCGATCCCCCTTCCCAAATCCAAGACCAGAAACTGATTCCTCCCCCTTCGGAAGAAGTTGCAGTCCTGTTCGATTTAGCCATGAAAGGTGAGATCCTCAGTATTGAGCAGCGAGCCAGCAAGCTAAAGGCAATAGATACGCGTTATGCACCTTTTGCCAATCAGTTGCTTGAATTAAGCAAAAATTTTGAAGAAGACAAATTAGTAGAATTTGTTCAACAGTTTAGATGAGGACTAAAAATGACTAGCGAATCTTTAGACAGAGGAACCATTTTAATTGTGGATGATACGCCCACTAATCTGGGTTCAGTATTGGATTTTTTGACCGCATCTGGCTTCACTGTTTGGGTAGCTCGCAGTGGGTCTAGCGCTCTCAAAAAAGTGCAATATTCCCAGCCGGATTTAATTTTGTTGGATGTTCTGATGCCAGAAATGGACGGATTTAAAACCTGTCAAAATCTGAAAGCGAATGACTTAACTAAAGATATCCCAGTCATTTTTATGACCGCGCTGGACGATACAGAAAGCAAAGTCAAAGGCTTTAATGTGGGGGGAGTTGATTATATCACTAAGCCCCTTCAACACGAAGAAGTTTTAGCTCGGGCTATCACGCACCTGAATCTGCGCAATCTAACTAAACAGCTTCAGGCGCAAATTGTCGAGCGCGAGCGAGCGCAAGCCGACTTACAAGTTTTGGCACAAGAGCTAGAGACGCGAGTAGAAGAGCGCACCGCTGAACTTTCCCAAACGAATCAACGCCTCAAGCAGGAGGCTGCTGAACGCAAGCTTGCAGAAGCAGCTTTGCAAGCATCGGAAGCGCGAGAGCGGCACAAAGCCCTACAGCTCGAAAATTCCCTCCACGAACTCAAGCAGGTGCAAAGCCAGCTCATTCAGAGCGAAAAAATGTCCGGGCTAGGCCAACTCGTAGCTGGCGTAGCTCATGAAATCAATAATCCAATTAATTTTATTTATGGAAATCTTTCCTATGCTCTGGAATATTCAAAAGCTTTGGTCACTATCCTTGACCTCTACGAAAAGCACTATCCTAATCCGGCTCCAGATATACAAGCAGAAATCGCAACAAGCGAGCTAGATTATCTCAAAGACGACTTGCCTAAATTGTTCAAATCGATGTACTTAGGAGCCGATCGCATCCGCGAAATCGTTTTATCTTTGCGCCTCTTCGCACGGCAAGAAGGATATGAAATGAGATCGGTCAACCTTCACGAAGGCATAGACAGCACGCTGATGATTTTACAGAGCAGGCTAAAATTTAAGTCAGACCGCCCCTCGATTGAAGTGGTGCGGGACTATTGCCCAAACCTGCCCGAAGTGGACTGTTATGGGGGAGAAATGAATCAGGTATTTATGAATGTACTTGCAAATGCGATCGATGCTATTGACGAGTGGAACACGCAGAGATCGCTAGAAGAAATTAAAGCAAATCCTAGCGTGATTCGGATTAGCACAGAAGTAACAAGCAGCAATTGCGTAGCTGTCCGAATTGTGGACAATGGGCCAGGCATCTCGGAAGAGGTTCGTCGCCACGTATTTAACCCGTTTTTTACGACAAAACCCCCCGGTAAGGGCACAGGGATTGGGTTGTCGATTAGCTGGCAAATTGTAGTGGAAAAACACCGGGGAAGCTTGGGGTGTATTTCTGCACCAGGCAGGGGAACAGAGTTTACTATTCAGATTCCGATTGGGCAAGAGTCTCCTGTCTTGTCGCTGTCAGCTTGATGCTCTGCAAAAAAGTTAGTGAATCCATCGGGTTGATTTTTTAGACTGCGCCCCAATCTAGCAAAATTAACAGAAGTTGTGCGGTCGGTGCTTGTCAAGTTTCCTCACCAACGCCAGTCATCCCAGGGGTCACAAACTAAAAAACCCAGGGCTTGCCGGGACTGCGTGCGATCGTCCCGTCAGAGTTGCTACGGATTAACGAGTTTGAAAGAGGTTTCAGCAGCAGCTTGGGCACAACTTATGAAGAATGTGCAAAACTCATTGCTTTGGAACATCACCTAGAAGCAAGCAGAAACTATGAAATTTCTGGCGAAGTTAGCATAGAGGCTATCAATGAAATTGAGCGTCAGATAGGGCTATTTGAACAGTCAGCAGGCAAAAATGGAAATAAACCTGCTTTTGAAGAAATGATAGAAGCTGTTCTTGAGGCTCAAAAAACGAACCATTTAGTTAGGCGATCGGTCAAAGCAGATTTGTATGTGCTATCCCATGACGGGAGCAAATTTTTATTTGAATTGAAATTAAACGATCGAAACCCAACAAAGGACAATGCTTGGAGGTAATTCAACGCCTGCTGAGATATCATTTACTGTGCGGACTGTCTCGGCCCGATGCTCAATCTTATTATGCTATGGCTTACAATTCTTACGGACCAAATCGTTCAGATTATAAATGGTCAGTGGCAAGGAAGTACACGCCCTTTGAACAAGCTGTCATTATGGGACATGAGTTTTGGAATATTATAGGGGGAGAGACTGCTTACGAAGAACTTTTGGATATATATCAAGGAATTGGGCGGGAGAAGGGTAAGCATATGCTTGATGCTCTTGCTTTTGGATTTTAGTAAAGTACAATTTTCCTTCCAGCAATATCTAGTCTTGAGGCAAAACCTGTGATTAACAACCAACCGATAACTATTAGTCTCTTTGCTGGAGCATACGGTTTAGATTTAGGTCTAGAACAAGCAGGATTTCAGACAGTAAGTTTAGTAGAAATCGAACCTGATGCTACCAAAACAATCTCTCTAAATCGTCGTCATTTATCCGTATCTGCTGTACCGAGAGATATTTGCGAAGTCAGCGCCCAAACTCTCTTACAAGAAGGCGGACAAATCTTAGGTTTAGATAGGCCTCTGCGCGCTGATGAAGTAGATTTAGTGACTGGTGGTCCCCCGTGCCAATCCTTCAGCACAGCCGGAAAACGCGGGTCTGTAGGCGATCCGCGCGGCAGCTTATTTATGGATTTCATACGCATTGTTGACGAAATCCAACCGCGCTTTTTTATCATGGAAAATGTTAAGGGGTTGCTGTCAGCTCCGATTCGACACCGACCTCACGATCGCAGAGGTTTAGGTTGCCCCCAGTTAGAAGCTGATGAGATGCCCGGTGCAGCTTTACAAGTGATTTTGGCAGAAATGAAACGCATTGGTTATGAAGTTGTGTATGATTTGCTCAATACTGCTGATTACGGCGTTCCTCAAGTTAGAGAAAGAGTAATTTTTATTGGTTATAAAGGTAATGATTTAGTTACTTTGCCGCTCCCAAATTACAGTCAAAAAGGTATTGGTAAAAAAACCAAATGGCTGACGCTTAGAGAAGGATTAAAAGATTTAGTAGATTCTCAGCCAGAATTTGTCCCTTACTCAGAAAGTCGCCTCAAGTATTTGCGCCTGTTAACAGCAGGTCAAAACTGGAGGGATTTACCCAGCGAATTACAACAAGAAGCAATGGGAGGAGCTTATAAATCTGAAGGCGGTAAAGTGGGTTTTTATCGGCGCTTGGCATGGGATAAACCGTCGCCTACTGTCACAACGAGTCCCCATCAAAAGGCTACAGATATGTGTCATCCCGATGAATTGCGCCCTTTGAGCGTCAGGGAGTGCGCCCGAATTCAAACGTTTCCAGACGATTGGGTTTTTTATGGATCGACTGCTTCTAAATACCGACAAATTGGGAATGCAGTTGCGGTATTATTGGGAGAGGCGATCGGTCAATACCTTTGTCAGGTAATTAAGGGCGATAGAGTTAGAGGACGAGAAATAATTCAACAGCTTTCTCTTTTCATTTAAATAATATTTAAAATAGGGTTTTAATTATGATGAAGGTTGCTACAATAGCATATAACAACGTTGCGATTCAGTTATCGATCGAAGAAGTGGAATTTTTCCTGAAACTTGTTCAGGAAGTGCAACAGGTAATACCACATAGTTTTACAACAAGAGTGGCTGTATCTCCCAGACAGGCTAGAGGTTTTTTTGAATGTATTCTTCAAGAGATTAAACAGTCCGGTGAAAGCTTGATGACAATTAGCTTTTTGTTTCAGGAAATGTGTCTATTGCAGAATTTATTGAATGAAGCTTGTAACGCGATAGTCATCAATGATTTTGAAATAAAATTAGGGAAGTCTAAAGAAGAAGAAAAAAAAATTTTAGAGTGGGTGTGTAATGTGACAAAAGAGATGGAAGCTCTTAAGGAAGCCAGAAGAGCTTCATATATGCCCTCTCCTTCAAATCTACCGAAATTAAAGGAGGCGAATAAATGTTGTCTTGAGGCTGACGGATACCTGATTACTTTTTATATAAGAAAACTTCTGTCTACTCAAAATGTTGTTAATCTATTTATCGTCTTAAGCATTGACACGACTCAGCTTGTTGAATTTTCCATCAGTTCTGTGCCCAAACCAATTGAGGTTGAAGATTTATGCGCTCTTATCAAAACCTTTGAACAATACATTGAGCTTTCTGACCAAGAGTTGGCAGCTTTAGAAAGCCCTTTTCAAATTTTTAATAGTAGCATTTTTCAATTATATACTTTAGAAACAGATATTACCTCAGACAATGAAAAGTATGCTATTGTGAATTTTATGCTACCTTTAGCTAATTCTAGACATAGCATTGTGAAGCCTTTTATAGGTGTTAAAGGAGCCGTTACTTTCAGAAATATTTGTAGCTTTACCTCATCAATGCGAAATATATTAACTGAGTAATGCTCAAAAATCCGAGAGTGATATCCCTATTTTGATTTACAGGTTCGTAGTAGCGCCCAAACGCTACTACAAACCACATACTACAAAACTCCTTTAGAACTCGGAATCCGACTGGCGCGCCGGGGATCGATTTCTACCGCCATCCGCAGAGCTCGCGCAAATGCTTTAAACGCCGCTTCTACAATGTGATGAGAATTTCCCCCCTGCAACTGTCGAATGTGCAGTGTCATCTGAGTGTGGTTCACCACCGCCGAAAAAAACTCTTTCACTAATTCAGTATCGTAAGTGCCGATCCGCTGGTTGGGAATTTCCAAGCTGTAACTTAAGTGAGGCCGTCCCGAAAAGTCTAGCACTACTTCAATTAAAGCTTCATCCAAAGGTGCGATGAAATGCCCGAAGCGAGAAATGCCCGATCGATCCCCGACAGCTTTTGCTAGCGCTTGGCCTAACGTAATTCCCACATCCTCGTTCGTGTGGTGGTCGTCAATCTCCAAATCCCCGATCGCCTGCACGTCCAAATCGATCAATCCGTGAGAAGCAATCTGGTGCAACATATGGTCTAAAAACGGAATCCCCGTAGAGGCCTTGCAAGTTCCCACACCGTCGAGATTGAGGCTGGCCGTGACATCCGTTTCCAGTGTCGTGCGTTTCACTAAGGCGGCCCTACCTGGTTGAACTGAACTTGCAGGAGGCACAGAAGGGCGATCGATTATCTCCATAATTCGCAATTGGTCATTCATTAGTTATTGATAATTAGTAATTGAAGATTAGAGCTTGATCGGCGCTGATTCTCAAGTGTTTAGTTAAGAGAATTATGCAAAACTCAAAACTATCGAAAGGGGCGGTTGTTGAATAAAACTTACTTGTTAAAGTAAAAGTTTATTGTCTAAACCCGCCCCTACATAACTCAAAACTCTCGACTACCGTTACATTCCCATGATTTCGTAACCGGCATCGACATACAAAACTTGACCCGTAATTCCGCTAGCGAGATTGCTGCACAGAAAAGCCGCAGCATTTCCCACTTCCTGCTGAGTCACCGTCCGCCGCAGCGGCGCCACTTCCTCAACGTGGTGGATCATGTCCAGAATACCCCCAACTGCTGACGAAGCAAGAGTCCGAATTGGGCCTGAAGAAATCGCATTTACCCGAATATTTAACGGGCCGAGTTCAGCAGCTAGATAGCGAACATTCATTTCCAAAGCCGCCTTAGCAATTCCCATCACATTATAATTAGGAACTACCCGGACGCCACCCAAATAAGTCAGGGTCACAATACTGCCGCCCTCGGCCATCAGGGGTTTAGCAGCAGCACAAAGCCGCACCAGCGAGTAAGCGCTAATATCTAAAGCATTGGAGAAACCTTGGCGCGAGGTGTTGGTGAAATCTCCCGACAACTCGTCCTTGCCGGCAAAAGCCAGACAGTGGATTAGGATATCTAACTTGCCCCACTTGTCGGCGATGGTTTGAAAAGTGGACTCAATTTCGCTCTCGTCTTGGACATTGCAGGGCAAATACAGACTTGGATTGAGCGGTTCCACCAGTTCTGCGACTTTGCGCTCGTGCTTGCCTTTCTCGTCCTTCAAAAAAGTTATGCCGAGATTGGCCCCAGCTTTGTGGAGCTGCTGAGCTATGCCCCAGGCGATCGAGCGATTGTTGGCAATGCCCGTAACAAGAGCATTTTTTCCGGTCAAATCTATCATCTGTATTTCTTCTAGAAGCAACTTGCACCGTTCTCATTGGCTCTATGCGACAACCCCGCCTGTTGAGACACAACTGATTCAGATTTAACTGATTCAGACACAATTGAGGCACAAGTGAGACACAATTGAGACACAATTGATATTAATTTTGCTGTGGAGCTACATGGAGGCGGAATTGAAAAAGTTAAGAGAAGGGCTAGATTTAATCATACAGCGTGTGTTTACCTTAACATTAGATGGAAGTAACAGAATCCTTGCATATTGGAGGTTGGGAAGTATATTTACTCAATAAGCTTAATCGGCAAGTTATAAAGTATTGATTAGTACAAAGGATCTAGTCGTGACGCATGATAGACCGCTAGCAGCCGTGTTCCGCCAAATCAGCGGCGGGGCGTTTCCACCCATTGTGGAAACCTTTGAACGGGGCAAGACAATTTTTTTCCCTGGAGACCCGGCTGAGCGCGTCTACGTTCTCATTAGAGGTGCTGTGAAGCTCTCTAGGGTGTACGAAGCAGGGGAAGAAATTACAGTCGCCCTCCTGCGCGAAAATAGCGTATTTGGGGTGCTGTCTTTGATTACGGGACACCGATCGGACAGGTTTTACCACGCGGTAGCCTTTACGCCGGTGGAATTGATCTCGCTGCCGATCGAACAAGTCGAGAAAGCGCTCAAGGAAGACCCGGAACTGTCGATGGTGATGCTGCGGGGACTGTCGTCTCGGATTTTGCAAACCGAGATGATGATCGAAACGCTGGCCCACCGAGATATGGGTTCGAGACTCGTCAGCTTTTTGCTGATTCTGTGCCGGGACTTTGGCGTACCCGGTACAGAGGGGATTACGATTGATTTGAAGCTGTCCCACCAGGCCATCGCCGAAGCGATCGGCTCGACACGGGTAACGGTGACTCGTTTGCTGGGGGATCTCAGGCAAGAAACAATGATCTCGATCCACAAGAAAAAGATCACAGTCCACAACCCGGTGGCCTTAAGCCAGCAATTCACTTGATGCCGAGAAAGTATCGGATTTTGGATTTTGGATTTTAGATTCAATCCAAAATCCAAAATCCAAAATCTAAAATCGGAATGACTGCTGGATACATCCTGGTATTTGTAATTTTAGTGTTGGGGGGTGTGATCGCCACTGTCAGCGATCGCCTTGGGACGAAAGTCGGCAAGGCAAGGTTGAGCTTGTTCAAGCTTCGCCCCCGCGATACTGCTGTTGTGGTGACAGTGATGGCCGGCAGCATCTTGTCAGCACTGACTCTGGGCATTTTGTTTGCTACTAGCAAGCCGCTGCGAACGGGAGTTTTTAGAATAGACGAGATTCAAAAAAGGCTCAACAACGCGCGCAGAGAAATCAACCAGGCCACTCAAGAAAAAAATCGAGTTGAAACTGAATTAGCTCAAGCCAGAGCCGCTCAAGCGCAAGCTAGAGCCAATTTAGAGCAAATTAATCAATCCCTCCAAGCCGCTAATGCCGAGCAAGCTCGGACGCAAACAAAATTAAACTCGCTGCGGGCCCAGCTTAACAGCGTGCAAGCAGCCAAGTCTAAAACTGAACAGCAGTTAAGTCAGGTAGAAGCGGCTAAATCTCAGACAGAAGAACAGCTCAGCAGTGTGGAAGCGGCTAAATCCCGCACCGAAGAACAATTGAAACTGGTTGAAACGGCCCGATCGAGTACAAAAGCTCAGCTCGATCGCACTGAGAACCAATTAAAAACTGTTTCTGCTCAAAAAACGACTTTAGGCTCGGAAATTGCCCAACTGCAACAGGAACGGCAACAGTTAATCGAGCAGCGAGAGCAGGTAAAAGCTCAAATTGCCAAGCGAGACGCAGAAATTGCCAAGCGAGAGCGAGAAATTGCCAAGCGAGACGCAGAAATTGTCGATCGCAACGAACTAATTGCCCAGCGAGACAAGGAAATTGCCCAGCGGGTGCAAAATCTCGCCGAGCGCGATCGAATAATTGTCGAGCGCGACAAAGTAATTGCCGAGAGGGAAGCACTCTTAGAAACCTTGGCACAGCAACAAGCTCAACTCGAACAGCAACAAACTTTATTGCAGCAGCAAGTGCAAGTTTTGGAACGGGACTTTCAGGCAATTCGCGAGGGTACAGTTGCCATCAGGCGCGGTCAAATTTTAGCTGCTGGCGTCGTTCGTATTATCGAACCCGGTATGGCAAGTGGCGCGATCGATCGACTTTTGCGAGAAGCAAATAAAACCACCGTCGGACTCATGCAGCCGGAAAATAGGAAGGTTAGAGACCAGGTTATTCAAATTACTAAAGCAGAAATCGATCAACTAATTAGTCAGATTAAAGACGGGCAAGACTACGTGGTGCGGATTGTCGCCGGCGCTAATTACCTGCGGGAAGAAAAGGTAATTAAGGTATTTGCAGAAGCAGAAATCAATCGAGTTGTGTTCCGGGCTGGAGATGTAATTGCAGGGGTTGCTGTCGATCCGGTGACTTTGACCGACGAACAGGTGCGGCAGCAGTTGCTGCAATTGATAGAAGCTTGTCAATTTCGCGCTCGCCTGATCGGCGTTGTCGGCGGTAGAGTCCAAGTGGCCGACAATCGGGTTGAAACTTTAGCTAATTTTATCGAGCGGTTGCAGCAGTACGAGAAACAGGTGGATGTTCAGGCGATCGCCGCAGATGTCACTTACATCGCCGGCCCGCTTAAAATAGATTTAGTTGCTCGTGAAAACGGAGCCGTTGTTTTCCGCACCGGACAACAGAATCAAGGCCAAGGAGACTTGAAAATTAAAAAATAAATTTGGTAACTGGTAAGTGGTAACTGGTAAGTGGTAACTGATACCAATTCTAAAAATTAGTGAAACAGATAGATTGTATGCGAGCATTTGTAGGGACACGGCAATGCCGTGTCCGGCGCGGGGATTAGGACACGGCAATATAGATTGTATGCGAGCATCTGTAGGGACACGGCAATGCCGTGTCCGGCGCGGGGATTAGGACACGGCATTGCCGTGTCCCTACGGTTCCCTTTGACTTTTAATAATTGGTATAAAATTGAGGATTGTAGCAATATTTTTTTTAATTGATATGACTATGATTTTAGGTTTCGATCCAGGTAAAGACAAGTGCGGTATCGCCGTCATGAGTACAGATAACAATGTTTCCTACCATGAAGTTGTACCCTCCGAGAGTGCAATTTCGACTATTCAATCTCTGTGCGAACAGTTTTCAATTGAGTTATTGGTGCTCGGAGATCAAACGACTTCTAAGAGTTGGAAACAAAAATTGACGCAGAGTTTGTCGCCTGCGCTCAAAATTGTTCGAGTGGACGAGAGGTACAGCAGTTTGGAAGCCAAGGAACGCTACTGGCAAATGTACCCTCCGACGGGACTCGACCGCTTGATTCCCCAGGGAATGCGGACGCCGCCTAGACCAGTGGATGATATTGTGGCGATCGTCCTGATTGAGAGGTATTTGAATAAAAGTTAGTCAATTTTATAACCGTTACCACTGATTCTCTTTGATTATTAAGGAATCAATATATTTTTGCTGGTATTGAATTTTTCACTTAAATAAAATACACCCTAAATTTAGAGGATCGATCGTTGAATCACAATTAGTGCTACTTGAGAACACCTTCGGTCAAAATTACCTTACCATTCTGCCGGACTTGCAGCCGTTGGGGGTTAATCGAATAGATAATATTGCCGTTAGTCGCTTCATAAGTTCCGTCGTCACCTGTAGTTACTTGCATGACATTGATTTGGCTGCCATTTATTTTGCTGAGGCCGCGGTAAAAAATATCGCCTTCTTGGGTTTTGCAAATGTATATAGAAAAGTTGGGCGTTGCGAAAGATTGCACCATTTCTGCCCTCGGACATCCCTCAACTTGAGCAATTTGCAGCGGTCGATCATTCCCCAAATTCTTCGGTGCGATCGCCAGAACTTTCCCAATCGGTTCATTTAATGCAGTTGCTTGTGCTGAAGCGGTCAAAAAGCCGTGAAGCGAAGCTATCCCGAAGGGAATCGCACTAATGCCTGCCATAACTAGAACTACTCCTTTAATGCCCTTAACTCTATCTTTATAAAACATCTTGTCACTCCTGGTTTTAACTATATAATTACATCTTAAGCGATCTTTGCTGGATATTAATAATATTTAATATCAGAGGTGAAAGATGCAGGAACACGGTACACCGTCGGTTTAAGTAAGGTGCGAACTGTGCACCTTACACCAGTGAAAATACACAAGTATGTCAATGCGATCGAAGGAAAGCAATCTCTTGCATTGAGGAGATTTTTAAGATTTTATGACTTGTTCACGCCGATCTGAGAAACCGGGTTTCTTCATATATTTCTCGTTACTAAACCTTTGATTTTCCTAGAAACCCGGTTTCTCGCCTCCCATGCGATCGCGAACTGACCGAAAGCATCTAGGATACAAGCCCCGGGATTCATGCGTCCAGAAATAAAAAACCTGTATCTGATAAAGGATCCCCCGAATTTATGCGTGGGGTCAATGCTTCAATTCTTTAATCTAAAATCTAAAATCTAAAATCTAAAATCGATTGACTCAGTTACACGGTAATGTTGATTTGCGCTTAGCTATTTAGTGAATAAAAAAAAGGGAAACAGAAGATACATTTTTTCTCCATTTCCCATTTTTAAAATAACCGTCGTCCTGACTGCGAACTTGGTAATTAATTAACTGCTGCCAACTGTTTGTCTTTGATTTCCACAGGCGCGGTTAATGCCTCTTCCAAATCCGCACAGCCGAGTTTTTCCTCCAAAATAGCCATCACTTCGCGGCCGAAATCATTGGAATTGCGCTGCCAAGCTTCTAAACAAATTTGCCCGAAAAACGAACCCAAAGGCTCGGGATTCCACAGCAACTTGCGCGCTGTCCAAGGCATCAAACTCATGGGATCGTACCCCGGTTGCAGAATATCCTTTTTAAAGGCGTATTCTTCCAAAATTGTGTGCGGCTGCAACCCGATAAAGAAAATCGCTGGTTCTACTTTATCGGCGCCAAAAATTCGCTCTAATTCTCGGTGATAAGCAATAGTTTGCCGGATAGTTTCAAAGGTTTCGTCAATGACGTTAAATGAGTAATTTACGGAAACCACATCGTTGTAACCTGCTGCTTTTAAATCGCGACAATTTTCCAAAACTACTCGCAAGTTGTAGCCCATTCGCATTTTGCGAACCAGTTCCTGGGAACCGCTGGTGATGCCGATTTCAAAGTAATTCATCCCCGTTTTTACCATCAAATCGCACAATTCGGGTGTGAGATTGTCCGCACGGATATAAGCGGCCCAGTGTATGTCATCCATGCCGGCAGCGATAATTTTTTGCAATAATTCAACTGCATCGTCGATGAATTTGCGTGCTGGGATAAATTGAGCGTCGGTAAACCAGAAATTGCGGATACCTCGATCGTACAATTGCCGAATCTCCGCCACCACCTCATCCGCCGGATTGATCCGCACTTGCTTGCCTTCAATCACCGTATAAATGCAGTAACAGCAATTGTGAGGACAGCCGCGCTTGGTTTGGACTCCCACGTAGAAGTCCATATCCTGTAGATAATAGGAAAATTCCGGCCAAATCGTTTCGATGTAGTTATAATTGCAGGCTGTTTTCTCGATGTTGGCTGGCTTTTCGTGAATTAGCTTCGCGCGCGGCACGGTTTCTCCCACCACATAACACCTTTCCTCGGCCAAATCTTCGCCCTTAATCAACTTCTCCAGCAAAGCTTCGCCTTCCCCCACCGAAACCACAGTTCCCGCCGGCAAACTGCGTCCCAACTGTTCGTAAAACACGCTCACAGCACCGCCCCCGACCACTGCACGAGCTTCGGGGCGGTATTTCCGGGCCCGCTTCAATCCGCGCTTAATCAGTCCCAAATTGCGCCAGAGTTCGGTGTAGTAAGACGCGGCTAAACGCAGTCCTCCGAGTGCTCCCCGGAACTTGATCAGCAGATTTTTGGCATAGTAAAACTCGAAGGCATTTTGCAGCGGATTGCCGCCCCTGCCGCCCACGGGCGCATAAATTTGAATGTCCCGCCAAGAGAAAACTAGCAGCGTCGGCTTAAACTCGTCTATGCTGGCATCCAAAGCTTTAGCGAAATCCAGGGGGGGCACCGCACCTAAATCAAAAATGCGCTGTTCGACATCGGGAAACAGCTTGTGTACGTGATCCGAAAGATACACAACTCCGATCGGAAAAATCGGATTGCAAGGGAGGCGAACGTACAGGACTCGGTTTTCTCGGCTTTCCATAATTGCCATATCCTAAACAGGAACTTTTTCTACTATGTTAATATTCTTTTAATATAACTTTACAATCTGTCTAATTTTCGCAATTTGATATTAAATATTCTTAAATTTTTCTATTCGGCTCAAGGCCCAGCGTGTTGGTGTCGATCGGCGACAGCAGCAAAAAAAAGCTCATTTTTAAGCAAATACAGCGTATATTGACCGAATATCCAACCTGGGGGTCAAAAAAACAATATTTATACAAGTAAATTATAAATTAAAGTTCGATCTGTCTCTAATGTGTTAGGGAGTTGGTAGTCGGCTTTACAGTTGGCTGGGATCGCCTAGTGTTAGCCTGAGAAGATAACTAAAACTTTTAGGCAAGGCTCCCTCAGCAGTTATGGCTCAAATTCTTGACCCCCTACCCTCAGACACCGACAGCAAGATTCTGTGCTGCTACGTCAACGCCACCAGTCAGATTCAGATTGCTCGCATCGCCAACATTCCTAACTGGTACTTTGAACGAGTGGTGTTTCCCGGACAGCGCTTAGTGTTTGAAGCGATGCCGGCCGCAGCATTGGAAATTCACACCGGGATGATGGCCAGTGCAATTTTGTCGGATAAAATTCCTTGCGATCGCTTGCAGATTAACGAAGGCCCCTATTCAAACGTCAATTCTAGCAGATCCCCAGAGGCAGTTCAGGGCGATCGAACAGCAATGGCCGGTCGCCCCAAATCCCGAGAAATCTCAGAACCTTTGACTGTACCGGCGCTAACCGCCGTCGATTAATCGGAGTTGTGAGTTTTGAGTTATAAATTGTCAGTAAATTGATAACTCCGCGCTCAAAATTCCAACTTCAGCAAAGTGGTAAAAACTCAACACTTAAGAATCAAAGTTTCTGAAATGAATTTTAGATCGAAACTCGCGACTGCAAATATTATCCGGTTTTTCGTATTTCCCTGAGTTTTGTTGGCGGGTCCGAAAGCTGTGCAAAAATATCATTAAACAGCTTCTCGAATTTCAGCCATGTCAGCACAACCGATCGCCTCTTCCCCATCCTCTGCCCCAGTATTTGAGCCGGCGATATTCCGGCTTTCTCCCCTGATTAGAATCACGCTGTTGAGCTTGTACACTGCCCTGACAATTCCATTGCCGTTTTTGTCGGAAGTAACGAAAGCACCCGTTCCGCCGGCAGCACTTTGGGCGGCAATTGTTGTCGGCGCTGTGGGCCTGTACGGCGCGCTCAGTGAAAGGGTAATTGTCAGCGAAGAAGGGATTGAAGTCACATATCCCAAGTGGTTTCCGCGTTTTTTTCGCAAGGGTTGGTCGCTACCTTGGACTGAGGTAAAAGCTCTCAAACCTCGATCGACCGGTCAAGGAGGTTTAGTTTACTATTTTTTGAGTCATTCGGGTGAAGGTTATTTGTTGCCAATGCGAGTGGCTGGGTTTGGTAAATTAGTCGGTTTGGTGGAAGCAAAAACAGGTATTGATACTAGAGATGTCCGCCCTTTGTCTCAGCCTTGGATGTATCTTATTTTACTTTTATGTACGCTGCTGCTGCTGTTGGTGGATGCGTGGACTATTGTTACGGCGATCGGGCTTAAAGGCAATCTGTAATTTTATCTCCGGTATAATAACCGTTATAAAGTTGGTAGTGAGCACTTCAGTCCTCATAAAACTTGCTCGGACTGAAGTCCTAACTAAGCTGTACTGCATTTAGTTTTTACCTTTGGGGCGGGCTAGAAAGCCACCCCAAAAGAACTCCCATAGAAATACAGCATATTCCATGTAGATGTAGATCGCGAGAAACCGGGTTTATGGAACAGAATCAGTAAGGATGCCAGAACTGTAAAGTAACCCCGTGAGAGCGCGGTGTACTTCATAAAGCTGGAATACGCTGTAAAATACCTCTTATTGACTGTTATTAGAAATCAAGGACAGTTTTTCTGATTTTATAATATCGATTTCTATTGTTTTTGATTCAGCCTCGACTTATTTTTAAGTTGCGTCCAAGACTAAAAAGCTAGTTGCGTGTCCGAACTCAAAAATTATTTTTTGTTTGTGGTGAACATTATTGTTAAATTTTGTTTTTAGCGAACTTTTTGGGAGACAATTTGGCTAATATTATTAAGTTTTTATAAAAAAACTTGCCACTAAAAGTAATTGGGATATGATAAACATCATTAATTTTTGGGAAATTAGACTTTCCTAAAACAACATTTCCAGCAAAAACTAATTTTTTATTAGAATTAGTTTTGGTTCACCATGAATCTTCTACATTAAATTCAAGATGTGATTTGAATGTAAATAGTTATTAACGCATTCGATCTCATTGTTGAATATATAGACTAAAAGCTGACAAATTTAGCGTGAATATCTAGCAATTTCCAGCAAGTATAAGCGTTAAAGCTTAGCTATGAATTCCTCTTAAAGACTTTTAGTGAGAACATAGAGAATGAGTACCAAAAAGTCATTGTTTATACCTCGGCGTCAAGTAATTCGTGGGATTTTATCTACTACAGCGTTTGCAGTCACATCGCGCCTTTGGACTGGATGTAGTCCTGCTAAAGAGGTTCAAGCAAACTCGGCTGGCAAAGATAAGCCAATTGTGATGGGATTTATTTATGTTGGTCCCAAAGATGACTATGGCTACAATCAAGCCCAAGCAGAAGGGAACGCTGGGGTTTCAAAATTAGCCTGGGTAAAAACAGTAGAGGAAGCAAATGTTCCTGAAACTACGGCGGTACAAGAAACCATGAGGAACATGATTGAACAGGATGGGGCAACGGTTCTGTTCCCTACGTCCTTCGGGTACTTTGACCCGCATATTCTGAAACTGGCAAAGGATTACCCGGAAGTACAATTCTTCCACTGCGGTGGACTTTATCAGGAAGGTAAGCATCCAAATAACGTTGGCAGCTATTTTGGCTACATTGATGAGGGTGAGTACGTAGCAGGCATTGTTGCTGCCCACGCTTCCAAAACCGGAAAATTAGGATTTATTGCTGCTAAACCTATACCGCAAGTATTACGCAATATCAATAGCTTTACCTTAGGGGCACGTAGCATTAAGCCAGAAGTTACAACTCAGGTGATTTTTACAGGAGATTGGTCTTTGCCTGTTAAAGAAGCTGATGCTGCTAATAGTATGGCTGACCAGGGTGTTGATGTAATTACCTGTCACGTAGATAGCCCCAAAGTAGTGATGGAAACGGCTGAGAAACGAGGCATTTTCTGTACTGGCTACCATGCGAGTCAAGCCCAACTTGCGTCCAAAGGATATTTAACAGGTGCCGAGTGGGACTGGACGAATGTCTATTCTAAGTATGCTGAAATGCTTAATGCTGGCAAGACGCTAATGAACGGAGGCATTCCCCATTTAGTACGCGGTGGTTTGAAGGATGGTTTTTTGAAGCTGTCGCCCTACGGTAGCGCCGTAACGGCCGAAGCGAAAAAGGATGCTGATGCTGCTAAGAGTAAGTTTCTTGATGGCAGTATGGTCATTTATAAGGGGGAAATAAAAGATAATACCGGGAAAGTTGTGATTGCTGAAGGTAAGGATTACAAGCAGCAAGACGCAGAACTAGAAAAGATTAATTGGCTGGCATCCGGCGTCATCGGCAAAGTTACGAGTTAATTAGCTGATGTGCATTCAAAATTGTATAGCGGACAACTTAAACGCTGATTAGCTTAGTAGGGGCGAGCAGCTTTGCCCCTACATACCCCTTCCTTTCGCTAAGAAAGTATTTCACGCCCGTCGGCAACTGCTATACAAGCAAGTTTTTAATTCAACACTCATCATTTTCTTAGTAATTCATCTTTTATTCTGATGATGATTAACCGTCAAAACTGGCGTACAACTTTGGAAGCGGTTTGTATCCCGATCGCCGCCATCCTCTTCTCATTGGTATTGTTTGGAATTTTTTGTGCTGCGGCTGGATCTAATCCCTTTGCTGTCTATGCCTCAATCTACAAAGCAGCGTTTGGCAGTTGGCATTCATTCCAAAACACCCTGATTAGGGCTGCACCCTTGATGTTGAGTTCCCTGTGTACGGCTTTGCCTGCCCGTTTGGGGTTGGTGATTATCGGCAACGAGGGCGCTTTAGTAGTTGGGGGTCTGGGGGCTGTAGCTACTGGACTGGCTTTATCTTCTGCACCGCCGACGTTAGTCCAAATTGCAATGGCGCTGGCAGGAATTGTCTGTGGAGGTGTGTGGATTGGTGCAGTGGGAGCTTTGCGCTATTACCGGGCAGTGAATGAGACAATTAGCAGCTTGTTGTTGAACTATATTGCGATCGCCCTGCTGAATCATTTAGTCGGCGGCGTAATGCGTGACCCCAGCAGTGTCAATAAAATTTCTAGTTACCCGATTCCTGATGTGAATATGTTAGGAAATATTCCAGGAACCCGCGTTCACTACGGTCTAATTTATGGGTTGGTTGCTTGTGCGATCGCCTACTTCCTGATCCAGCGCACTACATTTGGCTTTGCAGCTAGAACAGCAGGAGGTAACATCCGCGCTGCTCGAATTGCCGGACTTCCTGTCGGCAAGTTGACAATGGCAATCTGTTTCTTAGCTGGCTCTTGTGCAGGTTTGGCAGGCATGGTGGAAGTCGCAGCCGTGCATGGTCGAGCTAACGAATCACTTAATGCTAACTATGGCTACAGCGGTATCTTAGTTGCATTCATTGCTCGACACAACCCTCTTGCTGCAACTATTGTGGCAATTCTGCTTGGTGGCATTCTTGCTAGTGGTGGCATCTTGCAACGGGCACATGGACTGCCCGATGCAACGGTTTTAGTGTTCCAAGGGTTGGTATTTTTGGTAGTTCTGTATAGCGAATCGCTCTACGGACGTTTGCCATTTTTCAAAGAACGGTCAACCGATAGCCCTCAGCAGCCACCTTCTAGCGAGCAACCATCAGTAGCCGCTGTCTAAGCAATACGTTAAGCCAAAATCTCAAATCGGAGGAATCCACAATGGCAGCAGAAGTATTAGGTTGGTGGGGAGTACCTTTAGGTATCTTGGCAGGAACTTTGCGGGGTAGCGCTCCGTTTCTGTTCGTCAGTTTGGGCGAATGCCTGACGGAAAAAAGCGGCAAGATTAATTTGGGGTTAGAAGGGACACTGTTAACGGGCGCGATGAGTGCCTATGCTATTTCTTATCAGACTGGATCGCCTTGGTTAGGTGTTTTAGCCGCTGGTCTAGCTGGCATGGTACTAGGTTTTATCCACGCTTGGCTGTGCGTACAACCAAAAGTAAATGACATTGCCGTAGGCATCGCCATGATTATTTTTGGTAGCGGCATTGCTTTCTTTTTTGGCAAACCTTTTATTCAACCAAGTGCCCCCCAGTTGCCTAGTTTCCCTCTGGGTGCTTGGAGTCATCTGCCTCCGGTGCAATCAGCGCTACAAATTTGTCCCCTATTTTTGTTAGGTGTAGCGATCGCCCCTCTAATGCAGTGGTTCTTTAAATCAACTCGCTGGGGGTTATTCATTCGTGCAGTTGGAGATAGTCCCGATGCTGCAAAAGCAATGGGAATCTCCATTAATAAAGTTCGTATGCTCTGCATTATCGCGGGCAGTTTTCTAGCTGGAATTGGTGGTGCTTATTTATCCCTTTACTATCCCGGTAGTTGGACAGAACGCATCTCTAGCGGTCAAGGACTCATGGCAGTAGCGCTGGTAATTTTCGCCCGTTGGAATCCAGTTCAGTGCTTATACGCCTCGTTGCTATTTGGGGGAGCGCAGGCGATCGGCCCCGCTTTGCAATCAGTAGGGGTGGATTCCTATTACTA
Organism: Microcoleus asticus IPMA8; assembly: GCF_013179805.1. Lineage (GTDB taxonomy): Bacteria > Cyanobacteriota > Cyanobacteriia > Cyanobacteriales > Microcoleaceae > Microcoleus > Microcoleus asticus. The sequence goes on along the minus strand of NZ_SRRZ01000009.1, from coordinate 63,041 downwards.
CTTATTTAATGCTTCGCCCTACATCCTGACGCTGGCGATCATGATTATTACTTGTTCGCCGAAACGAACTTTGACAGGCGCGCCTGGATCTTTAGGAACTAACACGTAAAACAGGAATTTATCGCAAGGAAGATAAACATGGGACGTTTTGTAGAAGCTGAACCATATCCTTATCCTTACAATGGCGATTTGCGCCCAGAAAATACGGTGCTGCTGATAATTGATATGCAAATTGATTTCTGCGGCATTGGTGGATATGTTGATAAGATGGGCTACGACTTGTCACTGACTCGCGCTCCTATTGAGCCAATCAAGCAAGTCTTAGAAGTCGCACGGGCGAAGCACTTCCATATCATGCACACCCGCGAAGGACACCGCCCCGACTTAGCAGATTTACCAGAAAACAAGCAGTGGCGATCGCGCCAAATTAACGCCGGAATTGGCGACCCCGGCCCCTGTGGCAGAATTCTTGTTCGAGGTGAAGCCGGGTGGGAAATCATTCCAGAACTCGCGCCTTTGCCTGGAGAAGCGGTGATTGATAAGCCTGGAAAAGGTTCATTTTATGCTACGGATCTAGATCTTTTACTGAAACGCAAAGGCATTCAAAATATTGTCTTGGCTGGCATTACAACCGATGTCTGCGTCCATACCACAATGCGAGATGCAAACGATCGCGGTTATGAATGTTTGCTCTTATCTGACTGTACAGGCGCAACAGATTATGGCAACCATTTGGCGGCACTCAAGATGATCCAGATGCAGGGAGGAGTGTTTGGAACCGTCGCTGATTCAGAAGCATTTATCAAAGCTTTAAGTATTTAATTTTGAGGAAATAAAAAGTAAATAGTTCAAGCATTGAAATGAATCCCGCCATCTAACTAAAGAATCAAATCTCATAAATAGCCGATAAACTTAAAACTTTACAGGAGATAAAAACATGACAGAAGTGAAAGACTCTCTAGCCAAAAACTCAGCACTAAATACTCAAAATTATCTAGACACTCAAAACTCAAACTTCACAACTCAAAACTTTCTGCAACCACCAGAACTAGAGGTGGTTAACATGACTAAGCGGTTTGGCACGATGACTGCACTTGATAATTTCTCGATGACGCTAAAACCAGGGACATTTCATGCTTTGCTGGGCGAGAACGGAGCAGGCAAAAGTACCCTTGTTAAATGTGTCATGGGTTTCTATACTCCTACTTCAGGCAAAGTCTTGATTGATGGGCAGGAAACTGCGATCGCAAGTCCTCGCGATGCTCATAAGTACGGCATTGGCATGGTTTACCAGCACTTCACCTCTGTGCCTGCGATGACTGTAGCCGAAAATCTGGTTTTGTCCCGCTTTGATAGCCCCAATTTGATTAACTGGAAAGCCGAGTACGAGCGGTTAAAGGCTTTTATGAAAACTGCTCCTTTCCGAGTTCCTCTAGATACCCCAATCTTTCAATTAGCTGCCGGGGAAAAACAAAAGCTAGAAATTCTTAAACAGATATATCTTCAGAGTCGGATCTTGATTCTGGACGAACCCACTTCGGTGCTTACTCCGCAGGAAGCCGATGAGGTTTTAGGTCTACTGCGCGCAGAAGTTACTGCCGGAAGATTAAGCGTGTTAATTATCAGCCACAAATTCCGGGAAGTGATGGCGTTTTGCGATAGCATCACGGTGCTGCGTAAAGGAAAGTTTGCAGGTCAGGGTTTGGTAAAGGATCTGACTGTCTCGGATATGTCTGAAATGATGATGGGTGAAAGGCGCGAGCCAAAACAAGTTGAAAAGACAGCCCTCCCAACGACTATTCCTGTCCTTGAAGTTAAAGACCTTCATGCCAATAAAGACAACGGTCTGGAGGTATTGACAGGAGTAAATCTCACAGTTCACAGCGGCGAAATAGTTGGGATTGCAGGTATCTCTGGCAACGGTCAGCGGGAACTGGTGGAGGTGTTGGCAGGTCAGCGTTCTGCTACAGGTGGAGATGTGCTGGTCAATGGCGAAGTTTATACAGCAACACGAGCCGAGATGTTTAAACATCAGGTCTTCGCACTACCAGAAGAACCCCTTCATAATGCTTGTGTGCCACACATGAGTGTGGCAGAAAATTTAGCCCTGCGGACGTTTGACCGCCCTCCTCAAGCTAAAGCAAGTATCTTACTCATCCTGAAAGAAATTAGGCAGGCGGCTAAGAGCTTAATTAATACTTTCAAAATTAAAACGCCTTCGCCAGATACCCCTGTAGGCAATCTGTCGGGGGGAAATGTACAGCGCACAGTGCTAGCGCGGGAACTCTCCGCCGAACATATTAAGTTACTAATTGCCGCGAATCCTTGCTTTGGTCTAGATTTTGCTGCTGTGGAGTATATTCACGGTCAGATTATTGAGGCTCGCAACCGAGGAGTAGCTGTGTTGCTGGTGAGCGAAGATTTAGATGAACTGCTGAAATTGTCCGATCGGGTTTTGGTAATCAGTGGCGGGAATTTTACTTATGAAAGTGCGATCGCAGATGCAGATTTTGTTCAGATAGGTAAGAGTATGGCAGGACACTAATCAATTTTGGATTTTGGATTAATTGACGAAGAGGACGCGGCGATGCTCCATAGTTTCTTGCCATTCTCCGCGTCCTTCTGTCTCCATGTATTATTTCATTCGAGCCATACCTATGACTGAACTACTGAACCAAGCTTTGATCCTTAAGGATCTACCTAATATCGCGACGTGGCAGAATAACTTGCCTTGGCAACCATTTCGTGATGGGGTTGAAATCTACCGACTTTATGGTGACAACGAAAGTGGATCGGCTGCTGCTCTACTGCGGTATGAGCCGGGAGCAAGTGTCCCAAGGCACACGCATACTGGTTTTGAACATATTTATGTACTAACTGGATCGCAAACTGACCAGAATGGCGAACACCAAGCCGGAACCTTTGTCATTAACCCCCCTAACAGTAACCACAGTGTTGTCAGCCAAGCTGGCTGCATAGTCCTAGTAATTTGGGAAAAACCTATATCGCTATGGTCTTAATATCTGCCCAACCTTATGATTATGAACTGCCAGTCTCTGGCGGTGTGGCTTTGGTTATCATCGATATGCAGCGAGACTTTTTGGAGCTTGGGGGATTTGGTGAAGCTTTAGGCAATGATGTCAGCCAACTACAGGCAATCGTGCCAACGGTAAAGCAGTTGTTAGAGGCATTTCGCGATCGCCATCTCCCTATTGTTCACACTATTGAAGGTCATCAACCTGACCTTTCTGATTGTCCTCCATCTAAGCAAAAGCGGGGTCAAAGTAAACTTAAAATTGGCGATCGAGGCCCAATGGGACGAATTTTAATTTTGGGTGAACCTGGCAATTCAATTATCTCAGAATTGACACCTATGCCTGATGAAATAGTAATTAATAAACCAGGCAAGGGCGCTTTTTATCACACTAATTTGGAATTAATACTTCGTGAAAAAGCGATTACTCACCTAATTTTTACTGGAGTCACGACTGAGGTTTGCGTTCAAACAACTATGCGCGAGGCTAACGATAGGGGGTTTGAAGGTTTACTCGTTGAGGATGCTACAGCCAGCTACTTTCCACAGTTTAAACAGAGCGCGATCGATATGATTCGCGCCCAAGGCGGTATTATTGGTTGGACTGCGAGGGCTGAAGCAGTAATACAAGCTTTGGTGGAAAAATCGCTGGCGGGGTGACAACCCCTCCAGGGCGGCTTGTCACCCCTCCAGATGTGGAACATCTGATCGAACACGCGCAAAAAAGAAAAACCTGGTTTCTTTAAGAAGCCGGGTTTTTGCATATTCTATTGTTTATTTAAGCTACTTAACTTCAGCCGATCGCCGAGTGCTAGGCGATTCGTAGCAAATTCCAGAACCTGTATCCGAGACAAAATGACAATCCCAGTAAGAGCGAATAAAGCTCTTCCAAATTGGATCGGTTGACTTGCGATAATAATCGCCCAACACTGGCTTGATGGCTTCCGTTGCTTCCTTCAAGTGATAGTGCGGCATCGTCGAGAAAATGTGGTGGGCTACGTGAGTCCCGATGTCGTGATGGATGGAATTGATGATTCCGTAGTCGCGATCGATCGTAGACAATGCACCTTTCAAGAAATACCAATCTTTACCGCGATACCAAGGAATATCGGCTTCTGTGTGGTGCAGGTATGTTACCAAATCCAGCCACATCACGAACACTACATAGGGAACCAAGTAGAACTTGAGTAAAAACAGCCAACCAAACTGATAGGTTAGGGCACCTAAAAAGCCTACCATCAGTACCAAGGATGCGGAACTCGTCAACACATCCCATTTTTCGGAGGGACGGAAAAGCTGGCTACCGGGCATGAAGTGAGAACCTGCCCGAACGCCCGATCCGCGAAACAGATAAATTGGGTAGGCAAATAACATCAAATAGAAGCGTCCCAGCTTTTCGTACCAGCGCATTTGTTCGTAATGGCTCTCCGACACGGGATACCAGCTTTCATCGTTATCTAAGCTGCCTGTATTCGCGTGGTGGGTTCTGTGACTGATCCGCCAACCGTGGAAGGGCACGAGAATTGGAGCGTGGGAGAGGTGTCCGATCAGGTTGTTGAGCCATTTGCTCTTAGAAAATGAACCGTGTCCGCAGTCGTGGCCCACTACAAACAATGCCCAAAACATGGTTCCCTGCATCAACCAAAAGATTGGGTAAAAGAGCCAGGAATCGACGGTGTAGGCGATCGCATACAAACCTGCGATAATTCCCAGATCTAAAAAGAAGTAAGCCAGAGATCTCCATGCCGAGGGTTCAAAACAGTGGGCTGGAATGGCTGATTTGATATCAGCAAGAGTAAAAGGTAACTCTGTTGTACGAGAGGATGAGCCTTGATTGCTCGGGGGATTGAGAACAGTATTTGATTGCACGAAGTTTCCGATTTAAGCTGACTTGAGAAACCGCATTCCGCCTTCTTTTAACAGTCAATCGATTTTAGATTTTAGATTTTAGATTTTAGATTCACTCCACAGATGAATCTGGGGGCTTAAACTAAGATCTAAACTTTTTGGCTCTCCCCGACTCATGTCGGGGGGTTGTATCCCTATGCAGGTGAGGTAACATTCAAACTGCAAGGAGCCATGTTTTTACTCTGCAAGGGTTTCTAAAGTTCTTTAGTTCGCATGAATAGCCCGTCCGCGATTCTCAAGCAAGTTGGCTTGCGGAATACTTGTGTGGGAAAATTTAGTGCGATCGACCCTGTTATCTGAAAAAATCTCATGTGCCCGTTGTTGGTGCGAAATGCGACTTCAATCTGAGAGTGGACATCTGGAGGAACTATCTCCAGTCTGCAGGTAGCATACAGCGCTTCAAGCAGGAATTGTGAACGAGAGTGTAGGGAAAAACCCATCAATTTTAGATTGGCGATTTTAGATTGAAGGACAAATATCAAATCTCAAATCACCAATCTAAAATCGGAGTGTTGGGTTTCACACAAGTTCTACCCACCCGACTGTTCACTACTGTTCACAAATTCTGCAATTATTGCTACAGCTAAGTTAATGTAACATTTCTACACACATTCTGGCAATGACTTACCAGAAAAACTTGAAAATCCATAAATCGCGGAAAGTGACGGGCGATCGCTTTCTCGCTTTTTGATTTTCTAGGTACCAGCTTTTTCTAATATGAGCTTAGACCGTTTTACCATTTCTGGAACGTCGATCGGATAATCACCAGTGAAACACGCCGAACAAAAACTCATCGGGTCTTCGTTAGTCGCCTTCAGCATTCCATCCCAACTCAAGAAAGCCAAAGAATCTACCCCAATTTGGGCGCCGATTTCTGCGACTGACTTAGTAGCAGCAATCAACTGATCTTGATTGTCGGTGTCGATCCCGTAGAAACACGGATGAGTCACCGGCGGCGAGGAAATTCTCATGTGAACTGCGGTAGCGCCCGCATCCCGCAAGGCTTTGACGATTTTGCGGCTGGTAGTGCCGCGCACGATCGAATCGTCGATAATAATTACTCGCTTTCCTTCCAACACATCTTTGAGAGGGTTGAGTTTCATGCGGATTCCTGACTCCCGCATTGTCTGAGTCGGTTGAATAAAAGTGCGCCCGACGTAGCGGTTTTTAATCAATCCTTCGGCGTAAGGAATGCCGGAAGCTTGAGAAAAGCCGATCGCCGCCGGAATTCCAGAATCGGGAACGCCGATAACTATATCAGCCTCAGCCGGAGATTCTGCTGCCAACAAACGCCCGATCCGCAGCCGGTAGCTGTATAAACTTTCACCTTCCATCTGGCTGTCGGGTCGAGCAAAATAGATCATTTCAAAGATGCAAAGTTTGCGCTTCTGCTGCTGGCTCCAGTGGAAGGAAGCCATACCTTCCTCTGTAATCCAAACTAATTCTCCCGGTTCTACGTCCCGCAAAAATTCAGCACCGATAATATCCAAGCCGCAAGTTTCCGAAGCTAAAACGTACCGTACCGGAGTTGTGGGGAGGATGCCAATTACCAGCGGGCGGACGCCGTGAGGGTCGCGGACTCCCATCACGCCTTTGGGGGTGGCGATCGTCAAACTAAAGGCTCCTTGGCACATACCAAAGGCACTGATCGCTGCTTCCAGCCAGTCTTTGCCCTTGTCTACCTCGGAACCGATCGCCACTGCGATCGCCTCTGAATCCGTCGTGCTCACAAACTCGCAATTGCGAGACATCAACTCTTCGCGCAATTCTTTAGTATTGACAAGATTCCCGTTATGTGCCAGTGCCAGACTTCCCAAACGAGTTTCGACGACAACAGGTTGAGCGTTGACAACCCGCGACGAGCCGGTAGTAGAGTAGCGAGTGTGGCCTACGGCTAAGTTACCGGGCAAGTGACCTAAACTCGATTCGTTGAAGACTTGGGAAACCAGTCCCATATCTTTGTGCAGGTAGACTTTTTCACCGTCAAAGGTGGCAATCCCTGCGGATTCCTGACCCCGGTGCTGCAAGGCATACAAACCGAAGTACGTCAACTTGGCTACATCTTCACCCGGTGCGTAGATACCAAAAACGCCGCAAGCTTCCTCTGGCTTGTCGGGTTTACTAGAATGCTCGTCAGCCGCGAAGGAATGGTTGGGAATCATAGATGGGTGGGTTCCTAATGGGGAAGGTGGGTTAGGGGGACAGTTTCAGCGGAAAATCTTGTTTGCGAAAGCGTCGCATAACTTAACATTCCCTTAATCTTGCCACGGATCTGTCATTATTTCCAACTCGTGTAACATTTCAGACAGAAGCGATGCGGCGTTTAATGGCATTGTAGTATCGATCGCCCCCCGATCCTATATTAACCTTGATGAGTGGTGGGCGATGGGGCGATGGATTGGGCGCGATCGGGCGATCGGGCAATGGGGCGATTGATTGGGCGCGATCGGGCGATTGAAATCGCTTCTATACACACTTTAGTCTCAGCAGAGGGGGACTAAGAGATAGGCGATCGTGCAACGGGAAATGAATTACAAAATTGCTTCACTGGCTTTTTCAAATATTAAAATTTAAGCGCGATCGATCTTGACTTTTTCATAAAATTGACCTACTATATCATCATCGGAATCTGTGCGGCCATGTAAAGTCATTTTTGGCGTGGCAAGTTATGGAAATAGCACGGAGCAGATAAGTTTTTCAGTTTAATTTGTAGGGTGCATCGCTGCGAGATTCTCGATCGAACTTGCAGATTGTTTCGGGCGACGCATCTTACTAATTTGTGGTACGTCGCTGTGAAATAGTCGATCGAACTTGCAGATTGTTTCGGGCGACGCACTACGCACCCTACGCCTTCAACCCGCTAAAGGGCTAGAGAGCAGAGAAGAGTCCTCGCCGGGAAAACTAGGACGAGGAAGAAACCGACGCTACCGCAACGCGAAAAACCCTGTACCCCCACCTGAGGTCCGCCGAGGCGTAGTTACGATTGGCACTACGGCAATGGACCGCATCGTTGTCCCAGGAACCACCACGCTGCACTCGGTTATTATCCCTTCCAGTTTCCCAAGAACTTCCGTCAGTCGGTGCGCCGCTATAGTTATCATGCCAGCGATCGCTGCACCATTCCCAAACATTCCCGTGCATATCATACAAACCAAACGGATTCGGCGGAAAAATCCCCACATCCGTTGTTTGTTTGCGGTAAAGTCCCTTGGGCGAAGAACCGTAGGGATTATTGCCATCATAATTAACTAAATCCGGGGTAATTGTCTCGCCAAAATAGAAAGGCATTGTTGTTCCGGCGCGACAAGCATATTCCCATTCGGCTTCCGAAGGTAAGCGATAAATCTTGCCGGTTTTTTGAGAAAGTTTCCGGCAAAATTCCACAGCAGCATTCCAGGTAACTTGTTCTACAGGGAGTTGTTTGCTTTTCAAAAAACCTTTGAAATGAGAAGGGTTATTCCCCATCACGGCTTGATATTGTGCTTGAGTAACTGGATATTTACCCATAAAAAAAGGAGAGATATTAACGGTACGCTGTGGCCCTTCACTGTCAGAGCTCCCTACTTCCGTATGGGGGGAACCCATCACGAAACGGCCGCCAGGAATTGCTATCATGTCTAAGATTGCACCGCTACCTAAATTTTCCCTGAAAAATTGTGCTTGACGCTGTTGGCGGTTAGTTATATTACCCCGCACATCAACTGTTACCACTTCAAAGTCTATTTTTTGTAAATTTATGCTATTTTTGGGCGTTGACTGACTTTGAAAATCTATTAAAACTTCCTCTGCTGATTGATAGCGCTGCTGGATATCTTTTGCCAACAACTTAGATAAAATCAATTCCAATCCCTTATCTATGGGACTCTTCAAATGTTGCTGCCAATTTGCAGTCCAACTATAACCTTTTTCTAGGAACAAATAATAAGGATGTACCCCCGTCAGTAGATGAAATGCCGTCGCCCCCAAGCTAAAAAAATCGCTGGCTGGATAAGCTTCACCCCCTTTCATTTGTTCAAGGGGTGCATAACCATGCGAACCAATTTGCGTTCCCTGTCGCGATATCACTGTTCCCGACAACTGTTTGGAAACTCCGAAATCTATCAGCATTAACAAACCGTCGCTGCGACGGTGCATAATATTCTCAGGCTTGATATCTCGGTGAATAATTTTTTGTGTGTGAATAAACCTGAGAACAGGTAGAAGTTCGAGTAATAGTTGCTTAACTTGGCTTTCTTGCCAAATTCCCTGATTTTGGAAAAGCGTCAACAAATTATCTCCATCGACAAACTGCTGTACCAGATACAAATAGTTTTCTTCTTCAAAATAGGCATCTAGTGATGGAATTTGCGGATGTTGTCCTAGCTGTTGCAGTTGTCTGGCTTCTTGCTGAAATAACTCTACCGCTTTGCTAATCGCCCACGTTCCCTGGACATTTGGTGCTAATTGTTTAACGACACAGCGTTGATTTAGTCTATCAATATCTTCTGCTAAATAGGTTCTGCCGAAGCCACCTTTACCGAGGAATTTGAGCGTGCGGAAACGATTTCGCAGGATGGGTACGAGTTTAACGCCACAACTGATGCAATATGTTTGTCCATCCGGGTTTTCAGGTTTTTGACAGTCGGGATTGATACAGCAAATCATTTATTTTATGAATAATATTGTTCATATTATATAGAGGAATTGGGTGATTGACACGGCGATTAATTGGGGGATTGACACGGAAATTGAAACGGCGATTGAAATCGCTTCTACACAAACAAAGTCCGCCTTCGCGGACTCAAGAAATGCAACCCGCGTCGGCGGGTTTCGTCTGTGTAGACGCGGTTTCAACAGCCCTTTGTATGGACTGCGATTAGACAGATGCAATCCGACGCTCGATCGCATTATAGAACCGATCGCCCATCTCACTCATCCCAACCTCAAGTAACACTTGATTATCAGCACTCAAAACCCGCAAAGGTGATTCAGCCCCGGCAACTAAACCGATTTTATGCCACATTTTAGTCAAATGTTCTTGCAGGTAAGACTCCCAAATGCCTTGATTTTTCGGGGCGACTGAAACTACAATGCAGTTGCCCATTTCACCAAACAAAATTTCATCCCAGCGGCCGACATTTGCCGAATTAAAGCTGAGATGAATTTCCGCACCCATTTTAGCAGAGATACAGCATTCCGCGAGGGCGATCGCAATTCCACCTTCCGCACAATCATGGGCAGAACCTACCCAACCTTGCCGAATACCATCGCGACAAACCGATTGCACTTTTCTTTCTAACTCAAAATCTATCCTTGGCGGTTTCCCAGCGACAATCCCGTGAATTGCCGCTAAATATTCCGAACCTCCCAAAGTAGGAGAAGTTTCGATTTTTGACCTGTCAGATGAAAGTTCTGAGTGTTGGGATGATTCCCCCATTCCCAGCACATAAATTAAATCACCTTTCTTTAGCCAAGCTTGGCCGCAAATCTTCTTCAAATCGGGAATTAACCCCACCATTCCGATTACCGGAGTCGGATAAATTGGTTGAGGATTTCCCTCAGCATCAACCGTTTCATTGTAAAGAGAAACATTGCCGCCAGTAACAGGCGTTCCCAACTCCCGACAAGCATCAGCAATTCCGCGACAAGCTGACGCTAACTGCCAATACCCGATCGGCTTTTCAGGACTGCCAAAATTCAAATTATCAGTAACTGCCAGAGGTTCAGCACCCACACAGCTTAAATTTCTCGCTGCTTCCGCTACGACTGCTTTTGCACCTTCATAAGGATCGAGATAAACATAACGAGAATTGCAATCAACCGTTGCAGCAACTCCAGGAATCATCCCCAGGGGCGCTTCCTTTTTGCTAAGGGGGGGAGAAATTTTTGGAGTTTCCCTACCTTGTGCTTTCTTAAATAGAGGAATTACCTCTTCTTCCTGTTTGCTTTCGGAAGCTAGAGAAATAGCATTTTCTCTCTGCAGATCTCCCTTAGCAAGGGGGTGTACTTCTACCCCTTCAGCAAGGGAAGATTGGCAGGGTTCTAGCGGACGCAATCTGACAACCGCAGCATCAGCGCCTCCCGGTAAAACAACAGTATTGTTTTGCACTTGATGGTCGTATTGGCGATAAACCCAGCGTTTAGAAGCGATGGTGGGAGTATCTAAAAGCGTCAGCAAAATCTGATTCCAAGTTTGGAAATTGCCGTTAATTTCGATACCTGTAACTGTGGATTGTGGCAGCGAATCCGCCGTCCATTCCCATGCTTTTTTAGCATACTCGGGCGGCTCTGTCAACAATTCTCGGTGATAAATTGGTGTGTTATCTGCCAAAGCAGTCGCGGTAATTTCGGCAGCGATTTCGCCTTTAAATAGAATTCGGACGATCGGCTCTTCAATCACTGTACCCGCTACTACCGCGTGCAATCCCCAGCGGTGGAAAATATCGATTAATTCCTGTTCGCGTCCTTTTTGGGCCACAAACAACATCCGTTCTTGGGATTCTGAAAGCAGGTATTCGTAGGGAATCATGCCGCTTTCTCGAACGGGAACTTTGTCTAAATCGAATTCAATGCCGACGCCGCCTTTGGCTGCCATTTCTGATGTCGAACAGGTGATTCCGGCGGCGCCCATATCTTGGGCGGCGACAACAGCACCGGTTTTGAATGCTTCTAAACAAGCTTCAATTAAGGATTTTTCTAAAAATGGATCTCCTACTTGGACTGCGGGGCGATCGTCCATTGATTTGTCTGTCAATTCGGCACTCGCAAAACTTGCTCCTCCCATGCCATCTCTGCCAGTAGTTGAACCGACGTAAAGCACGGGATTTCCGATGCCGGATGCCCCGGATTTTACGATTTCTTGAGTTTCCATTAAACCCAAGGCCATGACGTTAACTAATGGGTTGCCGGAATAAGCAGGATCGAAGTAAACTTCGCCGCCAACTGTAGGTACTCCGATGCAATTTCCATAATGGGAAATTCCCGATACTACGCCTTTGAACAATCTCTGAGTTTTAGCATCGTCTAAGTTGCCGAAACGCAGGGAATTTAAAAGTGCGATCGGGCGTGCACCCATTGTGAAGATATCGCGGAGAATCCCGCCGACACCGGTTGCTGCACCTTGGAAAGGTTCGACTGCTGACGGGTGGTTGTGGGATTCAATTTTGAAGGCGAGTTGCAAGCCTTCTCCCAAGTCTACGACGCCGGCATTTTCTCCGGGCCCGACGAGAATTCGATCGCCCTCTGTGGGAAACTGTTTTAATAGCGGTCGCGAATTTTTGTAACAGCAGTGTTCGCTCCACATAACGCCGAACATTCCCAATTCAGCTTTATTAGGATGGCGGCCGAGACGCTGAACGATTTCTTCATATTCTTCAGGTGTGAGTCTTTCACCGGCAATTTGTTCGGGGGAAAATGGAGATTCGGAGATGGGAGACATGGAAACTCGTTATAAACCACAGGCTTTATTCTAAATGCCCTGTGCTTGGTTAATCTAAAATCTATAATCTAAAATCTATAATCCTAGGTCTTTGGGTTGTGAATCTAAAATCTAAAATCTAAAATCTAAAATCTAAAATCGAATGACTTTACCTCGAAATCTCAATTTTGCTAACCAAAACTTGCGGAACCGTTCTTTTAAAGGGCTTGACTTGTCAGGGGCGAATTTCAGCGGTTGCGACATTCGAGGCTGCAATTTCACCGGGGCGATTTTGAGGGGGGCAAATTTTCAGGGTGTCAGAACCGGACAAAGCCGCAGGCGGGTGAGAAATTTGATTGCTAGGGCTGGGGTAACTGCGGTGACAGTGACGACGGCTGGGGCTTTGACTGGACTGATTGGCGGGGCGGATGCGGGGGCTGTGGCTGTGGCCGGAACGGCTGCTACGGCGATTGCTGCGACTCGGGGCGAGGCTGGAATTGTGGCGGGGGCTGTGGCTGGGGCTGCTGCTGCGATCGGGGCTAGCGGTATTGTGACATTTTTTGGCGGAGATACTATCAGGGGAATTGTCTTATTTTTGGTTTCTGGGGTAATTCTTGGGTTAACTGCGATCGGCTTTTTTATCGCTGTTGAGGAAATAGAAAAATTGTCGATAACCTCGTTTAGAAAAGCTGATTTAACTGATGCTGTATTCGATCCGGGGGCGGTTATAGATGCCGATTTTTCCGATGCGCGAGGAGTGCCCTGGTAGACTACACAATTACTGATTTTTTACCGAAAGCATCCAGGATACAAGCCCCCGGATTCATCCGTGGAGAAATAAAAAACCTGTATCCGATGAAACTTGCCCCCCAAATTTATTCGTGGGGTGAATGCTTCAAATCTAAAATCTAAAATCTAAAATCTAAAATCTAAAATCTAAAATCGATTGACCCATTCCCGGAATTCTCGCACTGCTGCGGTTGCGCCTGTAGTTTGACAGCGATCGATAAATTCGTCAACTTTTGCAGTCGGTAGGATCGGGAAAGCCGGGGAATAATTGCACTCCGCATATTCGCCATTTTGTAATTGATAAAACTTGATGCTTGTTCCGTCGTACCGCCAAATTTCTGGTACGCCTAAATCTGCATATAAATCGAATTGATTTAAGGAACTGCTGGTAATATCAATTTCTAGTGCTAAATCGGGCGGCGGATCTTGAGCAAAGTCTAATTCTGTTCTCCCTCTGACCAGTGCTTCATTCTGGATATAATAGCATGAATCTGGTTCTTTTCCCGCTGCTTTTTGGCGTTTTTTAATAGTCATCGAGCCAAAGGGATTGTACTCCAGATTGAGTTCTTCGATGAGAGTTACAATTAAGCGATCGATCAGCCTGTTGCGGTTTTCATGTTCCGGTAGCGGCACCATAATTTCTAATTGACCTTGATAATAAGCAATTCTGGTGGAACGTTTGTTGCCCAGTTCCCCTAGCAGGCTTTCATATAATTGCCAACTGATATTTTGCAGTAAAACTCGCTGTTCGGCGGCAGTTGATATTGTTAGCATTTTACTTGGGTTTTAAAGCTTGAGAATATTTTAATTGATTCTTTTTTTTGCGAACAGCACAAAAAGTATCTGCCGACAGCTACGGTCATGCGCTACTCTAGTTAATAATAGACTGTGGTCATTAGTCCTTGTTGTATGAAGTTGCGATCGTTCTTTTCTTTCCTCATTGCTGGCGTCTTGGCACTCTTAGGCTTGAGTGCCGGCGGTTTTTACTGGCTGACAACTCACACTCCCCTGAATTTGCTCGCCGGCGGGCCGACAACTACTCCGGCTGCGGCTGTGTTTGTCTCGAAACAAGCACCTTTGTTAGCATCAATGCTGGTAAATCCCGATCGCCTCGAAGCATTGCGGCAAGTTTTTGCCACTCCCGAAGAAAGAAGTCGATCGCACGCGGAATTTGATCAAATCAAAAAAAGTTTCCTCGCCAGTACAGGCCTCGATTACAGTAGAGATATCCAACCTTGGATAGGTGACGAAATTACCCTCGCCGTCACAACGCCAGATTTCGATGGCGACAGCAGCAACGGTCAACAAGCCGGGTTTTTGCTGGCCGTTTCCTCCCAAAAGGTCGATCGCAGCCAACAATTTCTCGACTCCTACTGGCGCAAACAATCTCGGGCAGATAAAACAGTTCATTCGGAACTATATAAAGGCGTAAAAATTAATTATAAACAAGCACCAACAGCCAAGAAAAAAATTGCTTCGCTTTCGCCTTTTAACCCGTTTTCTCTGCCGAATTCAAAGTTGCCATCCAGCTTCGCAACAGCAGCCATCGGCGGTAACTTAAATTCGGGTAATAACCAAAATTTTGTTTTATTTGCCAATAGCCAGAATGTGATTCGAGATGCAATTAATAACGTTGAATCAGCCAACATAAATCTCAATAATACCCCAGAATATCAAAAAGCTTTGCAGCAGCTAACTCAAGGCAGAATCGCTTTAGCATTTGTCAATCTCCCGCAGTCAGGAACCGAGCAAAATACCCAAGTTTCTCTTAATTCTCTCGCAGTTGCTGTCGGAGTTAACCGACGGGGATTGCTGGCTCAAACTGCTTTAGTGACATCACGAGAAAACACAGCTTCTCCAACACTCTCCGAACCTGTGCAAGCCTTGCAGTACATTCCCTCAGCCAGTCCTCTCGCGGTCGCAAGCACCGATTTAAAGAATTTTTGGGCTGATTTGTCATCGGCGGTGTCAGCTAACGCTGAAGTCTCAAATTTAGTCGATCGCACCCTGGCAGATATTCAGCAAGTTTGGGGCGTCAACCTGCCGCAGGATATATTTGACTGGGTACAAGGAGAATACGCTTTAGCAGTGCTTCCGAATTCGTCAAATAGTGCCGACTGGATTTTTGCCGCAGAAAACTCTGCTGATTCCCCAAAGGCGATCGAGAAACTCGATGAAATTGCCCGCAGCAAAGAATACAGCATTGGCAGCTTCACTCTCAGAAACCAGAAAATTACCGCTTGGACGCAGTTGACAACGAGCCAGAATTATGGAAAAGAAAGTAATAGAAAAAGTGCGATCGAAACCCAGGCAAAAGGAGTCCGAGCCACCGTCGGCAAATACGAAATTTTCACCACTTCAGTAGAAGCAATGGACGCAGCACTAGAAGCAGCCGAAACAGGCTCTTTAGTTGTAAATGAAGATTTTCAAACCAGCATTGAACCGCTACCGCCATCTAACGACGGCTATTTTTATTTAGACTGGCCATCCAGCAGGACAATTTGGGAAAAACAAATCCCGCTGTTGAGGTTAATTGAACTTTCGGCAAGACCGTTGTTCGACCACTTGCGATCGCTCACTGTCACCAGTACGGGAGAAATAACAGGAATTCGCAAAGCTACAATATTTATGCGGCTGAATTAGTCAGTAGTCAGTAGTCATTAATCAGAAGGAAGAAGGAAGTTCGGCAACGGATTCTGTAACGGATGTCAGGAAGAAAAAAGGAAGAAGGAAGAAGGAAGAAAGAAGAAGGAAGAAGGAAGAAGGAAGGAAGAACAAGAAACTACTCCCAATTCCCAATTCCCAATTCCCCATTCGCAATAACTAAGGACTAATAACTACTGGCTTCTTCACCTTTTTCGGTTGCCCAAAATAAGCTTGAAACACCTCTTTCGCGATCGGGGCAGCGGCAACAGAACCATAACCGCCATTTTCCACAACCACGGCGATCGCAATTTCCGGCTTCTCAGCGGGCCCGAAGGCCACATACAAAGAGTGATCCTGCTGTCCAATAACCTCCGAAGTCCCTGTTTTGCCCGCCGTCAGCGGAATCGTACCGTCATTCATCCCCTGTCCCGTACCCTGGGCAACCACCGCGATCAGCCCTTCCTTAACCACCTGAATTGTTGAAGGTTTCATCCCCGTCTGTACCCGTTTAGTCTCCGCTGTGCCGGTCATAGAAGTCAAAAGATGAGGCTTCACCCGATAGCCGCCGTTAGCGATCGAACTCACCATCACCGCCGCCTCCAAAGGAGTCACCAACACCAACCCCTGGCCGATCGACATCGTTACTGTATCACCCGCATACCAAGGTTCTTCATAGATTTTCTCCTTCTCCTCCGGCGTCGGGATTTGACCGTGATTGCCACCGCTTAGCCCCAAAAGATTCAAATCCGTATCCTTGCCAATTCCCAAGCGGTGTCCCCACTTAGAAATTTGCTCCGGCCCCGTACTCATCCCCACTTGATAAAAAAACGTATTGCTGCTGAAAGCCAAGGCATCCCGAAAGCCTATGTAGCCGTAACCGCCGCTGTGTTCGTTAAAATCAATTCCCCCCACAGTAATGTAAGACGAAGTACCGAGAATTGAGTCCGGCGAAAACTTGCCCGACTCCATGCCCGCGACGGAAGTCACAATTTTAAAAGTGCTGCCGGGGGGATAGCCTTGCATGGCCCGATTCAAAAATGAATTTTCCTGGTCTTGAAGAGTTGCCCAGTCATCCTTAGTGATTTTTCGCGTAAACAGATTGGGGTCAAAAGTCGGGTGGCTGGCCATAACTAATACCGCGCCGGTTTTCACGTCCAGGGCAACTACTGCCCCCCGGCGGTTCCCCAAGGCTTTTTCGGCTGCTTTTTGCATGGACAAGTCTATGGTTAGCTGCACCGCCTCGCCCGGTTTGGGCGGTGTCTCTCCCATCAGCCGCAATTCTTGATTTTGGGCATTTACCTCGATCAGCCGATCGCCCCAAACTCCCGCAATCTGCTTGTTAGAACTCGCTTCTATGCCCATCTGACCCACAATCATCCCCATCGGATATTCCGGGTGATCTTCCAAGTCTGCTGCGGTAGCTTCGCCAATATATCCGAGAACGTGAGCCGCCAAACTGCCTTCGGGATAGTAGCGGTTCGCTTCTGGCCGAACTTCCACTCCCCGCATTTGTCCCACCTGTTCTGCTAGCGGCACAAACACCTCTGGCGGCATCGCTTGCTTGATCCGCACCGGCCTGTAGGATAGAGGATCTACCTGTTTTAATTTTTGTAAAATTTCTTTGGCCGGAATTTTAACCAGCGGACTCAACTTTTCTGCTGTCGCTTTCCACTCTTCCGGCGTTTGTTCTTTCGGCCACAAATATACCGATCGAGCTAAATTGTTCGCCGCTAGCAGCTTGCCGTTGCGATCGACAATGTGTCCGCGATTCGCCGGCATTGGCACTAGGCGAACGCGATTGTTTTCGGCTCGTTCCCGGTTTTGCTTCCCTTGTACCAGTTGCAATTCCACCAGCCGACTAGCGTGCAGGCCCAGCAAACCGGTTGCCACCAGCATTAACACGATCGCCCGGTGTATCGGACGCTCCTGTTTTTTAGGAGTTTCCCCCAGGGTTTTGTCAGAAGAATGAAATCCTGAGATCGAATAAAATTGTCGTTGCATCATTCTATAGGTAGATGTCAAGTCCTAGATTTTAGATTCCTGATTGTCAATTGTGAAGTATACATCATCAGGCCGGGGAGGCTCGGGCCTCGATGTTGGGGGAAGCGGAATCATTGATAATTAGTTTTTGACTAATAACTAATAACTCATGAATGCTAACTGCTGACTAATCCCCCAAGCACCAAGAAATAGCCAGCAAAATCAAGGTCAGGCTCAGCCAATTAGGGAAGTGGAGCCAGCCAGATAGACCCATAGGTAACAATACCAAAACCTGTGTCAATAGGGAACAGATCGTCAACACCAAGGCTAGGAGTATCAAAATAATCATCTTGACACCGTACAATTTCGGATATGAGTCGATCGCCTGTGGCAGAAATTGGAGTGGCACTCGCAGCGCGAGCGCACACGGATTGTTCTGATAGACATAAACAAGAGAAACCAGGAGGTTTTGAATAAATTTAAAAAAAGTTATTTTTCCTCCAGAGTTATTGCTGTAGGGGCTGCGATGGGTAAATTCTGAGTTGTAATTTTAAGTTGTGAGCGAGGAATATTGCCATGTTGTTTAATCAGCGAGCCAATTTCAAAAACGGTGCAGTCTTGGCGGCGATCGCCGCGATCGCCGCCCTACCAGTTTTAGCAGAAACAGCCAATTTCGGCACTTTAACT
Source organism: Microcoleus asticus IPMA8 (assembly GCF_013179805.1). GTDB lineage: Bacteria > Cyanobacteriota > Cyanobacteriia > Cyanobacteriales > Microcoleaceae > Microcoleus > Microcoleus asticus. Next base: position 44,601 of record NZ_SRRZ01000009.1, on the reverse strand, counting down.
TTATCGCGAGGTTTTGGAGCCCCAACAGCAGTTTTGAGAGGTTCCACAGGCGGATCGTACTCTCTATCTGCCATTGCCAACGCCGATCGGCACAAAAACAAATGTTTGGGTTTTGCCACCCCAACTCCCGACCACATCATCGTCTTGCAGCAAAACTTTTCAAAACTCGCAATCAAAGTCAACAGCGGAGGCAAGGACACAACCTTACTCGTACAAGGCCCCGGTAATGCGGTGCGCTGCGGAGACGATGCAGGCCAGAATAAAGATGCTGGCATTGTTGATTCTGAATGGCAAGCAGGCTCTTACAGGATTTGGGTCGGTACTCTCGAACCCGGAGTCAAGTCTAACTATACAATCTCTGTACAGGAATAGAACGCCGCGGCGCTGTGGGATGGGGACAATCAAATACGATCAAATTCTCCCCCAATCTGCCAATCTGCCAATCTCCCACTCCCCCAATCTGCCAATCTGCCAATCTCGCACTCCCCAATCTCCCGATCGGTCTCTCACTTACGCCATCCAGTAAAATGTAAAATTGAAAGTGGCGTGTTTAACCAAAATTGGTAAATCCGAAAGTGCTAAAGACTCTTAGAGCTGACTTCAGTATAATTTTTGATCGCGACCCTGCCGCTCGCAACTGGTTGGAAGTTTTATTTTGTTACCCCGGTCTTCAGGCCCTAGTGCTGCACCGCCTCGCACATTGGCTTTACGTGCTGGGACTTCCCTTCATCCCCCGCTTTATTTCCCACATAGCTCGCTTTTTGACCGGAATTGAAATTCACCCAGGGGCAACGATCGGCAAAAGCGTATTCATCGACCACGGTATGGGGGTTGTGATCGGCGAAACAGCGATTATCGGCGATTTTGCCCTAATTTACCAAGGTGTCACCCTTGGGGGCACAGGCAAAGAAAGCGGCAAACGTCACCCTACCGTCGGCGAAAATGTAGTTGTCGGTGCCGGCGCCAAGGTACTAGGCAATCTGCTAATTGGCAACAACGTTCGCATCGGCGCCGGTTCCGTCGTGCTCCGGGACGTACCATCTGACTGTACGGTGGTAGGGATTCCCGGCCGCATCGTCTATCGATCGGGAGTGCGCGTCAATCCCCTAGAACACGGCAGTTTGCCGGATTCGGAAGCTGTGGTAATTCGCTCTTTGCTCGATCGCATCGAGTCCCTCGAACAGCAAGTAAAAAGTTTGCTTCCTCAAGCATCTGTCTCCTTAACTTCTGTTCCCCATTCCCACAATTTCCACTCAGTATCAGAAGCTTTAAACCAAGCCAGCAATGTAGCCTTAGCCGAAAAAACAGAGCTAGTTACAACCCCTAGCTGCAAGTTAAAAGATAAAGCAATTCAAGAATTTTTCGACGGCACCGGCATCTAAAAATAGTTTTGAGTGTTGAGTTTTTCATTGGGAATTTTTCAACTTAAAACTTTCCTACTGACAACAGTCAACAGTCAACAGTTAACAGTCAACTGACTTCAAGGATTAACCGATCGCACAGACCAATTTCCCTCCCCGTCGCGCCGATAAAGCGATCGGTTCTGCGGTTCCCCCCGCAACTCCAACAAATCCACCGTTTCCGGTTCCAACAACAGCAAGCAAAAATTAGGCAGCGGCTCGATCGCATCTGGGGAAGCAGAATCAAAAGCACTAGCCGGGGCTTTGTCTTCCCCCGGATGCGGCCAAGCAAACTGCGATCGAGCCGCCTCAGAAAGCTCCTGCCAAGCTGTGCGGCGCGATGAGCACAACTCTGCCTCTGGATAATCTGCTCCTACTAAAACTAGCTTTCCAGCAATCCGAAATTGTTCGCGAGTTTTGGGGAAATACCAGCAAATTTCCCCCCAAGGATAGAGGTTAATTTCCTCTGCCTTTTCACTGCGAATATCTGTAATAAATTTCAACTGATTAGTATCTGCTAAAAAGCCTCGAAACACCACAGTGCGGTTGGCCGGACGCCCGGTGGCGCGAACAGTTGCTAGTTGCAAGTAGCGGGCAAAAGCAAGACTGCGGTTGCGGTGGAGCGCGCGAGCTAAGGGCGATCGCCAAAGTGCTAAAGACATAATTAATAACCTATCATATTGGTAATGGGATTAGTCAGTAGTCAGTAGTCATTAGTCATTGGAAAAAAGGTAATTGGGAAAAAGGGAATTGCGAATTGGATAAGGTGTGCACACCAGCACGCTACTAATGACTAATGACTGCTAGCTAATAACTAATAACTAATGGCTGCTGACTAATGACTCTTCTTTCTGCTATTGGTAATTTTATGTCAAATTCACTCTCACAACTCAAAACTATTGAAACTCCTCACAGCGGCTACCACTGGGACGGCAGTTCCCGGCGCTTTTTTGAAGGCTGGTACTATCGAATAACATTACCGATTCACGGGCAATCTTTTGCATTCATGTATTCAATAGAAGACCCCAGAGGCGGTCAACCTTACAGTGGTGGTGCAGCTCAAATTCTCGGCCCCAAAGATAGCTATTTGTGCCGCACCTTACCCGATGTAAATAAGTTTTGGGCGCACCGAGAAAGCTTGGGTTTCGGACATTGGGGCAAAACAGATTTACAAATTAAACCCGACTATTTAGAGCCACAAGTATTCGACAGCCTCGTCGAAGAAGGCTATCAAGCTACTGCTACTTTAAATCAAGGTTATCTGCACGATCCGGGAAGCAGAAGCCGCTGTTTTTGGCAGTACGAAATTCAACCTATTTACGGCTGGGGAAACTCTGAGCAACTCCAGAAATCCACGGCAGGAATGCTATCTTTTCTCCCCGTATTTGAACCGGGATGGCAAATTTTAATGGCTCACGGTTTAGCCACGGGCTGGATCGATTGGAACGGCCAACGCTACGAATTTAAAGATGCTCCCGCTTACAGCGAAAAAAACTGGGGCGGTGCTTTTCCGCAAAAGTGGTTTTGGATTAATTGCAATTGTTTTCAAGGCGAAAAGGATTTAGCTTTAACTGCTGGCGGCGGCAAGCGGGGCGTGCTGTGGTGGATGGAATCGGTGGCAATGATTTGTCTGCATTACCGAGGCAAATTTTACGAATTTGTGCCTTGGAATTCGCAAGTTAGTTGGAATATTGAACCTTGGGGAAGCTGGAAAATGCAGGCTAGAAACAGTCAGTTTGAAGTTGAGTTAATTGGAACTACAAAGACTTCTGGTACTTATGTGCGAACTCCTACCGAAAAAGGCATGGCTTTTTGCTGCCGGGATACGACGCACGGGGAATTGCGCTTGCAACTGCGAGAATTGTTGGGGGGAAATGTTGAAAAAAATGGTAAGCAGCGTTCTAAAATTATCTTAGAGGCTCAAAGCTCTTTATCGGGTTTGGAAGTTGGGGGCGGGCCTTGGGATGAAGTTTGGCGATCAAATTAAGTCATTAGTCAGCAGTCATTAGTCCGTTAACAGTAGTCAGAACAGCAACGATCCATTTACTCGGTTGGCAATTAGGCAAATTCTACCGCAGCCAGGGGTTACAACGAGCTCTCAAGGTGATTTTGGGACTAATTTTATGTTTGATCACAATCTTGATGCCAGCGGCAATTGCTAGTGCTGCAGGTGATTTGTCTCGCCAACCTGTCACCGAAATTACTGTTAGTTTAGGTAACGAAGTGGGGAACTTAAGTTTTTCCCCAATCTGCTAGAGTTTGAATCGGGCAAGCGCTATAAATTAGTGCTGAAAAATCCCAGTTCGCAGAAACATTATTTCACTGCCAAAAACTTTGCTGATGCGAGTTGGACTCAAAAAGTTGAAGCTGGTAATGTGGAAATTAAAGGAAGTATTCACGAATTGGAACTTAAACCGGGCGCTATGGCAGAATGGGTGTTTGTTCCCATGAAATCGGGAAGTTACAACCTGCGGGTAGCCGGACATACAGAGGCGGGGATGATTGGGAAAATTACGATCGCCTCTTAAGTCCCAGTTAATACATTAAGAGATTGACTAATTTTTGTGTAATCGGAAAACCAGTCTGACGCTCAAAGTGTATAAACATCGGGCTAGGATTTGCCTCTAAAAATACATACTCACCCGTTGGCTTGACACGCCAATCAATAGCAGTCCACTCTAGCATAAATGCCTTTAATATTGCCAAACATTGTTTTTTAACTGATTCTGGCAAATCTATCGGAATTAGCTCTGCCTCTAAATCTTCCCGAAAATCCAAAGCTTGACTGCGAATTTCGGCAGAATAGACTGATTCACCAATCACATAACTGCGAATGTTTGTCCCAGGAATATACTCTTGTATTGTGACAGGAGAAATACTCAAAGCCAAGTCCAGGCGATTAGGTTCTAAATGCGTCTCTGTGACTAACTTCGTATGAGCGCCACCATAAACAGGCTTAAAAATTGCTTTTTCATGATTTTCGACAAATTCCCTAACTTGCTCTGGATTGTTACTGATTAAAGTTGCAGGAATTGTCACTCCTATTTGCTTTGCCTTGCTCAGTTGTAGGGGTTTTTCTTTATGAAATTGGTATGCCTGCCAAGAATTAATCCAGCGAGCCGGACAAGCTTGCACGAGCGATCGCACTGTACTCATTGAATCATTAAATGCAACTTGCTGTTGATGTGCATCTTTTAACTGTGGAACGTAAACACCCGAGAAATTGCGCCAAAATACACTGTGAATATCTTGAAAATTCAACTGGCGACCTCCGGGTAGCGTCAAGAACCCTACCAGGGTATCAGGTTGCCAAGACAGACGTAACTGTCTTGGAAACAGATAGGTATCTAAATAATCTACTTCTGCACCGGCTTGGGTGAGAGCATCTTTTATATGAGCAGCATGAGCATCTGAATCATTACCCAGAATTAAAATGTTCATGGAAAAATTGAAAATTAAAAATCTGCTAAAATGCAAGTAAATAAATTAAAAGTCGCATCACTTGTTTTGAGAGTGTTGCAACTTTTTATGTATTAAAAAAAACTGTCGAATGAGGCTAAATCTTTGAAAGTCTCATTACAGAAACAATTTCAAGAGTTCAGGAATTAGGCAGAATCTCTTCTACAATTGTCGCCACGAATGAGATTACGAAGGAATAGGACCTCCACCCTCTTCACCGATAGCCATAGTGGTCATCGGAGGACCTCCACCCTCTTCACCCAGAGCCATAGTGGTCATCGGAGGGCCTCCACCCTCTTCACCCAGAGCCATAGTGGTCATCGGAGGGTCGAAAATAGGCGGGGGAGTAAATCCTACTCCTCCTCCTCCTTCACTTCCCGGACAGGGAGCTGAGATACACTGTATCGGATGAGACCCACCTTCTTCACCTAGAGCCAGAGTCGTGAAAATGATTCCACCTTCGATGGGGGCGATGAGTGCATCACTTTGGGTCTCTTCAAAACCAAAATTAATTGCTTCGAGTTGAGCAGCATCTAAATCAAAAGGATGATCCATAAAATTCTCCTAATTGAGTAAAAGATTATGCAGGTTTACATATAATCTAGCTCAGGAGAACCGAGTTATTTAACCCTTTTGGCAGGTTTCAAATTGAGTTAACGAAACTTAAACAAGCCTTCAACCCTACAAATTTTTATGTAGACTCTAGCGGAGCCATTGTCAGTCCAGCACGGCTCAATTGCATATGATAAAGTTCTGCTTGCTCTTGCGGCCCAACCCAGACAGTGGCCTGGCCTTCGTGGTGGATTTGGTTGGCGAGTTTCCATGCTCGATCGCTCGTCATCCCTGGAATGTATTTCGTCAAACATTCCACAACGTGCTGAAAAGTGTTGAAATCGTCGTTGAGGACTATTACCCGATAGTTGGGATAAGGTTTGCGGGTAACTTGACTCGATCGAACGGGTGCTATGGTTGGTGAAGAGGTCATCGCGCGAACAGCCACTAAAACTACAAAATTTGTAAAAAAGTTACCGATAGCACTATAACACAATTTCAGAATTTTTTAACTACTACGAAGTAGTCCGATCGCCTTCGGCGTTTATTTTCACTGCTGCGCCCAGCGTTGCACCGCGCCCGTCAAACTCAAGTTAATACTCATCTCAAGAAAGACTAAAGTCCTCACTACGAACCTATGAAGTTTGTAGTGAGGACTTTAGTCCTCAAACTCAGATGCTACTAAGCCGCAGCCAAATTTGCTGCTGCGAAATCCCAGTTAGCCAAATTATCCAAGAAATTAGTAATGTAGTCGGGACGGCGGTTTTGGAAATCCAAATAATAAGCGTGTTCCCACACATCCAAAGTCAGCAACGGAGTTTGGCCGTGTGCTACCGGGGTGTCGGCGTTGGCAGTTTTGGTAACTTTCAAAGTACCGTTATCTAAAACCAGCCAAGCCCAGCCGCTACCGAACTGAGTTGTCGCAGCATTCTTAAATTCTTCTTTGAATTTGTCGAAGCTGCCGAAGTCGGCGTTGATTTTGTCAGCTAAAGCTCCTGTCGGAGTGCCGCCGCCACCTGGTGCAAGGGAATTCCAAAAGAAATTGTGGTTCCAAACTTGACCTGCATTGTTGAAAATGCCGGCTTTGGATGGGTCTTTAGCAGATTCCTTGACAATTTCTTCAAGGGATTTGCTCGCCATTTCCGTCCCTTCAATCAGTTTGTTGAGGTTGGTCACGTAAGCAGCGTGGTGCTTGTCGTGATGGAACGAAAACGTGTTAGCCGACATATGATCTGACTCTAGGGCGTCAGCGGCGAAGGGTAATGGTGCAAGTTCAAATGCCATTGTGTTCAATCCTCTCTGGATTACTTTTGGTTTTTCGGTTGACTTTCCGGCTTTTGTTTGATTAAAGCCGAGAGTCGCTAACTTGAGTTTATCAACCTGTGGTCAATAATTCTTTACAATTTTCATATTTTATAGCAGTTGCAGCATTTTAGGATTTTGACCTTCATCAGCCAGGGTACAAGCCGCCGGATTCATCCGTGAGGTCGCTTTCTTCAATTATCCCATTCTTCAATCTAAAATCTAAAATCTAAAATCTAAAATCGATTGACTTCTGCTTTTCACCAGTCAAATCTACTAATAGCAGATGTCGATTATCACAAACTTTGGCAAAATGTCAACCCGCCTGCGCGGTAAATAAAAGTTTATGGGAAATTGTCAACACAGGGAATTTTTATAATGGTTATAAATAAATTAAACCGATTTTTTTTCAAAGATAAGCTAACTTTAACTTAAGCTGTAAACAACTCAAACAGATTGCAGGAGCCGTCTATGCAAAACCGTTCAAATAACCAGATTAATCACCCCCCGCAATGGTTGAATCTGAAACTAATAGTCAGCGCTCTCGAAACAGTTCAAGATTTAATTGTAATTTCTTTGTGTATCGGTTTGTTTTGTTTCATGGTACTCGAACAGCGAGAAATGTTTTTCTCGCTGCTTCCTCCTTTGAATTTTAAGCAAGTGACTGCCGACATTCTATTTTTATTAGTTTTGGTAGAATTATTTCGGCTGCTAATTATTTACTTGCAAGAGCAGCGCGTTTCGATCGGGGTGGCTGTGGAAGTTTGTATAGTATCTGTTTTGCGAGAAGTCATCGTGCGGGGAGTGCTGGAAACTCCCTGGGTTCAAATATTATCAACAGGCGCTTTTTTGATAGTTTTGGGAGTGTTGTTGGTAGTCCGAGTTTGGTTGCCACCAACCTTCGAGGGAATTGACCCGGAACGCCGCCTTACTAGCAGAAATAGAAAAATTTACGAGCCGGACTCTGCGGTCGATGCTGTTGCAATCAATAGCCAGTTTAATTCTCATTGAGTATGGCGGGACAGGCGATTTTAGATTTTAGATTTTAGATTTTAGATTTACTTTTATATCGCTTGTCCCGTTAACAGCTATCATTTCCCGTAAAACTGAGATGTTGCAGCATTGTCAACAACGGGCTCTGAGACCTGTTCCACAAAGAGTAGATTTTCTTGTGGGGAGTAGGGGTTGGCCAGGATAATCCACCCAAAAAAGGATTATTGAGAATGGTGCAAGATGTGAGTTCAAATCAACCTGATAACGTTTGCAGTGAAAACTAAAATAATCTGAAAATACAGAGGAATGTAGTCTTCACTACCAAGACAAGGTTCATCAGTAATTCCCAATTATTCAAATCTAAAATCTAAAATCTAAAATCTAAAATGGTATTACCCGTTAGCCTGCAATTCTCCCAAACGGGCTAACACTTCTTTAGAATGAATCGCCGGATTAATCTTCACAAAAGTTTCCCGCAAAACGCCTTCAGGGTCAATAATAAAACTGTGTCGCGCCGAGATAAAACTCATCCAAGAACCGTAAGCTTTACTCACTTTACCATCCGTATCAGCTAACAGCGGAAACTTCAAACCTTCGGAATCGCAAAATTCCGCATGGGAATCGACATCATCCGCGCTAATACCGATAATTTGAGTATTCTTTGCCAAGTATTTCGGCAAATCTTGCTGAAATCTCCGCGCTTCGATCGTACATCCCGAGGTAAAGTCTTTGGGATAAAAATACACTACCAGCCACTTACCGCGAAAATCGGAGAGGGAGACTTGTCCGTCGCCGCTGTTTGTGGGCAAGCTAAAATCCGGTGCGGCTTCATTCACCGCCGGAAGCTTTCCACCTAGGGCAAATGCAGGTGCGGCAAAATTGAAACTTAGAACAACTAGACAAATTGCCAAGAAAGTGCTAAAAAACTTGCGACGGGACATCATAAATGTTAGAAGTAGAACTGTACTTAAGACAAGTTTACAGTTTTCTGATTAAATGGGTAGGAGCAATTCGCGGATTGCTTCTAAAACCCAAAGATCACTCACTCAAATAGCAATTTACCCATGAGCGCTGCACTCCCGTTAACAGGCAAAGTTATAGTAGTCCAGGTAATTAACGGTCAACCCGTTACGATCGAAGTAGACGGCACTAATGCCCCGCTTACTGGAGGAAATTTTGTTGACTTAGTTGAACGCGGTATTTACGACGGGGTGATGTTTCACCGAGTTGTGCGTCAGCCAGATCCTTTTGTGGTGCAAGGAGGCGATCCGCGCAGCAGAGATACTTCAATTCCAGCCAGTCAATTGGGAACGGGTAGTTTTATTGACCCGGATACCAATCAGGCGCGTTTTATTCCTTTGGAAATCAAGCCGCAAGGGGCCGCGCAACCTGTTTACAACCAAGTTGTAACCCAGACGCCACAGTTGCAGCATACTCGCGGTGCGGTGGCAATGGCTCGTTCTAATGCTTTGAATTCGGCTTCTTCGCAGTTTTATTTTGCTTTGGATGATTTGCCGTTTTTAAATGGCAATTATGCTGTTTTTGGCAACGTTATTCAAGGTTTTGAAACGGTGGATGCGGTGCAGCAGGGCGATCGCATTTCTACCGCAAAAGTCGTTCAAGGAATCGTCCCCAGTCGCGTTTCTAGCATCATTACCGATGTTAATGTTCTCAACGATTTCATTAACAGTACCAATTTCGTAAATCTGCCTTTGCGAGCCCTCCGATTGACCAACACCCCGAACAACTATCAAGTCACTTCCCAAGACTCTCAGCAAAATTCTAACGGTGTAGTGGGAGGTAGCGCAAACGATCGCATTATCGGTTCACCGACGGATGATGCAATTAACGGCAGCCAAGGCAACGATACCATCACGGGCGAAGCGGGTAACGACTTTTTGCGAGGTGGCAAAGGTAACGACTCCATTAGCGGCGGTGTTGGCAACGAGATTATGAATGGAAATCTCGGCGACGATAATCTCAATGGCGATGCTGGTAACGACTTTTTGCGAGGCGGCAGAGGAAACGATGTTTTAATCGGTGGCGATGGTAACGATATTTTAGTGGGCGATATTGGCAGCGATACTCTCACCGGCGGTGGCGGTACTGATACGTTTGTTCTGATTGCGGGTGAAAATCTGGCTTTAGATACGGCGAGCGATATAATTCTTGATTTTAGACCGGGAGAGGGCGATCGCATTGGCTTAACCAGCAATTTATCCAACACCTCATTCACCCCATCTGGCAGCAACACACTCATTCAATTTGGAGGAGTTACTTTGGCTGTCGTTCAAAATGCCGCCCCTGCAGCAGTTCAAAACGCCGCCTTTGCAATTAACTTTTCTACTATTTCCCGTCCCGATGACTTGCCAGTCGGTGACGCCGCCTTGAGAATTGGCTAACTTTAACAAGACTGACGCCATAATTATAGGTGTAGGGTGCTCTTCGGTGCACCTTACCTGATTATTAATAGCCCATTCCCAATTGCCAATACTTCGACTGCGCGATCGTACAAGTTCCCAATTCCCAAATTTAACTAATACCATAGCTTTCTAATTTTAGAAACCGCATCTCGATAAGAATCCATTCTGCCCTGCTGCTTAAAAAGCCCTGCCGCCTTCTGAAAATCCTCAAATGCTCCCTGAACCTCTCTCAATTTATATCTAGTCACTCCTCGGTTGAAGTAAGCTTTAGCAAAATCGCGATCGAGGCGAATTGCTGACTCAAAGTCAGCTAGTGCTGCCAGGGAATTTTCCATTTGTAGGCGGATAGCACCTCGGTTAAAGTAAGCTTGGGTTAAATTGGGGTTGAGCAGCAGTGCTGAGTTGTAATCCGCGATCGCCTCAGTATAATCTTTTAAACGAGTCAGCATAAATCCGCGATTGGTGTAATAATTGGCTCGGTAAGGATTGAGTTCGATGGCTGTAGTTAAATCTTCGATCGCAGATTGCTTGTAGCCTAATTTATAGCGAACCAGACCGCGATAGCTGTAAGCGGACGCGAATTGCGGATTAATGTTAATTGTGACAGTAAAATTTTTAATTGCACCGTGCAAGTCTTGTTGTTTGAGATTTTTTAAACCCTGAGTATAAAACTTTCTGGCAGTAACTTTTAAATTTACTTCTTTTCGGGAGTCAGCTTGCTCACCCGAAAATACTTGACCTGCAATATTAGCTAATCCCAAAGATTCAATCGAATTTAAAATAGTTGTAACGACTAATTGGCTGGGGAGAATGGGGATAGTAGGCATGGCAGGATTGGTGTTCAACTGTATGCTTTCATTTTGCTCGATATTTCAGCTAGTGACAGTGATATGCGTACTCTCAGAAACGTGATAAGTTTGATGAGATTTGGTGATGGTGGGGCATTCCCTTGTGTGATGAAAGTTGGGCTTAGTTAGTGATGGCGATCGCAATTAAGAAAAATTGCATCTATAATCGGCTCAATATCAGGTTTTCAGGCTAGCTGGGCGGTTTCTTCCTTGCCATATTGAGAAGTTTCTACCGAGATGGTTTTGAGGTAGGCCCCTGCGGCATCGATCGCAACTGCGCGCCACAAGTATTACTTTGTAGAGATATTGCACTGGCAAATGCCGATCGAACTTGCGGCCATCTAAAACCCGGTTTTAACGAAAAATCTTAGTTTGGCAGCGAGGCATCTGTGAAGCAACCGGATTTTTAGCTCAAAGCCTGTATAAGACTACCGGAGTTAAGTTTGTGGCTGCGCCAACGCCCGATTAACTTTTAATTAATATTTTTGAGTAAGATTGGTGAGGAAAGTTGCCGATTGTTTGCTATGCTTTGAGTATACATCAAGAATCTATTGCGCAAATTAGTGTCAATGAAAAGAGTCCTGAAGTTGAAAAAAATCTTCGCTGCCGTGTTGGCGATCGTCCTGTTCACTCTCTACTTAACTCCTCCTGTAATGGCCGCGAAGGCGGACGATTTGAGTCAGCTATTAAAAGATAACTGGTGCGTCAGCTTTCTGTGGAAGCAGTGCGATTTGAGCGCTGTCGATTTGCGGGGAGCTAATCTCCAAGAAGCCAATTTGAGTGGCGCTAATTTGTCCGGCGCCAATTTGTCCGGTGTCAATTTAAAAAATGCTGACCTTTCTGGTGCAGACCTCAGCGGCGCTAATTTAGCCAATGCTGATATTTTAGGCACGGATCTCAGCCGCTCAAATTTGACCGAAGCTAATTTCAACGGCACGAAATTGTGGGACGCAAATCTGACTTTGGCCAATCTGACTCGCGCCAATTTAAAAGAGGCTAATTTGTTAGATTCTCGACTTTGGGGAAGCAATCTCACGGAAGCTAATTTAACCGAGGCGACGCTGCACGGTGCTGACTTGCAATATGCTAATTTGGCTGACAGTAATTTGACAGGTGCTGACTTGCACAGTTTCTTTTTTCGAGGTTCCAAACAAGTCACAAACTTGAGCAATGCTAATTTAGAAGGCGCTATTTTAACTGGCGCAAATCTTAGAGGTGCGGTGCTGGCAGGGGCAATAATGCCAGACGGCTCTATTAATGAAGAAGTTGGCTTTAATTTAAAGTAAGTTTAAATTAAAGTCTGTCTGAATAATCTCAATAATAGGGTTTACGGCCTGTTTCCCAATCAATGAATTCTTAAATGCAATAGGCTCGACCCGTTGCAAACAGATTGTTGAAAATAGTGTCAAGATATTACTTGAAACCGGGGTGCGATCGACTTTTCTACTTCCAACAAGTCAATCTCGCTAAAATTTTAAATCTTAAACCGAACCTGCGCGCATCTGTTACAATTTGAAATAGAGCCTGAACAGCACCGAGCCTGAACTCGCCTGCCGAGGGATACAAGCCTCCGACTTAAGTCGTGAAGCTCAAAAAAATTAGATATTTAGTTGAAGCTCCCAGATTCCTCTGTAGAGTCAATCTAAAATCTAAAATTGGCTGTGGAGATAAAAAAATTAGATATTTAGTTTAAACTCCCAGATTCCTCTGTGTAGTCAATCTAAAATCTACTGTGGAGTCAATCTAAAATCTAAAATCTAAAATCTAAAATCGACTGATGGAAATCCTGCAAACCCAACTTTACGAACTCGCACAATTTGCTAATAATTTAGTAAATACTCAACTGACACACCTCAGTTTAGTCAGCGTCGGAGTCATCTTTATGGCAGGGTTGCTAACGAGCTTAACGCCCTGTATGCTTTCAATGTTGCCGATCACGATCGGCTACATCGGCGGATACGAAGCAAAAAGCCGCCTGCAAGCTGCCGCCCAGTCGGCGTGGTTTTCCCTGGGATTGGCGACAACCCTTGCGGGTTTAGGTATTGTAGCATCATTTGCCGGACAAGTTTACGGCAAAATTGGCTTGGGTTTGCCGATTCTTGTCAGCATTATCGCTATTCTAATGGGGCTGAATTTACTCGAAGCTTTACCCTTGCAAATGCCGTCTTTCGACGCTGTGGGGTGGGTGCCGAAAGATTTGCCTGCGGGCGTGCGATCGTACTTATTGGGCTTAACTTTTGGTTTAGTAGCGTCTCCCTGCAGCACTCCGGTTTTAGCTACACTCTTAGCTTGGGTTTCCAAAACGGGAGATACAGTTTTAGGTGGTGTGTTGCTGCTGTTTTACGCTGCTGGGTACGTCGCTCCGCTAATAATAGCAGGTACTTTTACTGCGAGTATTAAAAAGTTGTTAGAATTACGTCGGTGGTCGAGTTGGATTACGCCTGTTAGTGGCGTTTTGCTAGTAGGATTTGGCGTTTTCTCCCTGCTTTCCCGGATACTTCCGGCGTAAGTTTCGTAGTAAGGACTGAAGTCCTTATTTAGAGATATAGCACTCACTACGGAATGCGTGAATTAAGTTTTTTTAACGAACCGCCAAAACGCGAAGAACACGAAGGAAGAAAGAAATAAAAGAGCAAGACTTCAAAATTGATTGAGAATTGCTAGATAAAAATAATAATATTTTCTCTGTTTTTTGTTTTTCCCTCCTCTTTCTTCCTTCTTCCTTCTTCCTTCTTCCCTCTTCCCTCTTCCTTCTTCCTTCTTCCTCCATAATTACCAATGACATCAAAAGAAGTATTTCTATCAAAACTCTCAAACTGGGCGACTGCCCCTCAAAGGTTTTTCAAGCGAGAAATCTTGCCGGTGCTAGCAGATTTGCGGTTGGCAATTATCTTGCTGCTGACGATCGCATTTTTCAGCATTTCCGGCACCGTCATCGAACAAGGGCAATCAGTACCGTTTTACCAATCTAACTATCCAGAACACCCCGCTTTGTTCGGCTTCCTTACTTGGAAAGTTGTGCTAATTGCAGGACTAGACCACGTATACCGCACTTGGTGGTTTTTGTCAATCCTAATTTTGTTCGGCAGCAGCTTAACAGCTTGTACATTTACCCGACAATTTCCCGCATTAAAAGCCGCCCGCCGCTGGAAATTTTATGAAGAACCAAAGCAGTTTGAAAAATTAGCTCTCAGTGCGGAATTAGAAACAGTTGCTTTAAGTTCGTTAGAACCACTTTTACAGCAAAAAAACTACCGCATATTTCGAGAAGGCGAAAAAGTTTATGCTCGCAAGGGAATAATTGGCAAAGTCGGCCCGATTATTGTTCACGCCAGTATGCTAATTATTTTAGCTGGGTCGATGTGGGGCGCAATGACGGGATTTCTCGGTCAAGAAATGGTTCCCAGCGGCGAAACATTTCAGGTGCAGAATATCCTGGATGCGGGGCCTTGGGCGGGGCCGCAAATACCGAAGGATTGGTCGATGCGAGTTAATCGGTTCTGGATCGATTACAGTCCCAGCGGTGCGATCGACCAATTTTACTCTGACCTGTCAGTTTTGGACAAAACAGGCCAAGAGGTCGATCGCAAAACCATTCACGTTAACGAGCCGCTCAGATACCGGGGAGTCACATTTTATCAAGCAGATTGGGCAATAGCCGCCGTGCGAGTTCGCCTCAACAAAAGCCCGGTTTTACAATTACCAATGGCTCAGTTAGATACTCAAGGTAAAGGCCGAATCTGGGGAGCTTGGATTCCGACAAAACCCGATTTGAGTGCAGGAGTTTCTCTACTAGCAAAAGACTTGCAAGGCACAATGTTAGTGTACGGTACGGATGGCAAATTGTTAACTACAGTTCGCGCCGGCACAGCGGTAGAAGTTAACGGAGTCATGCTGACAATTGACGAAGTTGTAGGCAGTACGGGATTGCAAATTAAAGCCGATCCGGGCATTCCGATCGTTTATACCGGCTTCGGGTTGCTGATGCTCAGCGTGCTAATGAGCTATATGTCTCACTCGCAGATTTGGGCTTTGGAAAAAAACGGCAAACTATACGTCGGCGGGCGCACTAATCGCGCTCAGGTGACTTTTGAAAGAGAAGTTGTGGAGATTTTGGACAAGTTGGCCGAATCGAAAACAGCAGAGGAAAAAAGTGCGATCGCCCCGAATTCTGTTGCAAGTCAAACCTAACGGTAAGGTGCGCAATGCGCACCTTACACCAACGATAAATATCAAAAAGATTAGTTGAGTTTGTAGGGTGCCCTTGCCCGATTTGTCGAGGTGGTTAATGTGAACCGGAAAACAAGCAGAAAACCGCTATTTCACGTTCGGAGTTTTCAAATTTCAACAAATAAAAATTGCTATACGGAGTTTGGTTTCAAAATCAAAACGCTGAAATCCCGGTCAATCGGTACTCTCCGGTGGGCGACAAACTCAACCGCTGCGCAGTGTACACCCTACAAACTACGAGATTTTAAACGTTGGAGGGAATTTTTGACTACCTTGAGAGGGCTGCCCTGACGCACCCTACAATTACTTACTAAATTTAACAATTTTATTTCTTACGGCTTTTGTGGGGTGGGCTTCGACGCCGCCCCACAATTAAATCTCAATGCCACACCAGCTTAATACCCGCCCTACTTCTGATGCGACACCTCAATCACGGTGTGGACGTTCCCCCGCGGCGAAAAATCGCCCTTAATCGTCGCTTCTAGCGGCGCGCAAGCTGCCACAAAATCGTCTAAAATTTGATTGATCGATTCTTCGTGAGAAATGTAGCGATCGCGATAACTGTTAACGTACAGTTTCAGCGCTTTCAACTCTACCACCCGCTCGTCGGGCACGTAAGTAACGTGAATTGTCGCAAAATCTGGATACCCAGAAAACGGACATTTGCAAGTAAACTCCGGCAAAGTAATGTTGATCGAGTAGCGCCGCCCGACTCGCGGATTTGGGAAAGTAATTAACTCCCCTTCCAAAATCTGGCGTTCGCCGTATTTAATTTCCTCGGTGCTTGACTTTTGCGACATACTTTGTTCGGCTGCGTAGTTGTTCATAGCGATTGACTAATAACTTGTAACATTTAATTAAATTTACGATCGATATCTGTAACAAATATCTTGACGAATTGTGTTGCGATCGATCTAATTATAAATACTCTCAGGCTAAACTAAAACAAGTTCACCCTCGCCATCTACAATTATGCAAAATACTACCTTATCTGACAATACTTCCCCTGAAAACTCAAATAGTTACTCTCCATCCGTACCAATTTCCCTTTATCGAGAAGTCACGGCAGAGCTGCAAGCCGCCCAAGCGATGCTCGACTCCCTCAAAACCCACAACCAGCAATTAGTCCAACAAAATCAACAACTGCGGCGAGAAGTAGAAACAGTAGTTCAAGTATCCCAACAGCTACAGCAAGTAGTCAACTCGGCTCAGAGCCTCACCCAGACAGGGATGCCTCAAATGCCCCCTGTCAAATTCAATTTCAGCGTTGAACCTGCGCCCCTAGCACCTGCCACCTCGCAGACTAACTCTGCCATACCTCAACCACCTCAGACAGTAGCCTTCCCTTTTCCCCTACCGGAAGCGCAGCCAACAGCCGCCTCGATGCCGCAGCCACTTCCAGAAAAATTATTTGCAGAAGTGCCGGAAACTCCTTACCGCGTGCGTTCTCAATCCAAAAAAGCCTCAGACTTAAGCGGATTGTGGTTGGCCATCGCAATTTTTCTGATTGTCATTGCAGCTTTCGGCGCAGGTTATTTAGTTGTCCGCCCTTTATTAATGAAAAAGTAAATTCCAACAAGAATCCCACGGTTCGATCCGTGGGATTTTAAACAAAACCTAGCATAAAATGTTCAAAGTTACGCTAATTGGCCATCATCCTCTGGCGGCACTCGTTTCTACTGAACGAGGCGCATACTGCTCTTCACAAGCAGAACCTACGATGCCCACTCCTGGCTCGAAACCGCGCGTGAACTCAGTGAGTTTTACCTGTTTAGCTTCCAAAGCTGTCTGTAGCACCTTCATGGCTCGGTGAGGGTCGCCGGCCCCGCAGAAAAATAAGTCTGCAGCAAAATAACCGTGTTCAGGCCAAGTATGGATTGCTATATGAGACTCTGCCAAAGTAGCAGTAGCTGTCACTCCGTGAGGACTAAACTGGTGTACGCACAAATCGATGAGAGTAGCTCCTCCGGCTTCGATCGCATCGAGTATGGCGCGGCGGATACGTTCAGGATCGTTGAGCAGGTCTCCAGGAGACTGCCAAGCATCAGCGACCAGATGGGTTCCCAATTGTTTCATTCTGCGGGGTTTTACCTCTAACTCATAATGTCTCAAACCTTCTTACACTAGCACCATGTCCAAAATTTTGCAAGTATGTTTCACAAAGAAAGATGAAGATTAGCAGAAGTACCCATCATCAACCGCTGGCGGTATCGTGGGAGCGAACAGTCTCACAGGCCGATACCACTAATGGAAGAAATGTTATTTTAGCCCTGCCTTCTTCTTCTCAAACAAGCTTCTTTGATTAATAGCGATCTCTTGTTTTCGTTGGTGGCGAAAAAACCAAAGCTCGATCGTTCTGGCTGTGGCGGAATTGATATGATATCGAAAGGCCAAAGATGGACGGCTATGCTCTCATGCGTAAAATTCGCCAGCTCCTAGACGATCGCCCGGCGGGCAGATTCCAGCGCTCGCTCTGGCAGCCTATGCTGTAAAAGTTGACCAGCAACAGGCCATCCCCGCTGGGTTTCTGGCGTCATCTAGCTAAACCCGCCCGGTCAGCCGAGATAGTATCGTTGCCCGTTTGTGTGGACCCAATGGAAAGACAAGCGCATGATCCAGCAGTCTCAACTCGTTGAACAGATTTTTGCAGGAAATAGCGAGATGGCGATGCTGATGCGATCGCACGATTGGTCCCTTTCGGCCCTTGGTGCCGTTGAAACCTGGTCGCAAAGCTTGAAAACCGCGATTCGGATCGTCTTAGGTTCCCGCTACCCCATGTTCGTCTGGTGGGGACAGGAGATGATCAACTTTTATAACGATGCTTACATTCCTATCCTCGGCAAGCGACATCCGCAAGCACTAGGTCAGCCTGCCTCACGGGTATGGGCTGAAATCTGGGACACGCTAGGCCCGCAAGCAGAAGCGGTTTTGAACCAGGGACAATCGACGTGGAATCAAGAATTGCTTCTGGTGATGGAGCGCAACGGGTATACAGAGGAAACCTACTTTACCTTTTCCTACAGTCCGGTGGCGAATGATGACGGCCCAGTGGGGGGCGTTTTCTGCGCCTGTAGCGAGGACACTCAGGGCGTGTTGAGCGATCGCCGCTTGGCAACGCTGCGCGAATTAGCAGCAGAAACAGTCACTGCCAAGACGGTAGAAGCAGCTTGCGAGATTTCCGCCACCGTATTGACCAATAACGCCTATGACATCCCGTTTGCGCTGTTTTATCTACTCGATGGCGAAAGCGAGATCGCACGACTCGCGGGTACAACAAGGTTAGCAGCCGGAACGCTTGCCTCTGGTGAGGCGATCGAGCTTACATCCGCCCAAAAGTGCGAGTGGCAATTGAAGCAAGTCATCGAGACGGGCGAAAGCAGAATCATTGAAAATTTGGAAGCGCAATTTGGACTTTTACCGGGCGGCGCGTGGTCCCAATCTCCTCATCAAGCGGTAGTTCTACCACTAGCTCGATCGGGAGAAACGTTCGGGTTCCTGATTGCTGGAGTGAGTCCGCTTAGAACGTTTGATGATGATTACAAAGGTTTTTTTGATTTGATGGCAGGGCAGGTGACAACAGCGATCGCCAACGCCCAAGCTTACGAACAAGAGCGTAAACGTGCCGAAGCGTTAGCTGAGTTAGACCGTGCTAAAACCGCGTTTTTTAGCAATGTCTCTCACGAATTCCGCACGCCGCTCACCTTGATGCTGGCTCCCTTAGAAGACACGATCGCAAACCTGGATGGAACAATTCCACCTCAAGAACGCGAACAATTACAGTTGGTGCAGCGTAACGGAATGCGGCTGCTCAAACTCGTTAATAGCTTGCTCGATTTCTCACGCATCGAAGCAGGTCGAGTCCAAGCATCTTATGAACCTGTAGATTTGGCAACCTATACGGCGGAACTTGCCAGTACCTTTCGATCGCTGATTGAACGGGCCCGAATGTCGCTGATTGTTGACTGTCCAACCTTGCCCGAAGCGATTTATGTCGATCGCGAAATGTGGGAAAAAATCGTTCTAAATCTATTATCAAATGCCTTTAAATTTACCTTAGCGGGAACCATCACTGTTCGATTGCGGTGGATAAACTCTGGCGTTGAATTATTAGTTGCAGATACAGGAATCGGTATTCCCTCCGAAGAACTACCACATTTATTTGAGCGATTTAATCGAATCAAAAACTCACAAGGCAGGAGTTTTGAAGGCTCCGGCATTGGGCTGTCGCTAGTGCAAGAACTCGTCAAACTACATGGGGGAGCGATCGATGTCAGCAGCACTTTTGGGCAGGGAAGTTGCTTTACGGTGACGATTCCCGCCGGAACAGCTCATCTGCCGCCGGAGCAAATTGGTGTCAGTTGCACGTTAGCATCAACAGCGTTAGGGGCAATACCCTATGTCGAAGAAGCTCAACGGTGGTTGCCAGAAGGCGATTTGAGATTAGAAGAATGGAGCATCGCTCCATCCACTTATGAACTCGTCAATCAACCCGCTCAATCTAAAATCCAAAATCTAAAATCTAAAATTGTCCTGGCCGATGATAACGCTGATATGCGCGATTATATTCGGCGACTCCTGAGCGGTTCTTATATTGTTCAAACCGTCGCCGATGGCCTTGCCGCTTTGACTGCCATTGAGAAGAATCCACCCGATTTGGTATTGACAGATGTGATGATGCCGGGGATGGATGGGTTTGAGTTGTTGCGATCGCTGCGTTCTAATCCCGCAACTCAAGACATTCCCATCATTCTATTATCAGCCCGCGCGGGCGAAGAAGCGCGTATTGAAGGACTCGCAGCCGGAGCAGACGACTATCTGATTAAACCGTTCTCGGCGCGCGAACTGCTGGCAAGGGTAGAAGCAAGTTTGAAGCTGGCACGGCTGCGACAGGAAGCAACAGTGCGAGAGCGAACCATTCTGGGGCGCGTAACCGATGCGTTTATGGCATTGGATCTCGACTTTCGCATTACTTATGCCAACGAAGCAGCACAACGAGTGTCGCGAACTCCCCTAGAAGCAATGCTGGGCAAAACGATGTGGGTAGCCTTCCCAGGCACGATCGGCAATCAGTTTGAATTCCAGTATCGCCGATCGCTCAGCCAGCAAATCGCGGTGGACTTTGAGGAATATTATGCTCCGTTTGATTTGTGGGTTGATGTTCGCGTTTATCCTTCACCGACGGGGCTGTCTCTTTTCTTTCGGGATATCAACGAGCGCAAAAAAATTGAGCAGGAACGGGAACGGTTTCTTGCCGTCGGTTCGGATTTGCAAGTGATTGCGGGCATAAACGGCTATTTCCACTGGGTCAGCCCGACCTTTGAACGAATCCTCGGCTGGACACCAGACGAAATGACATCCCGCCCCTGGACTGAGTTTGTCCACCCGGACGACCTGGGCAGCTCCATTGCAGAAGCCGACAGTCTGTTCTCCGGTAACAAAACCTTTAGGTTTGAAAACCGTTACCGGCACAAAGATGGCTCCTACCGCTGGTTTATTTGGAATGCCCAGCCTTACCCAGAAGAACAAGTGATTTACGGCGCTGCCGTTGACATCACCGATCGCGTGCGCGTCGAAAACGAGCGCCAACGGGCCCAACAAGCCTTGCGTGAAACCGAGGAGCAGAGCCGGAATATTCTAGAGAGCATTGGTGAAGCATTCTTTGCCCTGGATGAGAACTGGCGGTTCACCTACGTCAATCAATTTGCCGGAACCTTGCTCGATCGCATTCCGGGTGATTTGATTGGCAAGAATTTATGGGAAGAATACCCAGGACTGATTGGTAGCGAGTTTGAGCCGATCTATTGGAGCGCCATGCGCGATCGGGTGGCTGGGTCACTGACGGCGTTTTATCCCGACCACGATCGTTGGTACGAAGTCCGCACCTACCCTGCAGCAAATGGAATCACCGTTTATTTCAAGAATGTCACCGATCGAATTCAAGCCGAAGCAGTCCTGCGCCAAACGTCCGCCGAACTCGAACGGCAACTGCAAAAGTTCAACGCGTTTAAGTCTTCTGTGCCGGACTTTATTTATACATTCGATTTGTCCGGGCGGTTCATTGATATCAACAAGCCGTTGCTCGACCTGTGGCAAAAATCCTTCGCTGAAGCCATTGGCAAAAACTTTTTTGAATTAGATTACCCAGTGGATTTAGCTCTCAAACTGCAAAATCAGATTCAAGAAGTGATTCAGACGCACCAACCGATTAAGGATGAAATGCCATACACCAGCGCCCTCGGTACAAGAGCTTACGAGTATATTTTTGTGCCAATTTTCGATGCAGAGGGTGCTGTGGAAATGGTAGCGGGTGTAACGCGCGACATCACCGATCGCAAGCAAGCCGAAGCAGAACGCGAGAAGCTTTTGCAACAGGAGCAAACCGCACGAGAAGCCGCCGAAACCGCCAACCGCATCAAAGATGAGTTTTTGGCGGTGCTGTCTCACGAGTTGCGATCGCCGCTCAATCCGATTCTCGGCTGGTCGAAGCTGTTACAGCAGGGGAAACTGGGTGCTGCAAAAACGGCTAGCGCCCTTGCCTCGATCGAACGCAACGCCCGACTCCAGTCACAACTGATTGATGACCTGCTCGACATCTCCCGCATTCTGAGCGGCAAACTGAGGTTGAACGCGATGTCCGTTGATTTGAATATGGTGATCTCGGCCGCGTTGGAAACCGTTCGGCTAGCAGCCGAAGCCAAGTCGCTGCAAATTCAAACAACCTTTTCACCCGGCATCGGAATGGTAATGGGCGATTCCGGGCGTTTGCAGCAAGTAGTCTGGAATCTTTTATCCAATGCCGTCAAATTCACCCCTCAAGGCGGGCAAATTAGCGTTAGGTTAACCCAAACTGGAAGTTATGCTCAGATTCTTGTCACCGATACTGGAAAAGGCATCAATCCTGAGTTTCTGCCTTATGTATTTGAGCATTTTCGGCAAGAGGATGGAGCCATAACTCGTAAATTTGGGGGTTTGGGATTGGGGCTGGCGATCGCGCGTCAAATTGTCGAACTGCACGGCGGCAAAATTTGGGTTGAGAGTAGCGGTGAAGGACAGGGAGCCACCTTCACCGTTGAACTTCCCCTCTTGCATACCGCGAATCTGGTTGAAGAAGTTGCCGGCCGGGCTGAAGCTCGATCGGACGATCTTGACCTGGCAAATCTGCGAGTGTTGGTTGTGGATGATGAACGCGATTCACGGGAGTTTGTGGCGTTTGTAGCGGAACAAGCGGGAGCCAAAGTGACTGCCCTTGGGTCTGCGAGCGAGGCGTTGCAACTGCTCTCAACCATACCCTTCGATATCCTCCTGTGCGACATCGGAATGCCAGATATGGATGGCTATATGCTAGTGCGCCAAGTGAGAGCTCTACCACCAGAGCAGGGCGGGCAAATTCCGGCGATCGCCCTGACTGCCTATGCTGGAGACTTTAATCAGGAACAAGCTCTTGCTGCTGGGTTTCAACGTCATGTTGCAAAACCTGTCGAACCCAATGAGTTAGTCGAAGCAATCGTGACATTGCTAAGGAAAGTGAATCGCTGACTGCGAATTGTAATAGATTGTCGATCGCCGACAATCTATTAAAACCAGTCCCCCACAACTGAATTATGGCTCTTGAATCCTGAATTCTTTATTGTTAAAAGTTTTGAGTTTTGAATTAAAGATTCTTTAACTTAAAACTCAAAACTATTTTCTCTTAATCAACTTATCAATCCCGGCTGTGAGTAGCTCCATTCGGCAAAATCGCCCCGCCCAAAGCTGCTTCATTCAAATTATCAACATTCAAGCTTGCCCCAATCAAATTAGCCTCCGACAAATTAGTTCCTGTCAAATTTGCCCCTGTCAGAGAACTCAGCAGCAAACCCGCTCCCGACAAATTCGCGTGACTCAAATTCGCCCCCCGCAAATCCGCTTCCAGCAAGCTAGCACCGGACAAATTCGCACCGCTCAAATTAGCTCCCCGCAAAGAAGCTTTGTTTAAATTAGCAGCCCTCAAATCAGCATTGTGCAGAATCAAACCATTTAAATTAGCTTTACTCAAATTAGCTCCCTGCAAGTGGGCACCGCTCAAATTTGAGCCATTTAAATTAGCGGATTGCAAGTCAGCACCGCTCAAGTCAGCACCGCTCAAATTAGCAGCGCAAATAGAAGCCTCCCGCAGACTTGCTTCGCTCAAAGAAGCTCCAACCAAATTGACACCGCTGAGATTTCCGCGATTGAGATAAGCCCGAATTAGAGTTGCTCCGCTCATGTTCGCCCCGTTCAAATCTACCTCGCTGAGAATCGCTCTAGTCAGATTTGCTCTGCTTAAATCAACCCCGCTCATAATTGCTCGGCTCAGCGTCGCCCCGCTCAAATTAGCCTCAGTTAGTTTCGAGCCGCTTAGCAAACAAGCTCCTACTAAACTCGCTCCCGTCATCACAGCTTTGCTCAAGTCAGCCTGAGACAATATTGCTCCGCTGAGATTTGCTCCGCTAAAATCGGCTCCGATCGCCACAGTTCCAGTTAAACTAGAACTCCCGAGGTTAGCTTCTATTAATTTCGCCTTAGACAAATTAGCCCCGCTCAAGTCGGCGCCGTTTAAATTAGCTCCAATCAGTTTGCTTCTAATTAAGTTTGCACCTTTCAAATTAACGCTGCTCAAATTTGTTCGACTGAGATTAGCTTCACTCAAATGAGCTTGAATGAGGTTAGCCCCTCGAAAATCTCGTTCCCCGTTTCTATGTCTAGTTAAAAGTTCATCGGCACTTAAAATCTCAGTGAAATTCATAAAAAAAGTTGAGTGAGTTTCCTTAATTTCTCGATGTTCTATGTTGTCTGAAAATTTGTACTATCGTGTTTGCCAGTCAGTTTTTTAAACCAATACTGCCGAGCGTAACAATTGTCACAACTGCTTGATTCCTAGCATCACCTTGCTAACCTAGCTATAACTTACGAAAAGAAACCGGGTTCTGGTAAAATCTGAGGTTTGCCAGCGCGGAAGCGATGAAAAAACCGAGTCGATCGCCGCGTGTAAGTCCTGTAAGTTTTATTTCGCTAGTAATTAGTTGGCGGTTGGTGTTAGTTTTTAATTGTTAGTTGTATTTATACTAACTGCTAATCACTAACTATTAACTGCTAACCATTTACCAAAATACCGAGAATTTGTCGATCGAGCTTGTCAAAGTCGATCGAATATTTGGGGTATTGCTGGCGGCATCCGCGCGGCATTCTGACCCAAAAAATTGCTGCTAGAGGCGATCGAATTTATTAGTGCAATCAAGAAACAAGATATCGGAGCTTCAACCCCGAAAGCCTTCTACATAAGTGCCTTCTATCTTCGATCGCCCATGAAAGCAGATCCCGGTCAGGTCAGCTAGTTTCACCTCCCCCCACTGTGCTCGATGCCAGTGAAAACCAACAGGAAGGCTGTTTCCCTCTGAGTTCTGAGCGGCTCATGGGCGAAGGAAGCAACACGCTGCGCTGAGCCTGAGATTTCGAGAAAAAATGCGCCGCGAGCCATTGCGATCCCGTGCTGCTGTGCTTGCTGTTAATGTTTACTCGATCCATGAGCGCTTGCGGTTCTAATTAACAGAACACCCGACACCAGACGCGCTCCCGGACATAAAAGCTGTTCCTGGGCTTCTCAAATGCTTCGCTGAGGGATTCCCAGAAAAACTGTATTCCTGTAGCAGGTCTTGCCAACGGCAATTGGGCTGCTACAGCCAACCAATCACCAGCCTAAGTCTCGCGGGAAGGCGACGACAATATTATTATTCTAATAGTTGCCGACCACCGCAGGCTTTTCTGGGCGCGCGGGACTGGCTACTTGACCTGTATAAGTTGCGGAAATTAGCCGCCCCATAATTAAAGATAGTCGCTCTTGGACTAACCGGGCAATATCTGCTGTAATTTATGTCATCAAATTTGATAATACTGCGGGGTTTGCAATCGAGCAGTAGTGAGTGTTACAGACTAAAAAAACACTGCGAATTTAAGGTGTAAAAGTTAAGGGAGCCGATCGCTGTGCCCGCACAAAGCCCAGTTTGCGGCCTGGCTCATTAATCAAAATTCAAATTGTGACAGGTCGCTTTTTTTTTCCCAAAACAAAAGCCGACTTTCAGAGAAAAAGCCGACTTTTGAGAGAATTTTACTGACGAAGTACAAAACCCCTAGCTCGCCCGTGTTGGTTGCATCACTTTCGACAATCCGAGTGGGCGAGTGCGATTAACGTGCAGTTCGTAGAAACAATACCCAAACAAAGTCTGAAGTATTAAATCAGAGGGTGGCGGGTAACGCCCTGATTGGGATCGTAAATATTAGGCGTAGTATCAACGCCCGGAGTACCAGCAGCGCCGTAATCAGCCCGAGCACTATCAACGCTGGGATAGTCGTAGGTGTTCCACTGCTGAATGCCTCCGCGACTCAGAATGGTTTCAGCTTTAGCGACTTCTGCTTCGCTGCCGTCAAGCAGTACCAAGTAATCTCCCCTGGCTACCCGATCGTTGTATACTTTAGCTTCCTCTTCGGGAATTCCCAAACCGACTAAAGCTCCGATCAAGCTGCCTGCAGCCGCACCCAAAGCCGTACCGGCGAGTGTAGTGGCGATCGCCGTAGCTGAGGCTCCTGCGAGCATAATCGGGCCGATTCCCGGAATTGCCACTAGGCCCAGACCTACCAACAAGCCTGTCAAACCGCCCAAAGTGCCGCCTGTGAGTGCGCCCTTAGTCGCCCCTTCATCCGCCTTGTTGTCCGCGCTTTCCTGCACGTCAATGCCTGCGATGTCCCCTTTAGACTCAGAATCTTTAGCGATGACCGAAACCCGATCCATGTCAAAACCCGCAGATCTAAGTTCTGCCAGCGCTTGTTCTGTCTCGCGACGGGTTGAAAATACGCCCACCGCGCGCCTGTGGCGGCCCGAAGCTCTGTGACCGGTGTCTGCCGGCACATCGTAAATGCCCCAATCCTGAATGCCCCGCACGCTCAGAATTCCTTCGGCTGTGGCAAGCTCGGCATCTGTTCCTTCTACGAATACCAAGTATTCTCCGCGCGAGACGCGATCGCTATAAACTTTAGCTTTTCCTTCAGGAACTCCCAAACCGACCAAACCGCCGACCAAACCGCCCGCAGCAGCGCCAATCGCACCTCCGACCACAGTATCTGCCAGCAGAGTTGCGATCGCGCCACCCGCCATCACCGGGCCAACTCCGGGAATCGCCAGGGCTCCAATGCTTCCGAGTAACCCAATCAAACCGCCCGTCACGGCTCCCGCTGTCGCCCCTGCTTTGGCGCCACCACCGACTTTCTCGTCAGTACCCTTACCAGCGCTAGCGCCCGCTATTTCGTTGCCATCAAGATTGTTTCCAACTACCGAAACTTTATTCATCGGAAACCCGCTACTTTGCAGTTCCATCAGGGCTAGTTCCGTATCTCGGTAATTAGAAAATGCTCCTACAGCTCGCTTGTGTTGACCTAAAGCCATTTTCTTTCTCCTGCAAAATATACTACTTTTTCACAACTACAGAATTTATGCTCTGCTTGCTGTCATCAATCACATTTAGTCCTACTTTCCCAACATTTTTCATCGGTCGCTGGGAATAACCTTGCTCTCTATCTTCTGGCTGGTTTCTAACTAATTCTCAGGAATGGGAAAGCTGAAATTGGGAATAGAAAATTGCAGGCAGTGCGCGAGCTTTGAGTGCGTAACTTTTAAAATTTAAACTTTTTAACTTAAAAGCCCGCTACCCCTAGATAATCACGTAAGCGTTGCGCTCCGCTGCGGAAGCAATCTTAAAATGCCCAACTTTCCCTGTTCTCTATTCCCTGTTCCCTCTTCGTCCTCTTTCTGCCTTCTTTCCCTGTTTTTTTTTCCTTCTAACCTATTGGTTGCTGCTAGGCGATGCGGATGCAGCGGGGGCGACAACAGCCGTCACATTCACCTGTGTGACACCCTTAATCTCTTTAGCTAGTGGCTCAATTTTAGCTAAATCTGTTTGATTGGGAACTGTGCCACCTACAGTTACAACCCCGTCTTTTGCATCAACAGTTAGTGTACCTTTCGTGATGTTTACTTCTAACTTTGAGCGAACTTCACTTTGGAGGTCGCCATCGGCTCTTGTTGCATCGCCGCCAGTCACATTGTTGCGCTGTTCTCTGGCCCTGATATCAGAATTTGCTTGGTTTTTGCGAATATCGCTAGTGGCGTCACCCTGAGTTTTTTGAACTGTCTCGGCTGGGGGCGGGGTGGTGGTATTTTCTGTGGGAGAATTAGGAGCATCAGCGCTAGTTTTAGCCCCTTCGGTGCAAGCAGCAGCTCCAAATAATAGGATGCCGCTGAGGAGAATTGGTGTTAGTTTGTTCATAATTATGTTAATACCCTCCGGGTAAGCTTTCGATGAGCCTGACTTCCCTGACTTCGTTGAGCCTGATGGGAGCCAGATCGAGCAAGACAGCATCTTGGTTTGTGCTTGCTGCGATTTGAAAATCATTATATTAAATATATAAACTTGAGGAAGTATGTACATCGCTCCACGGGTGTAAAATTTATCTATGTCGTTAGATAGAGTACAAAAAACTAAATAAGGTATTATGTCAAATTTAACTTAATTACTTTTGACGGCATTATTCCTCAGAAATCCGGTAGATGGCTCCATTTTTCGTTGCCAAAGCCAATATTTTCCTATACACCCAGTTTCAAAGGGTAAGCTTTATTAATAAATTCGATCGCTACTGCCAACTAATTTTTCCCCAGAACCTCGAACCTCTGACTTCATCCTTCAATATCCATCCGTTGAATCCGTTAAATCCGTTAAATCCCGTACACTGCTCGTTGCCGAACTTCCTGCTTCAAAACAAACGAAAAGAGTCGAGAAATTTTTGAGCATTTTCTGGTTCTGGGGTAGTTGCTACCAGCCCGTAAACGCGCGTTTCCACCAAAAAAACTTGACCTACACCTACAGGTTCAGTGGGGGAAAGCGGCTGAAACTCAAACTCTTTTCCCGGATAGCCTCCTAGAGAAATATCTCGCACTTGCAACAATTTAGCATTCGCCCCCACGACAAAGAAATCAACGGCGTTATTTAAAGTAATTTTAATATTATTGTTGCTTTGCCGGAAATCTAGGTCAAAGTATTGAAGTAAATAAGTTTCTTTGTTTTTTAAGATCGATCGGTATGTATGAGCGGTAACTTGAGTTGAAAAAGTTTCGGAATTAATTTTGGGAGTTCCCGGCATATCGATCGCAAACTGACCCATCGCCGAACAAAATGGCTGCCACTCAGGCGTCTGAATTGCTGTCTGCAGCGGGGCTGGTTGAGATGCAGCGGGACGGGCAAACTTGACAGGGGAGAAAAGTAATGTAGCAGTAACTAGAAGTAAATATACCAATTTCATTTCGGTAAAAATTATATTTGCCCGATCTGCGCTAGCCTAGAAATATATCCGCAAAGGGGGGATTTATGCTGAATATTATATTTACTCAACGGCGAGGCAACTCTCAAGGGCGATCGCCAGCTAAAACCAGTAAAACCAATAAAACCAATATACTCGCTGCTGTAAATACTTGGCTGGCCGTGTGTCTGCTGGCTGCTGTCACAGCTTGTGCAAACAGCCCCAACAGCAAGGCACTCGAAGAATCTTTAGCCGCCGATCCCAAATTACAACAAAATCCAGTGGTTTTCTCTTCCCCGCCACCAGCGACAGCAGTTGAGACAAACTCTACCGCCAAACTTCCTCCCGATTTCCCTACAGAGATTCCACTCTATCCTAATGCTGAGTTAATCGAAGTTGGTGGGCAAACCGATCCGTCGCAAAAAAATGTGCGGCTGCGCTGGGAAAGCACAGATCCGGTTAATTCCGTTCAGAACTTTTACTCTACTGAGTTTGGGCGCGGCAACTGGGAAATAGTCAGCCGCCCAACCGCCGAAGGACAAGGTTCTTTAGTAGCAACGCGAGATAATTTGCGGGTAACTGTGTCGCTTTTTCCGACTGAGAAAGTAGGGGGTTCTACAGAATTTGCGATCGACTACAGCAAAGAGGGATCAGAAATTGCTGCCAGTCCTCAACCTAATAATTCCGAGTCTAGTGCATCTCCAACACCTTCACCAACTCCATCTAATTCAGAGGGAACTACTCCAACGCCATCCCCTTCGCCAAAATCAGCAAAAGTTAGCCAACAAGACGACCAAATTCCTCAACAGTTGTGGCAGTATGTGGCAGATTTAACTCAGTTAGAAGTGCTGAAAGTGCGATCGACAGAAAGTGCTAATTTTGAAACTGCCAGCACTTTGCCCAAACCCAACAAAATTGTCACTCGCCGCGACTACGCCCGCTGGTTAGTAGCAGCTAACAATCAGATTTATGCTACCCGTCAAGCAAAACAAATTAGATTAGCAGTAGACTCTAGCGAACCAGCATTTTCTGACGTACCAAAAACTGACCCCGATTTTTCAGCAATTCAAGGTTTAGCAGAAGCCGGTGTAATTCCGAGTTCGCTTTCCGGAGAAACTAAAGATGTGAAATTTCGCCCGGATGCACCTTTAACTCGCGAAACAATGATTCTCTGGAAAGTACCTTTAGATACTCGTCAAGTTTTGCCCACAGCTAACATTGAGGGAGTGAAAGAAAAGTGGGGTTTTCAAGATGCTTCTAAAATTGATTCCCAGGCTTCGCGGGCAGTTTTAGCTGATTTTAACAATGGAGATTTGGCGAATATTCGCCGCGTTTTTGGTTTTACTACTCTGTTTCAGCCGAAGAAATCCGTGACTCGCGCCGAAGCTGCTGCTAGTTTGTGGTATTTTGGGGTTCAAGATCAGGGATTGTCTGCTAAAGATGCTTTGGAAGCAAAAACTCAACCAGCTCAATAGAGTTGTTTGGAATGGTTAAAAGTTTTGAACAAAGCATCTACTTACCAATACCAATAAACCGGGTTTTTTCTATGTAACAAAACCCGGTTTTTACGTCCAAGACTGAGGAAATTGTAGCAAGTTTTGACACATCGGCGATCGCCCGCCACAAAAATTGCAGCTTGAGTTTCTAGGGTTTCTGTGAATATGCCTTACCTAGAAACCGACTTTTATCTACGAAAATGCCCAGTAAAACGCGAGGCATATCCGGTGAAAAACCCCGTTTCTTTAATTCCTATGGGCGAGTTGTGGTAAAAAATCCTTTCAAAAACTATACATCGGCTTTTCCGTTCTTGTCACCCACCCTAAGGAAGAGATTTTTTTTCCTTAATCTTAATTTCTGTATCTTTCCACAAAACCGCTGCATTTTGCGGACAAATTTTCTCCATATTGTCGCTAACACTTTGCTCAAAACTCTCAGTAGGATTCCGGATGCAGTAGCGGACTTAACGATAAATGAAAAAGAGTGTTTGAGGTCTGGGAGAGCGTTTTTTAATGTACGATATTACCCTATTTACCCCGCAAGACATGGCGAAATGCAGCTTAGTCCTGCGCCAGTTAGGTAGAAATACTGCTAGTATGGAAGCCAGCAGTCAGAAGATTGTTAACTATATTTACCAACATTTTTGCGATTCGCAAACTGGAGAAAATACCTGTGCCTTAGTGCGTTTGTTCAAAACTCATCCCTACGGGAAATTAGAAGACTCATTGCAACAATCCGCACGCCGCTTAATGAACGGCAATTCCCCCGCCGCTGACATGAAATGTTGGACTCTGCTAGCAGCAGCAGGGACAGAACCGCAGTGGAATTCTCGGCACACAGCAGCAGAAAATACAGCTATTCCATTAGTTAGCACAAAATTAGTGGCTCAAATGCCGGCGATTTCGGAAATAATCCGGCAGTTTGGTTTAGACATTCCTACATTCGTCGGAATTGAGCGAGAAAGGTTCCTGCAATTAGAACCCGCAGTATTAAATATTTTTCACGTATCAGAGGCAAAAGGCAGCCCCTTTATTCCTGAGCAAAATTCTTTAATTGTCCCCTACCAAGTCAAGTCTGTCTTGGGATTTGGGGGACTTCTGCCGTCAGGAAGTTTGTTTGCGGTAGTGATGTTCCTGAAAGTTAAAATTCCCCAAAGCACGGCTGAAATGTTTAAAACTTTGGCACTTAGTGTCAAAACAGCATTGTCTGTTTTTGACGAAAAAAATATTTTTGAATCTTCAAATAATGCTAATAACATTGTTACAATTAACAATGTTACCGAAAACCAATTACTGGAATATCAAGTTGCTAATTTGATTCACTTGCTGGATTTTTCGGAACAAGAAATGCTCAGACAAGCCGCTCGTTTTCAACGGACAATTGACAAGTTGCAGCGCGAAATTGCCGATCGCAAAAACAAGGAACAAGCTTTGAAATCAAGTCAAGATCCATTTACAGGCATCCTCAATATTCCCAAAGATGCTGTTGCTCGCGTCGAAGAAAATCAAGGAATTCAGTGTTTTAATCAACAGGAAGAACAGATTTAACCCAAGCTCTGTGTTTAGTAACCCGGTTGCTTTGATAAACCGGGTTGTTGCTGTGTTTTTTGAGTTATACCAGTTCCCCTAAAATATGCTGCAACGATCTTAGAGTTTAAGGATGATTGTATCAAAGTAAACTACCAAGAAAGAATTGATTTAACAGCTAATATCCTATGGACTCTTGAGGACTTCCTGAGAACCTTAAACCATACTGTACTCAGTTGGTTTAGGAATATGTCACGAAAATTGAAAAAAGTCAAAAGGTAAGAAAGCTTTCAGTAAAAACAAGATTTTTTACTTTTGGCTTTTGACTTTTGACTTTTAGCACATCCAGTATTCAACTCAAAACTCAAAACTCAAAACTCTTAAGGCGCTGCTGCCGCCCTGCGGTTGGCAACAATCAGATTAGCCTGATACTCTGCCGCTTTTTGCTGAGCCTTTTGATAGTTCGGGCTGGTTGAGGGTACGGCTCTCATGAGCTTAACCGCTTGCTGCCACTCGCTTGCTACTGCGATCCACTCATTTTGAGACTGAGCCGTCTGGGCCGAAATTGCTGCCTTCTGAGCTGTGTTAACGGCTTCCCTCCAAGAGTCAGGCTTAGGCGCGGCGGCTGTTGGCGCCGGAGAGGCTGCCTTAGGCGCCGGAGATGCTGGTGCAGCTTTGGGTGGTGGAGATGTCGGAGCTGGGCTTGCGGGCGCAGCAGCATTGGGAGCGGTTGCGGGGGTCTGAGTGGCTGCCTGTGGGGCGCGCCCAGATGCGGCTGGAGAGGGTGCGGTGGCTTTAGAAGCCGGAGATGCGGGTTTCGGGGAAGGGGAAGCAGCTTCGGGGGGGTTCGGTTCTGGGTTCGAGTCGCCGAAGGGGAAAGTTTTAGTAAAGAAAAGCCCTGCGATCACCGCCAGAGGTACTAAGATACCCACAGGTATTACCCATTTGGGGAATTGTTTTTTCGGAGGCGGGGCTTGATCTTCGTCTACGTCTTCGTCTTCCTCATCGTCATCTCGATCGAATTCTCCTTCTTGATAATAGTCTTCGCCTTCTGGCTCGACATCATCTAAACCTACAGAGTCGTCAGGCATTCTACTATCCAAGGCGTAAGGCATTGGCTCCGCAGGCATCAGATCGATTTCATCTTCCCAGGCAGGCGATCCGTCACCTGTTCGACGCCCGTAAACCTTGACAGTGTGAATTGATTCGAGTCCCAGCTTCGTCATGCCGGTGCGGATGAAATCGACCAATACCATTTGATCCGGTACTTTGTCTGCCTCCAGAATTATGTGGAGGCAGCCGTTGTCCCGCGTCACATCGGCGTTGATGCCTTTGGGTTTGAGTGTACGGTTGATGCTAGATGCGATCGCTTTTGGATCGCCTTGCTTGAGCAGTTCCCGCGGGTTCTGTTGTGTCATGGGTAGCGCTCTTTTTTGGGGGGGGGTGGAGAGCCGGCAAATAATATTAACCGATCGGCATTCGGCGGACAATATTTATTTACCACATTAACTTCTACTTTGGCATTCTGAGAGTATTTCTAGTATCTATTGACCTTTGGGCCCGCGAGCCGGTATCAAGCACATAGCCGCTATCGAAATTTTTGTAAAAATTTACAGTAAGGGGCCGATCCTGTGCCCTGTCGCGCATCAGCGAAACAAGCTAGAAAGTTCTATAACTTTGGTTTGCAGGGTTGAGATTTCTTCCCGGCCCCGCTTTAAAGAAGCTTCTAAGTCTAGCAGCAAAGGCAAACTTTTTTGCAGTTTTTCTAAGCTGGCGTTCTTGACTTCTTGACGAAAATAGTATACTCGTTTCGGATTGCCTAGGTCTAGAGCTTGAGCAATTTTATCATCGCGATCGCCAGCTTGGATCATCGCCTTTACCCACAGCCAAATCCGAAACTTACCAGTCAAGCCAGCCACAATCCTCAAACCAGGCTCGCTGCGGCCAGTTAAGCCGGCCAATAAATCCAAAGCGGCGGAGGTATTGCCCTCGCGAATCGCATCGGCTAGCTGGAAGGTATTCTGGGCGTGACAGTGCACCAGTGCGGCAACTTCCTCCGGGTTCAGAGGTTGGCTGCGGTTGCCCGCAAACAGCAGCAATTTTTCCAGTTCGCTGTATAGCTGGCGGGTATCGCTGCCAATGGATTGCGCCAAAAGTTCGATCGCCGTGGCGGTCAATTTGACGTTCATTTCGCCGGCGACTTGGCGCACGCGCTGAGCTAATTCTTTGTCATTCCAAGGCGGAATCGGCGAAAATTCCCGCACTTGGGCGGACTGGACAAGTAACTTGGTAGATTTGAGCCGGCTGTCGGGTTTTTTGACGGATGTCAGCAGCAACACGGTGGTAGGGGGAATCACCGGCAGCGTCCGTTCAAATTGCGCTAACAGTTCTGGAGAGCACTGCTGAGTTACAGTCGTATTTGCCAGCCAGACAAAACGGCTGCCGGTACCGAAGGCGGGCGTCAAGGCTCGATCGAGCCCTTCGACCACAGCGTCGGCTCGATCGGCAATAATTTTGTCATAGTTAAAACTAGCCCAGTTGGGGTCGAGGACAGTTTGGCGCAAACTTGTCACAGCTTGCGCGATCGCAAAGTCGTCTTCCCCCCAAAACAGGTAAATTTGCATGAAAAACGCTCAGTAGCCCAAAAAATCAGAGTTGCACGTTCCGCAAGTCAAACATATCCTGAATTGGACTGTTGGAAGCCCGCAGCATAATATAAAATTTGGTGTGGGAGTTTGTCACCGCGAGGAAATCAAGATTGGATGATACTTATCAAGCTTACGTAAATCGGGTGGCGCGAATGACGCTGCTGGACTCCTACAAGTCCCAGGTGGAACACATTCAGGAATCTCCAAAGTTTAAGCCCGACGAAGCCGGTCACAGATATCCTGTACCTTTTCCGGGTTATTCGGTGATTACGCCACCTGCTGGGGAAGATGCAGAAAATGCTGCACTTTATAGTAATTTGCACTCGATCCAACAACGGCTATTGCAGGAAATAGCGGAGGGTGCGCTCGTGGCACTGCCTCCTGATAGCTTCCATTTAACCGTAGCCGATTTGATTTGGAGCAGCGCTTTTCGAGATGCCTCCGATCAAAATCCAGAATTTGAGGAGCAACTGCGCTCGCGCATGGCCGATCGTTTTGCCGCCTGCAAACCCTTGGCGGGCGGCCCTCCCATTCGCTGGATAGTGCTGGGGTTGATGGTGATGACTAGAGCTGTGGGTGTTTGTTTGGCACCGACGGACGAAAACTCTTACAAGCAAATTCTTGAGTTGCGCCGATCGATCTATCAAAATCCCGATTTAATTGCTTTAGGAATCGAACAGCAATATCATTTTACGGCACACATTACTCTGGCTTATTTTGGGGACACCGGGCCGAACCTAGACCGCGCTCGCTTGTGCACTTTGCTGTCTGAGTTAAACGAGCAATGGCTGGACACGCCGCAAGAACAGTCCGTACACCGAGTGGAACTGCGGAAGTTTGAGGACATGGCCACCTATGTCCGGCAACCGGACTGGCCTGTTTTTGAGTTTTAACGAAGGAAGAAGGAAGAGGGAAGAAGGAAGAAGGAAGAGGGAAGAAGGAAGAAGGAAGAAGGAAGAAGGAAGATTTTTTCCCATCTCCCACTCTCCCCATCTTCCACTATCTCGCCCCCTCTCCCCCTCTCCCCTGTGACAATAGTCAGGATATTGCCTATTACAATAGTCCGGACTGTTTTTAGTTCTTAGGCTGAAACCCTCGATTTTTCGTTGGTAGCGAACTTGCCTGGGAGCCTTGAAACCCTTATTCTACGGTTGGCAATCACAAACTGTCCGAAGTATTGCTATTAAATGCTTTAATTATTTTTGTTTGACAGTAAAGTCAAGGAAAAAATTTATGAAAAACCAGGAAAAATCAGTAATTCTGGTTTTTTACTTTTTGCTTAAAAAGTGACAGTACACGTTGTTGGTATAGGTTTAGATGGAGCTGCTGGGCTGAGGGAATCGGCGCGGCAGGTTGTAGAAATGGCCGCTCTGCTAATAGGGAGCGATCGCCATTTGAGCTATTTCCCGCACCATTCCTGCGAGATCTGGGTGTTGGAAGATTTGACGGCGGCAATTCTAGAAATTAAGCGCTGGTTGGCGACTGATGCGAATTTAGAGCCAGCTCCAGGGACTTTTTCGCCCCCCTCTACCCCCTCGTCTCAACTCATTGTAATTTTAGTAGCCGGCGACCCGCTGTTCTACGGCTGGGGAAAGTTATTAATTGCCCAATTGCCGGCAGAAAAATTGACTTTTCACCCCCACGTCAGTTCTGTGCAGTTGGCTTTTAATCGCTTGCAAATCCCTTGGCAAGACGCTCATTTTGTGGGTTCTCAAGGACGTTATTTTGAGGAACTGACTGCCAAACTCAAGCTCGGTGTCGAGAAAATTGCAGTGCTCGCCGACGAAACTCATACTCCGGCGGCCCTGGCAAATTGGGTAAAAGCTCTAGATTTGCCTACACGCTACGAGTTTTGGGTTTGCGAAAATTTGGGTTCTGCTGACGAGCGGGTGGGCCTGCGTTCTCTGTCAGCTTTACTGGGAGAGTCTTTTGCACCGCTGAGCGTGGTTGTGATGCTGCGCGAGTCCCCGGCGGGGACGGAACCTTTGGATTTGGAAAAGTTGCCTTTGTTGGGAATACCGGATGCAGCTTTTATCGGTTGTGGCGACAAGCCTGGTTTGACGGTGGAACGGGAAGTGCGGGTGTTGGTTTTGGCACAATTGGCTTTGCAACCGGGACAAGTTGTCTGGGATGTGGGTGCTGGTAACGGTTCTGTGTCGATCGAAATTGCTCGTTTATTCCCGCAGTCTGAGGTGTATGCGATCGAACAAACGGTTTCTGGTACTTCTGCGATCGAGTTCAACTACGGCCGTTTTGGGCTCCAAAATGTGTTTTCGATTTATGGAACTGCCCCGGAAATTTTGCACCGCTTGCGTCCTCCGCACCGGATTTTTATTGGCGGTAGTGGCGGAGGGTTGACTAAAATTTTGGGTGTTTGCGCGCTGCGGCTGCTTCCTGGAGGCTCGATCGTCCTGGCTTTGGATGCTTTTGAGGATATTGCTACTGTTTTGAGCTGGATGGGCGATCGGGTGCGCCGGGAACCGCACTGGAGTTACCGAATTCTGCAAGTGCAGTTATCTCGTTCTGTGGCTGGGGGAAATTCAACTCGTTTTGACGCGCTGAATCCGGTTTCGATTGTGACGATCGATCGACATTTGAATTAATGTCTGATTTTTAACCGCCGATTAACGCAGATTAATGCCTGTGTTATCTGTGTTTTTTGTGGTTTTAGTTCTCGCTTGATTGAATCTAATCTTTTTTTACCGCAGAGGGCGCAGAGGAAGAGAGGAAGAGAGGAAGAGAAGAGGTAATTTTAAAGGGGTTTGGTGTATTAGGTTTTAATTTTTAATTAAGAACAGTACGGCTGCTGTTGCTAGCAATAACAAAATTCCGGCGACACCGGCTAGGGGTTTTGCTGCTATTCCTGTAATCCATTCCGGTGCGCGGCCTGTGGGTTTAATTGCGCCTTCTGTATCTACGGTAGTTATACCCCAAATCCAAGCTGCGTGAATGCCGATCGCCAATCCTAAACTGCCATTGTCGGCGATGCGGGCTAATGTTAAAACCATCCCCATCAGCCACAATCCGGGCAGTTGCGGTAGAGTTTCTTTGGCGGCCCAAATTAGGTGGGCGATCGCAAAAATGAAACTGGCGATCGCTGCTGCGATTAGCACTGAGTAATCTTGCTGGAGGATTGTTTGCAAGCAGCCGCGAAAGATTAACTCTTCTGTGGCGCTAATCCACAGTGCTAATAACAGAGTCAGCAGACTAGCAGGGTTAAAAATTAAAGTCCAAAAATTAATTTTTTTTTCGACTGTTTCGGTGGAAGTTTCGCTTTTTCGTAGCTCGATCCAGCCTGCGGTTAATTGCAGACCGAATAAAATTACTAAGCTGATTATTCCTAATCCTAATCCCCGCAGTAATGACATCAAAACTGCGGGTTGCAATTCCCAACCCCAGTTAGTAAAAGACGTGTTTTCGATCCAAGTTGTCGCCCATAAAATGAAGGGGACAATCACGTAGAGGGAAGCTAGTAAAGGTAGTTTTTTGTTTCCTAGGGGTTGGGGCGGATGCCATTTGAGGACAATCGCTGCGGGAAGCCACACAACAATCCAAGTTGAGAAAAACAAGATTATTTTGACAATAGCTGGTATTGACGGCGACAGCAGTCGCAGGTTAGTTATACTATTCCACATTTAATGGGTTGCAACTATAATACTGTTGAATGTTGACTGTTAACTGTTAACTGTTAACTAAGGACTACTGACGCCAACTGCCAACTGACTACTGCCCACTGCCAATTGATTATCGATCGAGCTTGCGCTGAATTTGCCTCAGAGACTGGTACATTTCCGGCAAGCGGTTGTAGATTGCTGTGGCTTTGAGAAATAGTTTGTGGGGAATTGCTGGAATGCCCGTCACGATCGCACCTGCGGGCACGTCGCTGTGAATTCCGGCTTTAGCAGTGGCGATCGCCCCGTCTCCGATTTTGGCTTGATTGGCAATTCCCACTTGACCTGCCAAAATTACATTGTTGCCAATTTTTACTCCGCCAGCCATGCCAACGTGAGCGGCAAACGCGCAATTTTTTCCTACTTGACAGCCATGACCTACGTGTACTAAGTTGTCGATTTT
The DNA here is from genome assembly GCF_013179805.1 of Microcoleus asticus IPMA8. Taxonomy (GTDB): domain Bacteria; phylum Cyanobacteriota; class Cyanobacteriia; order Cyanobacteriales; family Microcoleaceae; genus Microcoleus; species Microcoleus asticus. The sequence goes on along the minus strand of NZ_SRRZ01000009.1, from coordinate 6,287 downwards.
TGTATTCTGGCCGATGCGGGTTTCTCCGACAGCGGGCCTGTCGATCGTGCTGTTGCAGCCAACCTCAACGCCCTCTTCTAATACAGTGCAGCCAGACTGCTCCATTTTCACCCATCCTGTGCCTGTCGGCACGAACCCAAAGCCTTCGCTGCCGATCGCCGCACCGCTGTGAATCACGCAATCTGCCCCGATGCGAGTACGTTCGTGAATGACACAATTAGCGTGCAAAACTGTGCCGGCGCCTATTTCCGCATCTGGGTAAATTACGACATTTGGATGAATGCAAACGTTGCTGCCAATTTTGACTTTTGCTTGAATAACGGCGTGGGGGCCGATATAGACATTTTCACCAATTTCTGCTGAGGGGTGAACGACGGCTGAGGGATGAATTTCGGATGCTGGGCGAAACGGTTGATAAAAAATGGCGATCGTTTCAGCAAACAGCAATCGCGGATCTGCTGCGGCAATCCAAGCAATATTGCGATCGTCACATTGAGCTTGGAGGCTTTCATCTAAGGGCAAAATTAAAGCAGAAGCATTTGTCGAGGCTGTATGAGAGGCAAATTTAGCACCTTCTATGTAACTGATTGTGCCCGATCGAGCTTCATCAACTGGGGCAGGGCCAGTAATTTCTGGATCGGTAGCAACCGACGCTGTGAGGCTGCTACTGGTGGCTAAATTAAGTTTTTGTACTATTTCACTAAACTTCATCTATAAAAATTTGTTGTTAACACAGATTGACCATAGTTAAAATTACCAGCTTTAGAGCACGATCTGAGCAGTTGCCATTTAAAAAACAAAAACCCCGGTTTCTTGAAGAAGTCGGGGTTGTAGCGCTCGATTATTTTTGGCAATTATTTTACAGAAACTGCATCTACGTCAACGGTGCTGCCTTTGGCTTCAGAATAATTGGCACCGGTGGCTTCGGATGCTGAAGCTGTCTCTGTTTGGCGGGATTTAAAGTAGTCGATCGCCATTTGGGACACTTCGGAAATCAGCAAGACTGCGATCGCCACATCGTCAATTTGTCCGACGACGGGGAGAAAGTCTGGGGCAATGTCGATCGGGCTTACCAGATATGCCAGGGTTCCCAGAATAATCCACCAGCGGTATTTGGGGTTGCGGAGGGTGTCGCGGTACCAGTTGTAAACAGATTGTATAGAAAAGTTCATGGGGTTGTCCTCTACTTATATTTTCAATCTTGACAAATTCTCGCTCGAAATGCTTGTGGAGATATCCCCCCTAAGATTGGGAAGAGACTTCTACCTGGGAGTATAGGGAATTGGGTCGGAGGGATTTGTCAAGCTGTGTCGGAAGGGCGGGGACTCTTGACAACGCCCCTACAGAAACCTGACAGATGAAAGCCAATGGAATTAATCTGTGTTGATATGCGTCGATCGGCGGTTTAAAAAAACATTCATATTGTTGACGGTTGATTCGGCATCTATTACTTGTAGATCGTGATTAAAGCAAGTTACTTAAATTGGGATTTTTTAACCGCAGATGTCAGCAGATAAACACAGATGAACGCCGATGGGATTTATCTGTATTTATCTGCTGTTTAAAAAAATCTTCATATCTCTCACTCACGAATTTTGAAAAATCCATTTTTGGTCGCCGATCGCAATTTCGCAGCCATTTGGCAGCCAAAAAGGCTCGTTAGCAGCCAGCCTCTGCCCACCCACAAAAGTGCCGTTGGAACTGCCGCTATCGACAAGCTGGTATCGCTGTTTACCAAGTTCGTCAGTGGCGCGGCGGATTTGAGCGTGGTAGCGCGAACTTTGCGGATCTTGTAATACTAATGTGTTGGTTGGTTCGCGTCCAATTGTAAAGGGATTGGCTGTTAGGGCGATCGCTTCTCCAGAAAGTTTGTAGATTAAATATGCAGTTGTTTTGCGATCGCTGCTTGCGAGTACGGTTGGTGCAAGTTGGGGAGGATTTCTCCCAGGAGGGAGACTGTTTTGAGCAAGTTGTTCTGTCAGTTGTTGTAAATCTCGATCGAACCCTGCTGCTGTGTCTGAAGCTGGAAGACTCGCAGGAGAATTACCTGAAATTAAGTTTAACTGCTGTACGGGAGATTGAGGAACAATGGGTCGGCCGGCTTCGGCAATTCTCATTTGCAGGGCGGCGGCATTTTCTGCTTCCTGTCGGGCACTCATTCCCTCAACTTGGCGAATAACTCCGTTGGTTTCGGGAAAGCTGACATCGCCAATTCGCACGTCTTCTAAGTTAAAACCTAGAGTATAAAAATCTTGGACGCGATCGAGCAAATTTTGGCGCAGCAACAGCCGTCCTTGACTGATAAGCTGTTGTAGGGGTATTTGCCCGATCGCTAATCCCATACAATCCTTAACTGCACTTGCTAAAACAGCTATAGGATCGGACAATTCCAAAGCTACTCGTTTCGGATCTATAACTTGATAAATAACAGTCAGAGTAGCATCAATTAAAAATCGATCCTTAGACAAAAAATCTCCGTGCGACTGCACCTCCAAATTGCGGAGTTTGGTGTCTACTATGACAATTTGAGATTGTTCCAGCAGGGGAAGGGCGAAGCTGAAATGCCGGCCGGATTTTAGGGTACGCACGACGCGGCCGTTTTTGACCAACAGACCCGTGTAACCCGCCCCTATAAAGTCCATACTAAAGCCGGCCCAGCGTTCGGGTGTGACGGTTTGAATCAGTGGAGAAGCGTTGTTCATGGGAGGGAGTTGAGGGAGCGAAGATTCTAATTTTAGGGTAACAAATTGCTGGGGGCGAGCGATCGGGCGGTGTGCCGGTTCCGCAACCTCTATTCTATACTTCTGGACTCCCCGCGATTCAGGCCGGACTGGATCTAGTTTGCACCCCAGCAATCGATCTTCTGTTCGTACTGCATTCCCACTTTTGCCATCACGCGCGGCGAAGCAATATTTTCAGATTTAGAAAGCGCTACAATGCGATCGAACCCGATAGTTTGAAACGGTATTTTAAGATAGCAAACGCTGCTTCTGTTGCCCAACCCGCGCCTCCAGCTTATATCTAGTTGTACTCACTTACTCACTCGGCTTAAATTGCATACATTCGCAACAAATATTTAAATTATCTGCGTTGCATCTGCGGTTTCCCTATCAATCAAAAATTGATACACTAAGTCTAGTGGCTCGATCGCCCTTTCATTCACCTGACCAAAAAAGCCGCACACTCAACATGAGAAGTCTGAGGAAAGAAATCCGCCGGCTGCACTCGCGCTAACTTATAATCCCCCTTTTCGCACAAAATCTTCAGGTCGCGAGCCAAAGTAGCAGGCTTGCAGCTAACATAAACAATGCGATTTGGTTTGATTTCCTTGATAGCTTCCAAAACCGCGCGATCGCACCCTTTCCTCGGCGGATCTAGCAGCACAATATCCGGTGTTAATCCCAAGGATGGCAGCAAACTCTCTACAGTTCCCACCTGAAACTCGACATTTCTCACGTCATTTAACTCACCATTTAATGTGGCTTGTTCTATCGCCGCCGCTTGCACTTCTAAACCTATGGCTATTTTTACTTGTTTTGCCAGGGGTAAAGTAAAAGTACCAATGCCACAGTAAGCGTCAACCAAAATCTCATCTCCCTGCAAATTCAATTCCCCTACCATCACCTCTAACAACGCTTCAGCAGCCTCTGTATTTACCTGGAAAAAAGTATCGGCTCTTAGCTGAAAATTCATCCCAGCAAATCTTTCTCGCAGATAAGAACGACCCGCAATGCAGCGAGTTTCCGCACCAAAAATCACATTAGTTTGAGCGGGGTTTATATTCAAACAAACACCTACCAGTTGAGGATATTGTTTCAGCCACTCTGATGCTTGCTCTTCGAGTCCCGGCAACTCTCCAGTGCGAACTATTAAAGTTAGCAGCATCTCGCCAGTGCGCCGTCCGATCCGCAAGGACAAGTGACGCAATTCTCCTGTATGTTTCTTTTCGTCGTAGACTGGCCAATCCCGCCAGTGGATGTCTTCTTTAACTTCTTTTAACAAAGGATTGAGGCGCGGGTCTTGCACCGGACACTGATTGAGATTGACTAATTTGTGAGTGCTTTTTTGATAGTAACCTGCTTGGACTTGACCTGTTGCAGATATTGCCACGGGATAAGTCGCTTTGTTGCGGTATCCCAAAAATTGGGGAAATCCCTCGATTTTTCCCGTTAAAATTTCATCAACTTGCGGATTGCTAAATCCGCCAATCCGTTCTAAGGCTTGAATGATTTGATTTTGCTTGGCTGCAAGCTGATATTGATAGTCTACGTGCTGCCACTGACAGCCACCGCACTTGTCAGCGACAATGCAGTTAGCTCGGATGCGGTGTTCGGAGGTTTCGAGAAGTGTGTCCAGCTTGCCTGTAGCATAGGTGGATTTGACTTGCACGAGGCGAACAAGGACTCGATCGCCAGTCACGGTATCGGGCACAAACACTACTAACTCACCAAAACGACCAACTCCGTCGCCGGTGTCTGTCAAGTCGGTAATCTCTATCTCAATCAGTTGACCTTGCTGGCAAGGGTTTGCCAATTTCGTCGAGTTTGGGGTGGGGAATTTAGATTTGGTCACAAGTAGTCGTGGTAGGATTTAATATGGTAATGCAATATCGCTCTCTCTTTCCTGAGATAAGTCGTAGCGAAGAAGCGGGGCGCAAGCCATCGCACTCAAGCTCAATTGCAGGCTGTCTTCCTGCTGCTGAACGTCTTGCTGCTAAAGCCAAGCTTCAACCGGGGAGTCGAGCTTGTCGCGAGTTGCCTCGATCCCGTCGGTGCGATAGGCTGTTGGGGCGATGTAGCAAAAACTCGTTAAACAGTCAAAGTGTCTGCCGACATCCAAACTCTCACTCGCAATTTTTGAGTTTTTCCCGCAGTACCCTGGAACACAAGGAAACTGGCTTGAACATCAAGCATAACGCTTGGGGAGATTTACCCTCTACTTCTAGGATTGATAAATGTTAGGAGCAAGGCAAGTCTGCGAACCAAGAATCCCGTCGCCAACTGATGGGAATGTTTATTAATGTTATCCTCAAATTTGAATAACAATGAGCGTAGTTAGCCAATTAATTCTCCAAGCCGACGACGAACTTCGTTATCCCAGTACCGGCGAACTCCAAAGTATCAATGATTTCTTTAAAACCGGACAACAGCGGGTGCGTATTGCTACTGCGCTGTCTGACAGTGAGAAGAAAATTGTTGAAGAAGCTAGTAAAAAACTCTGGAAAAAACGACCTGATTTTATCTCTCCTGGGGGCAATGCTTACGGCCAGCGCGAACGGGCTTTGTGTTTGCGCGACTACGGCTGGTACTTGCGCCTGATTACCTACGGTATCTTGGCGGGTGACAAGGAGCCGATCGAGAGCATCGGTTTGATTGGCGTTCGGGAAATGTATAATTCTCTCGGCGTTCCTGTTCCGGGCATGGTCGAAGCTATCCGCTGTTTGAAGGAAGCTTCTTTGGCTTTGCTCAATCAGGATGATGCTAAGGAAGCAGCTCCTTATTTTGATTATATCGCTCAGGCAATGTCTTAATTGCTTTCGTGATTGCTTTCACGGATGTGGCGGAGCATTCGCGGGTGATTTTTGGGGTGATTTTATCTCGCAATTGCTCGCAAATGTTTCGCTTCTGTTTTGGGCAAGGAAATCTGCCTAATTTCTGCTAGGAAGCAATGCTGTTTAAGCTTTCCCAAATGTTGAGTTCGTCTTGTCTTTCAATACACATTTGATTTAAAAAGTCAAGGGTTTTTGGGAGACATTGTTTTTGGAATTTCCGGCTGTCGTAGTGAATGGATGTTTTGAGCTGCGAGAGTTCTCTAAGAGTGGGGCAGGTTTGGATCTGGAGTTTAGACTAGGCAGCAAGAAAAGACTCAGCAAAGGTGAGTTGAAAATAAATAGACTTCAGATCTGAAAATCTACACTACTAAGGAGATTCTGATTGCTCTTTGCGGGGCTTGGTTGTAGTTTTTTTAACTATGGGGTAGCGAATTCTACGTTTACGTGGTTGATCGGTCTTCCAGCCTGGAGACTTTCCGCGAGGTTTGGGTGGTTGGGCTGGAGTACCAATCACTGCAAAAATGCTTCCCATCGCCTGGGCAACCCTTCCAGGGGTCATTTTGTCTGATGACTTTTGCCAAGGTAAAGGGTTATCCGCAACAATATCACGGGCTAACCACAACTCCCAAGTCATCAGAGGCATCAAATCACTCCAGCGCTCACATTGCTTAGGGGTACTCAGCTTTGGTACAGTCCAATGTAGGCGTTGCTTTAAAAAACGATACCAGTGGTCAAT
>NZ_SRRZ01000089.1 GCF_013179805.1 Microcoleus asticus IPMA8 | reverse complement strand
AACCCCGAATAAGCGCCACTTTTATCAACGGGGGATGAGGGCTGTAACTCAGATTAGGCCTAGCTCTTAGGTCTCTTTGTCACCCCCCCAGCGGTTTCTTAGAGTCTGTGAGAAGTCAGAAACCGGGTGGATCGCCGCCCTTAAATCCTCAATGAAAATCGACAATCGATGAGCGACGCACCTTACTCTCAGGGTAAGCGTCAACAAACCAAAAACCAATGATTGTTGCAAGAGTTTTGAGAATTATTCTAATATAGAAATAACTTCTAGGAGGTTAGAGGCATGACAAGCATATCCGACAAACAAACAGCTATCATCCGTACAGAAAGAGGACTGACGATCGCAGGTACGCGCATTACCATCTACGACATCATGGACTATGTGACGGCTCAAATCCACCTAAGTTTATCAGAGGATTGTTTGACCTTACAGAAGAACAAATTAATGCAGCTTTAGCGTATATTGAGGCCAATCGCGCCGATGTTGAAGCTGAGTATCAAATGGTGCTTAAGGAAGCGGAGGAACTTAGGCTATATTATGAAGAAAAAAATCGCGATCTGATTGCTAGAATTGCGGCCCAGCCACCAAAACCTGGTGAAGAAGCGATTCGAGCAAAAGTTCAAGCAGCCAAGGCCAAATTCAAGTCTCAGCCATGAATTTTTTGGTCTATCATAATTTGAGAGGACACGCCGTACTTCTCTCAGGTAGCATTTTGAGTAGCTGCTGGCTAGATTGGGTACTCATTCGATTTATCACCTTTGACGAAATGAGCCTACCAATCAATAGTGACATCGCGTTGTTTGGCGGTTAGCTCAATCAAACCAGATGATTCTCTTGACGGCGAATCGGAGTATGAAGGGCGAAAACTCTCTGGAACAAGTGATGCGCGAGGAAATTACTTCTACATCACTCCCCGTGATTACTATTGGCGATGCCGATCGCTTGTTGAATGACTCTGAATATCGGCAGCGTTGTGCAGTTCGTCTGGTTGAAATTGTGCTTGATATTAATACTTATATGGGTGTAAGTCGGCTTTTCATCCCATGATGTGCTGTCGAGATTGTTGAAGAAGTGCGATCGCGTTTCTTCTGCTACAGGGGATGGTAGGGGAGGCGCAATCGCTATTTGATTACCAACAAATTTCCGGTGCGTCACCTATGATAATCGATCGTTTTGGCAAAAAATGGTAAGGTGACGCACCCTACAACTTTGGGATTGCTATATTAGTTGTAAATACATTACTATCGGTTGCGCCATTGCCAATAAGCCATAAGTGGACTTACGGTAACACCTAGTAGTGTGCCTCGATTTGTCATAGCTCCTTGTGTACCGCCATAAGCTTGACCGTTTTCGACTTCAAGATGCAAATGATTTTGAGCGCCGACAATACCAACAGTTTCACCAGCATTGATTCGTTTACCATTCGATAAACCGCTTGCAGACTTCAAATGACCATAAACCCATTGACGACCATCATCAGAGTTAATTCCTACAAAAATATTACCATCTCCTGAACCACTTGTCCATGTCACTCTTCCTCCAATTGCAGCTTTAATTGTTGCGCCATTATTTGCTCCCATATCAAGCCCTGCGTGCCAAGTTCCATAACCTGAGTAATAGCTTTGGTCATAAGCATAGCCAGTATTCATGGGTACTCGATAGCCAAAGATAGTATTAGAAAGATCGGTGTAAATCTGCTCAATCCGATCGTCTGTTTTCCCTCGTTGATCTCCTCCACCCCCCAAAGGATACTGCTCAAATTGATTATTATCTCCACTTTGCTGATCCCACTGAGTTTCGCTTAATGAAGAAATCTCGCGGTAGTAACCAGGTGGTGGTGGCGGAGTCAAACTTGTTCCAGTTAACGCTACATCACCAAACCAAGTTCCTTTCGTGCCCCAATAAGCAATGTCTGTCCATTTTTCGGTAGGTAAAAATTTGCTGCCATCAGAACGTCTGACATAAACACCTTTATAAACACCATCGTCATTAGATACGATTGCATCAGCTTTACCATCCCCCGTTACATCACCAAATCCGGCTGCTTTCGATCCCAAATAACCAATGTCTGTCCATTTTTCATTAGGTAAAAATTTGTTGCCATCAGAACGTCTGATATAAACACCATCGTCATTAGATACGATTGCATCAGCTTTACCATCTCCCGTAACATCAGCAAACCAGCTTCCTTTCGTTCCCCAATAACCAATATCTGTCCATTTTTCGTTCGGTAAAAATTTGCTGCCATCAGAACGTCTGACATAAACGCCATCGTTATTAGATGCTATTGCATCAGCTTTACCATCTCCCGTTACATCAGCAAACCCTGTTCCTATCGATCCCCAAAAAGGAATGTCTATCCATTTTTCGTTCGGTAAAAATTTGCTACCATTAGAACGCCTGACATAAACACCATCTTCATTAGCCACAATAGCATCAGCTTTACCATCTCCGGTCACATCTGTGCTATTCTGGGCTTGTTCAACCGGGATAACTTGATTATCGACAACAACAGTGCCGAAGTCATTCTCTGTCTGAATCCGTAACAACTCTGGCTGGCTCAGAGGTAAACCTAAAACAACGTCCTTAAATAACTCTCCCTCATCCCCAGAAGTATCCCCACCCGGATTGAGCAAAGTATCAAACTTGTGGCCTAGTTCCTCAATCAGAACCTCTTGAACTTTCAGGCTGTCACCCTGTAGCAAGGACTGTGCTAAATAAATGGTATCCTGAGTCTCAGAAAAAGCTGCTTGCGCTCCCTTCATGGCTGTATCTGTGAGAATTTGGAAATGTGGCATAATATTCTCAAGATTGCCAGCCGCGCCGCTTTGAATCAGGCTATGAGCAGCGTTTGGATTCGTGATATCAAAGACTTGACCCAATTGTTGCAAGGCATTGGGTGAAGTAAAAAACGTCTGCAACTGGGATTGAACCCGATTCAAGGCTAAGTTAAGTCCATTTGAATCGAATGGGGTCAAAAATTCATTAGACATAATTTTTGCGATTCTTTTTTACTTACTTTGATCTTTAGGTTGATTTAACTCAACCTAATAACTTGATATTAAGGCTCAATTTTTTGAATGTCAGTAGCCCAAAGTTAGTTAGTTTATGTACGGTGAAATTTTGAAAAAGTCAATCAAAGTCAATTAAAGTCAGTTATAGTTGTTATTGCAGGTTGCTACTTAGCATTCTAGAGACCTATGAACATCGCTCAGGCTTTGGATTTTATCAATTCACAACTGATGGCTAATACGCTCAAAACCTTGAGTACCATTGAAACTACTATCTTGAAAGAGGCATGGAAGGGTAAAGATAGTCAAACTTACAAGCAAATTGGACAAAATACCAACTATGACGGCGATAGTATTAAGCAGGCTGCTTATGAATTATGGAAACGCTTGAAGCAGTTATGTGGAGAAACTGTCAACAGAGATAATGTGCAAGCTGTGGTAGAGCGTTACTACAACAAAGTTTCGATCGCCTCTCCCCCAGTCCCTACTCCTGTCCCTACTCCCTCCGCACCTACTTATACTGATTTTGTGGGACGGGAAGGGGCGATCGCGCACCTTAACACCCGCATCAACCAAGGCGCAAAAGTTATCCTCATCCAAGCACCAGGAGGTGTGGGCAAAACAACTTTAGCCCAGGAATATCTCAAGTCTCAGGGTTTTGACTTAATACTGGAATTGCTAATGGCAAAGGAGAAAGAAAATATTACCCTGGTTGAAAGCGTGATTGAAGAATGGCTGAAGCGGGACTTTCAGGAAGAACCTGGCCGCGAGTTTGGAGTTACCCTTGGAAGACTGAAACGCCAACTTCAGACGCGCCGAGTAGGGATATTAATTGATAATTTGGAACCCGCGCTAGATGGACAAGGCAGATTTATTGAACCCCATCGCAGCTATGTGGATTTATTGCGAGTTTTGGCTGATTATTCGGTACAGTCAGTAACGTTAATTACCAGTCGCGAACCTTTAGCTGAATGCGTAGGTGTCACTAATTACCCGCTACCTAGCCTTGATGAAAAAGCGTGGCATGATTTTTTTAGCCGCCGTGATATTGAGATAGATGAGATAACTATACAAGAAATGCACAAGGCTTATGGCGGTAATGCCTTGGCGATGAATATTTTATGCGACCCCATACAGAGAGATGGAGGGATGGTAGCCTATTGGCAAGAACATAAAGTTGAAGCTGATTTATTAGTGGAGTTAGCTGTAGAAAATCTTGTTAAAGAGCAGTTTAATCGTCTCGAAAAAACTTATCCTGAAGCATATCGACTCCTCTGCCGTTTGGGATGTTATCGCTATCAGGATGTGCCGACTGTACCCACTGAGGGATTATTGTGCTTACTATGGGATGTGCCAGAAGGACAGCGCAGACGGGTGATTGAATCTTTGCGAAGTCGGTCTTTAGTTGAGTGTTTAAAAGGAGAATATTGGCTGCATCCAGTGATTCGGGCAGAGGCAATTAGTAGACTGAGAGATAGTGAAGATTGGGAAGAAGCCAATCGAAAAGCAGCAGATTTTTGGACGGATAGTGTTAAAAAAATTGAAGCTATCCCAGACGCAATGAGAGCTTTTGAAGCTTACCATCATTGTATAATGATATATGATATCGAGCAGGCTGCTGCTGTCATTGTCCGACAAAGATATAGCAAATGGAGATTAGACGAACCTCTTACTAACTCGTTCTATAGACTAGGTTTGTTACAAGAAATGATTTTTGCAATTAATCAGATAATTAATAGGGTTTCTCCTGGAGCTCATTTAACAAGACTTTATAACTCTTTGGGTAATTTTTATTGGATAACAGGCGCTCTTAATTTATCTATCAAGTGTCACAAAAATTGCTACAATTTAGCTGTTGATTTCCAAATAAAAGAACTAGAAATTATATCATTATCTAACATTGGTCTCTGCCAGATAGAAGCAGGAGAATTAGAAGAAGCATTATTGTTATTTGAAAAAGTTAACTCTTTGTCGAACTGTACAAATTTGCACGAGCAGCAAATAGGTGCTTGGTTTTGTTTGGCATTAATACACTCACGTTTAGGATTTTGTCAGCAAGCACGATTATTTATTGAAAATGTTTGCTCTGAATTAAGTTTTAGATTGGGAGCGCGTGGTACAGGATACAGATTGGTTTTTTTAGGTCAAGCCTACAAAGAGTTAGGAGAAAAAGAAAAATCTTTGGAAATGTACCACAATGCCCTCTTATTTGCTGAAGAGAGCCACTATACTCAGATTAAGGCTAAAGCTTTGTATGGTCTAGCAGAACTCTATCGCATACAGGGAGAATTTGAAACAGCCCTTTCCCATCATTCAGAATCAATCGAACTTCTGGATAAAATCGGTGCTAAATCTGACCTAGCTGAGGCTTACTATCAACGTGCCTTAACCTATCAAAAAATGGGTAATACAGTGGATAGTGAGGAGTATTTTAATCAAGCAATAACACTTTATGAAGAGATGGAAGCCCCTAAACAAATTGCCAGAGTTCGCCAATCAATATTAATGATGAGCTAATCATTAATCTTCTCAACTCAATTAACACTATGACAGTCTCTGTAATTCAAAATGCTGAGTTTGTTAAGCTCGCTCTTCTCAACTTCTACATCGATCGCATAAAAGCATTCACCGCATCATATTGATCCGCCATCCGCGAATAAAACTCGATCGATCGCAAATCCAACTCCGGCAAAAGTTCGCTCTTACTCACCAACTCATATCCCGTAGAACGCAAGCAATAAACCGAAATTACCCCATCCTCCCAAAACCAAACCTCCTGCACTCCCACACGACGATAGATTTCCAGCGTATCAATTCCACCACTCGTCACTGTTATCTCGATCGCCAAATCTGGAACCGATTTGCGCGTACCCAAACAGTAAGACTCATCTGGTTCTTTCCGTGCACCCAATTCCTTCATCCCGATGGTTGTACTGCCGCGCCCGTAGAAACGAATATTTCTCATCCGCATATAAATTTCTAAAAGCTGGCCTAAAGTGTTTTTAGGTTCTTCGTGATCCTCAGATAAAGGAGCCATAATTTCTAAACACCCATCCAAATAAGTTAAGCGCGCCCCAGTTTCCGCCAAATCTGCATCCAACTTTTCCAGAGTCTCCCATGTCACATTTGACAGGAAAGCCGCACCTGTACCCAATCCTGCTTTAGAAATTGCGACAACCATCTGACTTACCTTTTACGATCGCTGTTCCATATTAGCGAATATTAGCTAAATTTTCCAATCAGATGGCTCTAAAATTTCGCAGTACAATGAACAATAACTGCACGGAAAAGACGATGAACGAGCCAATAAGTGCTACAGATCTGCCTCCTGCATTCCCCGACCACACGCAATTGCCAGACGAAGACGGTACATTTGTGAAAAATTTTCAGGAGCATCCTCAGAGCATCATTCTGACAGATTCGATCGGGCCGGTTGTAGAGCGGCTGCATCCAGACGGACAATATGCTATCGGGCAAGATTGCGGCATTTACTGGCGAGAAACTGACCCGCCAGAGCGAGGTGCAGAAGCACCGGATTGGTTTTACGTGCCGAATGTACCGGCAACACTTGACGGTTTTCGCCGTTCTTATGTACTTTGGCGGGAACACATGGCTCCGTTCATTGCTTTAGAATTTGCTAGCGGTAATGGAGAGGAAGAGCGCGATTCCCTTCGGGATAGCTTCGCTTCACGTACTCCCTTGACTGTGGCCGCTGACGTTACAACAACTAAACCCGGTAAGTTTTGGGTGTACGAGAGAATTATCCGCATCTTTTACTAGGGCATTTATGAAATGAAAACGGGCAATTTAGAGGTCTATCACCTAATAGATTTTGTGTATCGAAGGATGGAGCCAAACGCACGCGGTCACTATCCGATTCCTGTACTAGATGTAGAATTGGGACTGTTGCAGGGAAGCTATCAAAATCAAGAACTTCTTTGGCTGCGGTGGTGGGATTTGCAGGGGAATTTGCTGTTAACTGGCTCCGAACAAGTTGAAATTGAGCGGACCCTGGTCGAACAAGAACGAGAAAGAGCCGAACAAGAACGGGAAAGAGCCGAACAAGAACGGAAAAAAGCCGAACAAGCAGAGCGAAAACTCGCCCAGTTAGCGGAGTGGCTGCGATCGATGGGACTCGATCCCGATGCTGAGGATTGATATCAAACCCGAGCTTAGTAGATACCGAGCCGGTGCGTCGCGATCGACAATCTCTAAATCAACTCGAATTTCTCCTAGCGACGCACCATACCTCATCGCGAGCCGGTGCGTCGCAGCAGTAATAATGCGATTAGATTAGTCTTAAAATTATTTTTGTAGTAAATGTAACTTACAAATCTGACATTACAAGCAATTATTTTAATAGGATTGAGCCAACCTCCAAAACCAAACAATTTTTCACATGGCAATTAACCAAAATTTATCTGTATCTAAAAACTCAATTAAAGCGTTTCGCGGTGCTTTTCTAGATTTTGTGGAAGATCCTTTTTATGTTGCACAAAATCAAAGCGTTCGCTATGTTCCAGATGGTCTGCTGGTTGTAGAAAACGGAATAGTTAAAGCTTTTGGAGCTTACGATCGCCTGAAAGAGAAGTTCTCAGACATCACTGTGTCTGAATACCCAGGAATGCTGTTGATGCCTGGATTTATTGATATTCACGTGCATTTCTCCCAAACTGGAATGATTGCTGCTTACGGAAAACAGCTTTTGGATTGGTTGAATCAATATACGTTTCCAACCGAACTGAAGTTTAAAGACCGAGAATATGCCGAACAGGTTGCAGCTATTTTTCTTGATGAACTATTACGCAACGGCACCACGACGGCAGTTGTTTTAGCAGCGGTTTTTTCAGCATCAGTCGATGCTTTTTTTGAGGCAGCGAGCCGTCGAAATCTGCGGATGATTGCGGGTAAAGTGATGATGGATCGCAATGCACCGAAATATCTGACCGATACGGCCCAAGAGTCGTATCAAGATAGCAAAAAGCTGATTGAAAAATGGCATCACAATCAACGATTGTTATACGCGGTGTCGCCTCGGTTTGCACCGACTTCAACCCCGGAACAACTGAAGCTAGCAGGGAAACTGTTGCAAGAGCATCCTGATGTTTATCTGCACACGCATCTATCAGAGAACGTTAATGAAGTTGCTTGGGTAAAAGAGCTTTTTCCCGAGTGCAAAGGCTATCTCGATGTGTACGATCGCGCCGGATTAGTCGGAGAGCGATCGATTTTTGCACACGGCGTACAACTGACAAATGCAGAATTTCAACGACTCTCTGAAGCAAAATCCACGATCGCATTCTGTCCTACGTCAAATTTGTTCTTAGGCAGTGGGTTGTTCGATCTTGAAAAAGCGAAGTCGATCGACGTTCCGATTAAAGTAGGACTTGCCACAGATGTTGGTGCAGGAACGAGTCTTTCGATGCTGCAAACGGCAAATGAAGCGTACAAAGTCGCGCAACTGAGACAATACTCTCTCTCTGCATTTCAAGCATTGTTTCTCGCTACCCTGGGCAGCGCTAGAGCGTTATGTCTGGACGATCGCATTGGCAATTTCGAGGTGGGTAAAGAAGCAGATTTTGTGGTGCTGGACTTGCGATCGACGCCGCTCATGGCATTTCGCAATTCTGCGGCACCCGCAACAACGCTGGAAGAACTTGCCGATCGTGCCTTTAGTTTAATCATCATGGGCGACGATCGAGCCGTTCACGCAACCTACATCCTGGGGGAACTCGCCTACAGCAAAGCAGATTAAACTATCGGCGTCGCCTAAACAACTGGTAAGTCATTCAAACCTAGCAGTTGGTTCTCGCCTGAGCCGGCTCAGGCTGCTGAATGATGAAACCGCAGTGACATAAAGATGAACCGAATCACGAAGATGCCCGCAATGATCCAAGTTCCCCCAGACACTTCCTTGGCTCTACCTTGGCAGGTTTTCACAATCGGATAGGCAATGAATCCGATCGACAACCCTTCCGCGATCGAATAAGTCAATGGAATCAGGAATATAGTTAGAAACGCTGGAATCACTTCCGAAATATCATCCCAGGGAATTTCTTTGACCTCAGCCAACATCATCGCGCCAACAATGACCAGCGTCGGCGTCGTTGCAAAAGCCGGAATCGCTTTAAACACCGGAATGAAAAACAGCGACACCGCAAATAATCCTGCCACAACTAAAGCGGTAAATCCAGTTCGACCGCCTTCGGCAACGCCTGCGACGGATTCAACATAAGCCGTCACGCTCGACGTACCGAAGATTGGGCCGATTGTGGTGCCAATGGCATCTGCCATCAGTGCTTTATTTGCACGCGGCAACTCGCCATCCGGGCCGATATAGCCTGCCCGCATTCCCACACCCGTTAATGTCCCGATCGTGTCAAAAATATCAACAAACAGAAATACAAACAGCACTGCAATCCAGTCAATAAAATTCTCGGAGTTCAGATTAGCAATGCCCAGAATTGCTTGACCAAAAATGTCTTTTGGCAGTTCCGGCAGCGCAAAAAATCCTTGAGGTGGGGGTGAAACCTTGAACAGCCAAGCCCAAATAGCGGTGCCAAAAATTCCAAATAGTAACGCACCTCTGACGCCCCGAACCACCAATCCGGCTGTCATCGCTAAACCCGCCACAGCGAGTAGCGTGTTCGGTTCTGCTAAACTGCCAAACGCCGTTTTTGTCGCTGGATTTGCCACAATCAATCCGGCTCCCCCATTGGCAACATCTCCTGACATACCGATGTAGGCAATAAACAAGCCAATCCCACCTGCGGTTGCGTGCTTGAGCGACCTGGGAATTGCCACGATCAATAACCGACGTACATCCGTGAATGTCAGAGCGATAAAAATTAACCCCTGAACAAACACGCACGACAGCGCCAATCGCCAATCGATTTTCAGTCCGATTACAACTGAGAAAGCAAAAAAGGCATTCGTTCCCATTCCAGGCGCCAGCCCGAACGGGTAGTTTGCTAAAATTGCCATGCAGAAGGTTCCAACTGCCGCCGCAACAGCGGTTGCCACAGCCAATTGCGAAAACAAATCTCCAGGCTGTTGTAGAAAAATCGCGTTTGACAGCACGATCGGATTGACGACTAAGATGTATCCCATCGTCATGAACGTGGTGATACCCGCGAGCGTCTCTGTTTTGAAATTGGTTCTGTAGAAATCAAACTGGAAGAACTCTGCCAGTGCTGCTTGCCAACCTGTGTAGGATTGCTTTGGCGGAATCGGTTTTTGAACTTCTAAATCAGCGCTCATGGTTTCGATCTCCGAAAATCTATTGAGATAGGAGTTAGGCGGTAAACGATCGTCCTAGACCCAATGCCGCCAATCCTTTGCGATAGGCGATCGAGCTTTTATCCCCGGCAATGTGGACTTCATCTTGCAGCGCGATCGGTAAATCTTCGGGATACTGTTCTTCAACAATGTCCTTATCTTCGCCAAACACTTGATCGTTAAAGTCCAGCGTGTCTTGCAGGGGTGCATCTTTGTCAAAATTGCGGCAAATCGGCACAAACAAGCG
Organism: Microcoleus asticus IPMA8; assembly: GCF_013179805.1. Lineage (GTDB taxonomy): Bacteria > Cyanobacteriota > Cyanobacteriia > Cyanobacteriales > Microcoleaceae > Microcoleus > Microcoleus asticus. Next base: position 21,264 of record NZ_SRRZ01000089.1, on the reverse strand, counting down.
CGTTTTGCGGGCTGAAACCGGACAGGCAGCATTCAGGATGTGTAACTGCCCGTTCGGAAAGGTAACGGTTAACTTCGCTGTGAACGGCAGCCACACTTCAAACAATCGACGCCACTTAAACCCAGGCGGACTCAGATGCTTTAGACCGTGCGGATAGTTGCTCACAGTGCTGACATAATCAGCGCGAAACCCGTGCGGTAGTCGATCGACGGGATAATCTGGCACTTCTTGATTTTCGCGCTCGCCAAAGGATTCGGTGTGAACAAACGCAAAATGACTCACATCCAGAAAGCCTTCGACTTGACGACCTGCGGCAGCTTCGATCGCCACGCTGGCTGGGAGTACCTGAATATAGTCTGGATCGTTCCATTCCTTAAAGTCAGGAAAATGGACTGAACCGTTATCCACGAGCCTTACCCACACTAAACCATAGCGTTCGGTGACAGCGTAGGTCGTCAATTTCAGCCGAGCGGGAATTGCGGCATCCGGTTGAGCGGGAATACGCGTGCATTGACCGCTTTTGTCGTAGCGGACGCCGTGATATTTGCATTGGAGTTCATCGTTCTCAACCCATCCCAAACTCAGAGGAGCACCGCGATGCAAACACAAATCCCGTGCTGCAACGATCGAGCTATCGGAAAGTCGAAACAGCACGAGCCGTTCATCGAGCAGCTTTGCGGCAAACGGTCGATCCGTGACTTCATGCGAGAACGCGATCGGATACCAAAACGGCGCAAGGGCTTTCCAATCAGTTTCAGTAAAGGTGCAGTTTCGAGGCAATATAAACGCAGAATTGCACGATCGTTCTTGTGTAGTGTGCATAATGCTGTATGCGAAATACCGCTGAAGCTTAAAACATTAGAAAGCTTACTTCTGTACGATTTACTACATATGTAAATGTATGGCAAGGATTGCAGTAGTTAAATCGCGGCACTGTTGGGATGGAACCCAACAATTCGTTCTGGGTTTAGGTTGTATGTTGGGCCCTTGGAACGAAACCCAACTCTCTGGAGCTAACTGGTGGCTCGCTGCTCTTTTACCTATGTCAAATGCTAGTTGTAGTCCGATCGCGAGTTGCGATCGAACGCCGAATCTCTTTCATCCTTGCCTTTGGGAATCATTTTTTCCAATCCCTTAGCAATTAATGGTAGAAATCCGATCACCAAAATTACGCCCAATACGTTAAATATTAATTGAGCGTTGGCGATTTGTCGGGCAACATCTTCGCCTGGTCCAAATAAGCTGGAGAGCCATTGGGCGAGCGCAGCCAATTGACTAGCAAATAAAATCCCCAAAGTGGCGGTCGTCAGATTAAATAATAAATGAAAAATGCCCGTTCGTACAGCAGGTCTTTCTCGTCCAATTGTCGCGACTAATGTATCGGCGCAAGTGCCAACTTCCGCTCCTAACATTAAGGCAATCCCAGCAGGAAGTGAAATTAAACCTTGACTAGCTAGGGTAACGATAATAGCAACCGTAGCGGAGGAAGATTGAACTAAAATGGTAAACAAGGCACCAATTCCAGCTCCTAGTAAGGGTTTTTCTCCCAAAGTTTCCATTAACTTAAGAAATGGTTGGTAGGTCTCAAACGGCTCCATTGCGCTTTCAATTTGGTCTAGTCCGAAAAACAGTAAGCCAAAACCCAGCAAAACTAAACCAATATTTTTTACTCGGTCTGTTTTACCAATAAAAGTTAATAAGAAGCCAATAAACATAACAATTGGCGCGTATTCGTTAATTTTAAAAGCAACGATTTGAGCGCCGATAGTCGTGCCAATATTGGAACCTAAAACTACTCCTAGAGACTGAACAAATGTTAGCAATCCGGCACTTACCATCGCAATTGTAATAATAATTGTGACGGATGAAGAATCTAATAAAGTTGTGGCTGCTGCGCCTGTGGCGAGTCCGGCATAGCGATTTGTAGTGAAATGTCCGATAATTTCTTTCATGCGATCGCCCGCAATTGCTTCGAGTCCTTCCGCCATCCGAGTAACACCATATAAAAATAGCACCAATCCCCCGATCGCGCCCATTGTCATTTTAAAAGGCTCTAGTTTTTCCTCTTTTTTATCTTCCCCTTCGCTGGCATTCTTAGCTGGTTGATTCTTCTGCTGTTGCTGTCCTTCAGTAGCAGCAGGCGTTGGTTCTACTTCGCTTGAATTGGGCGTTTGAGCTTGGACGCTAACTTCTAAAGATGGGTAAAATAAATTATAACGAGCGCCGATTAAGGGAGGAACAACAATCAAGATTGTTGCTAAAAAGCTGAGTACCGATAGGTTGAGAAGTTTTTTCCTTGAATTAATTAAAAACCGCATGATGTTTACTCAAATTTTTCTTTAGTTTAAGATTTTACTAAATGCCAAACCTCTACCTAAATAAATATTTTAAGAGTCGATACAAAGATTATAATTGGTTTATAAACAGGTTAACAAAACTTGCGCAGATGATAAACTAACGGGTGGCTTCTTCCGAGACTGAACGCATTGTGCCATCAGTAACTCGATTAAGATTTCGATAATTTAGAGCAAGAATCGAGGTTGAACGAACTGTTTACACTCTTTAAGCTTTAAGTAACCGCTATCAATTAACAGCACCGAAAGGAGGAACTTATTATGTCAGAAAAATCACAGGTCGCCAAATATTGACATTCGGCGCACCAGGAATCGCAGGGCTGACAGGAGCGATCGAAAGAGTTTCACGTCTGTGCGATCGACGACCTGAAATCTGCTGTATGTAGAGGGACGGGATGAGAAAATATCTAATCCAATAAAGCCTGTCCTCGACGCACACACGCTATCTCTAGGGCTCCACGCACACCGCACTTATCTTTTATAATCACAAACAACAAAGCTGATGGAAACTAAACCACCTCTACCGCCATTTACGTTGGAAACGGCTAAAGCCAAAGTTCAAGCTGCTGAAGATGCCTGGAATACCCGCGATCCTGAACGAGTAGCCTTAGCTTATACGGAAGATTCTCAGTGGCGAAACCGTGCCGAATTCTTCAGCGGACGGGAAGAAATCAAGGCTTTTTTAAGACGAAAATGGGCAAAGGAATTAGATTACAGATTAAAAAAAGAACTCTGGAGTTTTACAGACAATCGGATTTCTGTTCGCTTCGAGTATGAGTGGCACGATGATTCTTGCTACTGGTATCGCGCCTATGGTAATGAACAGTGGGAATTTGCAGAAAATGGGTTAATGCGAAGACGTGAAGCCAGCATTAATGATGTTCCCATTCAAGAATCTGAACGGAAGTTTCGATAAGATTTATCTGTGAGTTGCTAGACGCATAAACCTATTTTTTTAGGAAAATATGCAGGTTTGTAGTCAGGACTTTAATCATGATTGACTACACGCCAGAAAGACAAATAAAGTCCTGACTACGAACGAAAGGTTTGTAGTAAGGACTTTAGTCATGATTGAGTCAACGCCAGAGAGAGGAGTAAAGCCCTCACTACGAACGAAAGACGCCTAATTGCCCAACTCTCCTCAATCGCAAAGCAAACTCGGAGAAGTTAGCACAAAGACATCCCTGGTTCCCACGCCTTCAGATTCCGGTTTAATCGGCGTAGTAAAATGGAAAAACTCGTGGTCGTTAACTAACAGCAATTCTCCCGGATGCAGAATTTTATTAAAAACAGGCTTCTCTTTTTTAGCCAAGTACAAATGCGTTTCCCCGCCGACAATATTAGTTCTGTCAACCGAGAAGATGCCGATAAAATCAGTACCGTCTTGGTGAATGCCTTCCGGTGCGGGGTTCCCGAAATTGTGCGGCGAACAAGTCGTCCTGATTTGATGGATGCCGATTTCAGCTTCGGGGTGAATTTTGCAAGAATCGAAAAAAGCAAAAATCATCTGTTTGAAATTATCGAGGGCGATTAGCCGATCGTCCAATTCGGCAAATTCCCGCCTGATATCGCCCACTAGCGGATTGTATGTTTTGCTTTGATACAAATAGCCGTGAGGTAACTTAACTAACTCATTTCCGTTGACTGCAAACCGCGATAATCTTCTCGAACGATACTTACCTTTCACATACGGATCGACAGGCATATCGTCAAAAAATTCCTTGAAACCTTCTAGCTTAATCGAGTTTACTTTTTTGAAAGTAAACATGAAGGCGTAATCCAAATGAATGGATTCTAATACGGTTTTCATAGATTTTTCTCCCTGAAGCCTTGCTCCCCTCCTTAATTTTGCCTTAAGGAGGTATATGCTTCTACTCTAGCGCAGGTTTTTTGTATGTGTCGTAAAAGACACTACGAAAATTGCAAAGATATCGTAAAGACGACGGCTAAGCTCAACAACATTTATAGGATTAAGGCAAAAAAATCGGTTTGTTCCATCCCAGGGCGCAAGTCTTTTCTGAGTAGAGTGCTCGCGTCCCCCCTCGCGAGTGGAGTGCGAGCGGTATCATTATTATCTAACCGGATTCGATCTATTAACTCCGCACTGCTTTGACCAGCGACTGACAGGCTCGCAGGAAAACGGCAACATCGACTCCAAGTGCGACGTACTGAACGCCAGCATCAATCCACTGCTTGGCGATTTCGGGGTTTTCGGCAAAAGTACCCGCGGCTTTGCCTGCTTTGCGGATGGTTTGCACTGCCTCCTGCATCATGTCGATGACTCGGGGATCGCGGACTTGGCCGGGAATGCCGATCGACTGTGACAGATCGTAAGGCCCTAGAAAAATCACGTCAACCTGTGGCACAGTAACAATTTCTGCTAGGTTGTCGATGCCGCCTTTGCCTTCGACATGAATCACAACTAAAGATTCTTCGTTGAGTTTGTCAGTGATATTTGTACCTGCTGCAGTATAAAGTCCGGCCCGCGTAGCGAAGGAAAGGCCTCGCGTGCCCAGAGGACTGTATTTAGCACTTTTGACAGCGGTTTCAGCATCGATTTTGCTTTCAATTTGAGGTACTTGAACGCCTGCACTGCCGATGTCGAGAGCTCGTTGAATTTGCGGCCCGTCGTTTTTGCGGACGCGAACAATCGGTGCAATTCCGGTGCAGTCGGCCGCGCGACACAAATCTTCAGCAGCAAGCGGGTGCAGGGGCCCGTGTTCCATGTCGATGACGGCGAAATCAAATTCAGCGTGACCGCATATTTCCATGAATGCGGGATAAGCGCAGTTCATAAATAAACCCAGGACTGTTTCGCCTTGTTTAATTTTTAGTTTGAGTTGGTTTTGACGCATAAATTTGGAGTTTTTTTTAACTGCCCATGAATGCCGGTGCACCCAAATTATTTTTAATATTACAGCTAAAACATTGCCGTTACAAATTACTTTAGGTTAAGAGAATTGACAAAAATTTTGTAGCTGCTTTTGCTTCTATTTTAAAAGGAATCAAGCACAAAAGCCAGGCACAAATAAACATTCCTAAGATTGGTAAAAATATTGGTCCCACAGAGGGTTCGACTAACCAAGCAAATAAAGAAAACATTCCAATACTGCCAGTTGTCCACAGCCAAAGAATTATAAATCCTATCACTATTTTATGTAAACTCATCCTAATTTTGATGGAACAACCGAAGGGTTGAGTATGTATATCTCCTTGTATAATAGGAAAAAATAAATAGCGACCGATGATAATGCGATTAATTTTGAATGTATTGCCAGAAATTGTTCCTTCATAAAGTTTTGCAGGTGGGGGGCCAAAGGGTAGAATTATTCTAAAAAGTTTGGGGAAAGTAACCACTTCGTCCAACCTGCGCAAAACTTCAGAAAAAGTTAAACTTGTGGTAATTGTTAAACTCTCAAAAGGAATGAATGACCTAAAAAATTTGACTATATTGAGCATAAGGTTGAGCCGGCTGTTCAAGAGTTGTGGCTGGTATTAATGCCTCTTATCTAAAAAAAGTTGGCCCTGACTGCACCACGAAATACCAGTATACTGCAAAATAAACATTTGGATGCGATGAGTGTTTTTCGCTGATGTCAAAATTAATTCCACAATCTCCGATGAAACTTCGACGGTATCTATTTTTGCTCAAAGGTCGATCGATCCTTAGCCTCACTCTCGGCATAATTTCCGCGATTGCGAGCATTTCGCCAGTATTTGCCGCACCTCCCCGCAATCGGGACAGTGCAGAAACTTGCGATATTCTAGTAGCAGGCGGCGGGCTCGCAGGTGCTGCTACCGCTTACGAAGGTTTGCTGGCGGGGCGCACAGTTTGCCTGACTGAAATTACTGATTGGGTAGGCGGTCAAATTTCCTCCCAGGGAACTTCCGCACTCGATGAAAGAGAGACTCAGCGATCGCTCTTATTTTACCCCCGCGGCTACTTAGAATTGCGGCGGCGGATCGGGGAACATTACGGCCGGCTAAATCCCGGAGGCTGTTGGGTTAGCTATTCGTGTTTCATGCCCTACGACGGTCACAAAATTCTATTTAACATCTTGCAGGATGCCGCTAAAAAAGGCAAAGGCACGCTGAAATGGTTTCCCAATACGGTTATTAAAGAACTAGCAATTACTCCTGCTGTGGCGGGGAATACGGTTGGGGGTCAACAAATTAAAAGTGCGATCGCCATTCAACACAAACCGGCCGCCAACACCCCGCCAATCAACACCGAAACTCTTTCTCAGACTATCGAAGATGCCTATCGCTACGAAAATTCTCCGCGCTTTAACAAAACTATTATTGAGTTTATTCCCAAACCATCTAACCAGTCAAGTTCAAAACCTAGACCTGCTGATTGGTACGTTGTAGATGCCACCGAAACAGGCGAATTGATCGGACTTGCGGATGTTCCCTACCGCCTCGGAATTGACCCGCGTTCACCTCTCGAACCTTCCTCCCCCAGCCCAACCGGCGACGCTTACTGCACTCAAGGTTTTACCTACACCTTTGCAATGCAGGCAACGAAGGAACCGCAGCCGCATCAAGCGCCGTCTTTTTATCAACAATACGCTCCTTACTACAGTTACGAATTGCAGAGATTGGCGAGCTTTCCCTTAGTTTTCACCTACCGCCAAATCAGGAGCATGAGACCCGATCAAAAGCGACCTTCAGACCCGAAGCAATTCCCGATTTATCCGGGGGATATTTCGATGCAAAACTGGACTTGGGGCAATGACTATCGTCCCGGTTCTGCCCAGGATAATTTAATTTATTCTCGCGAGCAGTTGCAAGAGTCCGGTCAACTGCAATCAGGGGGATGGATGGGCGGTTTGCGAACGGAAACTTTGCGCAGAGGGGAGGAAAATGCCCAAGGATTTTTCTACTGGCTGGTAACAGGAACTACTGACTCGCAGCTAGGAGAGGGAGTGAAAAAGCCTAATCCAAACAATCGTTTTTTGAGCGGTTTGGATTCGCCGATGGGGACTGTGCACGGACTTTCTAAATATCCTTATATGCGGGAGGGCCGGCGCATTATTGGACGACCGAGTTTCAATCAGCCTCAAGGTTTTACAGTGTGGGAAGTTGATATGTCTCGCACTGACTTTAAGACTGATTTTTACCGCCAGAATTTGTCGGAGGAAGAGTATCGCAATTTGTGGTTGGTTGTGGGTGGTTTGAATGCGCCCGCTTTGGCTGTGGGAAGTCAATCGGTAGAGGATACAAAATCGCGATCGCGCGCTACGATTTATCCTGATTCTGTGGGTATAGGTCATTATGCGATCGACTTTCACCCCTGCATGACCAACAGCCCGCCGGAAGCACCGGGAAATACCGAACGGGAAGGTACTCGCAAAGCTCAAGGGCAAGCTTATCCGTTCCAAATTCCGCTGCGGGCAATGATTCCCCAGAAAATTGACAATATGTTAGTGGCAGGTAAAAGTATTGCTGTTAGCCACACGGCGGCCGCTGCTTATCGAGTGCATTCTTTTGAATGGTCGGCCGGTGCGGCGGCGGGAGTTACGGCTGCTTTTTCCCTAGAAAAGGGGATTATACCTTATGAATTAGTGGACGAATTGCCATCCCGCGAGCCAAACTTAGAAGTGTTGCAGTTGCGGTTGCAACAAAATAAGAATCCGATCGCCTTTCCGGGTACTTCTATTTTCAATAGTTCGTGGCAAAACTGGAAATAATCGCAGTTGGTAATCTGTAGGGTGTTCTTCTGCCGCGCACCTTACCCTAGAAACTGCTGCGGGATGTCGGAAGCGACAGGCGCACTCCGGGCTTCCGACTTGCCCTATGGTTTAACAAACTTTGTTGACTTACCTGTGGTATCTCCAATTATTCAAGAGTCCAATTTGAAACCTCAAGAGGGTAATTGAATAGCCGACTTTTTGTAATACGGGGGAACGGGAAGCTTTTATGTGCGATCGTCCATAAAAGCTCTTGTGCGGTAAGCATCCTCTAGCCCTTGACTTTATTTTCGCTCCCTGTGTAATGTAAAACGTAATACCATAATTGACACCAATTTTCATCCATCTTTTGACGGAAGCAATCAGCTACTACTTTAGTCCGATAATAGCAATACCATTCCCAAAAACTCATTAGAGCTAGGGTTGGTGCTGCCTGAACCCGCGCCAACCAGATATTTTGCACCATCAACGCTGAAGCAGCGCCAAACCCCTTCCAATTCGCCAAAAAAGGTAACGGTCATGTCAACTGCACAGATAACAAAGCCCAATTCAAATAATGGTTATGCCAAACAGTTACTCAGAACCTTAGTAGCTGTCAAAAAAGGAGACTTTTCAGTTCGGATGCCCATAGACCAGACCGGTCTAGCGGGAAAAATTGCTGACGAACTTAACGACATTATCGAACTCAATGAGAGAATGGCGGCCGAACTCGATCGCATCGGCACTGTTGTCGGTAAAGAAGGCAAAATCGCCCAGCGGGCCACCATCGGCAGCGCCGAGGGGTCATGGTCAGCTAGCGTAAATTCTGTCAATACCCTAATTACAGATTTAGTGCAACCAACCTCTGAAACCGCCAGAGTAATTCGGGCCGTAGCAAAAGGAGATTTATCGCAAACCATCGCCTTAGAAATAGAAGACAGACCCCTCAAAGGAGAATTCCTCCAAACAGCCCAAATTGTCAACACAATGGTAGACCAATTGAGCTCCTTTGCGTCGGAAGTAACGCGGGTGGCTAGGGAAGTAGGAACCGAAGGGAAATTAGGCGTGCAAGCGGAAGTGCGGGGAGTTGCAGGAACCTGGAAAGATTTAACGGATTCAGTTAACTCGATGGCGGGGAATTTAACAGCACAAGTGCGGAACATTGCTGACGTGACAACCGCTGTGGCAAATGGCGATTTATCTAAAAAAATTACAGTAGATGTTAAAGGGGAAATTCTCGAACTGAAAAACACGATTAACATCATGGTGGATCAGTTGAGTTCCTTCGCATCTGAAGTAACGCGGGTGGCGAGAGAAGTAGGAACTGAAGGGAAATTAGGGGTGCAAGCTGAAGTGCGGGGAGTTGCAGGAACATGGAAAGATTTAACGGATTCAGTTAACTCAATGGCCGGCAATCTTACCGCACAGGTGCGGAACATTGCCGACGTGACGACGGCTGTGGCAAATGGTGACTTATCTAAAAAAATTACAGTAGATGTTAAAGGTGAAATTCTCGAACTGAAAAACACGATTAACATCATGGTGGATCAGTTAAATTCTTTCGCATCAGAAGTAACTAGGGTGGCGAGAGAAGTAGGTTCCGAAGGCAAACTCGGCGGTCAAGCAGAAGTTAAAGGAGTTGCGGGAACTTGGAAGGATTTAACTGATAGCGTTAACTTCATGGCCGGCAGTTTGACAGCACAAGTGCGGAACATTGCTGAAGTGACAACCGCTGTGGCAAAGGGCGATTTATCAAAGAAAATTACCGTCGATGTTAAAGGCGAAATACTGGAACTCAAAAACACTGTCAACACGATGGTTGACCAGTTAAATTCCTTCGCATCTGAAGTAACCAGGGTTGCGAGGGAAGTGGGAACCGAAGGGAAATTAGGCGTACAAGCAGAAGTGCAGGAAGTAGCAGGAACCTGGAAAGATTTAACGGATTCAGTTAACTCAATGGCCGGGAATTTAACAGCACAAGTCCGCAACATTGCTGAGGTGACGACGGCTGTGGCTAACGGTGACTTATCTAAAAAAATTACGGTACAGGTTAAAGGCGAAATTTTAGAACTGAAAAACACTATTAACGTGATGGTGGATCAGCTTAATTCCTTCGCTTCGGAAGTCACGCGGGTGGCTAGGGAAGTGGGTTCCGAAGGTAAACTCGGCGGTCAAGCGGATGTCCGAGGCGTAGCAGGAACTTGGAAGGATTTAACGGATTCAGTTAATTTTATGGCGGGTAGTTTGACGGAGCAAGTACGGAATATTGCTGCTGTTACGACGGCTGTGGCAAATGGCGATTTATCAAAGAAAATTACTGTCGATGTTAAAGGTGAAATTCTGGAGTTAAAAAACACTGTCAACACGATGGTGGATCAGTTAAATTCCTTCGCATCTGAAGTAACTAGAGTTGCGAGGGAAGTGGGAACGGAAGGGAAGTTAGGCGTGCAAGCTGAAGTTAAAGGAGTTGCCGGAACCTGGAAGGATTTAACGGATTCAGTTAACTCGATGGCGGGGAATCTTACCGCCCAAGTGCGGAACATTGCGGAAGTGACAACCGCTGTGGCAAATGGCGATTTATCCAAGAAAATTACAGTAGATGTTAAAGGCGAAATTCTCGAACTGAAAAACACGATTAACATCATGGTGGATCAGTTGAGTTCCTTCGCATCTGAAGTAACCAGAGTTGCTAGGGAAGTGGGAACGGAAGGTAAATTAGGTGTGCAAGCTTACGTGCGGGGTGTAGGGGGAACTTGGAAAGATTTAACCGATAATGTTAACTTGATGGCGGGGAATTTGACGGCGCAGGTGCGGAATATTGCGGAAGTGACGAAAGCGGTAGCAAATGGTGATTTATCGAAGAAAATTACCGTTGATGTCAAAGGCGAAATTCTCGAACTGAAAGACACTATTAACGTGATGGTAGATCAGCTTAATTCCTTTGCTTCTGAGGTAACGCGGGTGGCGCGGGAGGTGGGAACTGAGGGTAAATTGGGCGGTCAAGCTGAGGTGAAAGGAGTTGCGGGAACTTGGAAAGATTTAACCGACAATGTAAACTCGATGGCGGGAAATTTGACAGCGCAAGTGCGGGGGATTGCTAAAGTTGTGACGGCGGTGGCGAATGGCGATTTGAAGCGGAAATTAATGCTGGAAGCTAAGGGAGAAATTGCGACTCTGGCAGATACGATTAACGAGATGATCGACACGCTGGCGACGTTTGCGGATCAAGTTAGTACGGTGGCGCGGGAGGTGGGAATTGAAGGGAAGTTAGGCGGTCAGGCGAAGGTTCCCGGGGCGGCGGGAACGTGGCGAGATTTGACGGATAATGTGAATGAATTGGCGGCGAATTTGACTACTCAGGTGCGCGCGATCGCCGAAGTGGCAATTGGTGTTACTAAAGGCGATTTAACGAGGTCAATTTCCGTTGCTGCTGAAGGAGAAGTTGCGATCGTCAAGGACAACATCAACCAGATGATTGCCAATCTCCGGGAGACAACGCAGAAGAATACCGAGCAAGATTGGCTCAAGACCAACCTCGCTAAGTTCACTCGAATGCTGCAAGGTCAGCGAGATTTAGAGACGGTTTCTAAATTAATTTTATCAGAACTAACGCCACTGGTTTCTGCTCAGCATGGCGTCTTCTTTATGATGGAAACTGTAGAACACGACCCCTTCCTCAAACTGTTAAGTACCTACGCCTACCGGGAACGTAAAAGCTTAGGGAATAAATTCCATTTAGGCGAAGGTTTGGTCGGACAGTGCGCCCTGGAAAAGGAACGAATACTGTTGACAGAAGTGCCGGACAACTACGTTAAAATTAGCTCGGGTCTGGGAGAATCTACGCCGCTGAATGTCGTGGTTTTACCTGTACTTTTTGAAGGACAGGTGACAGCGGTAATTGAGCTAGCTTCGTTCCGCCGCTTCAGCGAAATTCACTTAACATTCCTCGACCAACTCACGGAAAGTATCGCCATTGTTTTAAATACAATTGCGGCGAGTATGCGGACGGAAGAGTTGCTGAAACAGTCGCAATCTTTGGCAGAAGAGTTGCAAGCTCAGCAAAAGGAACTAACGGAAACTAACAAGCGGCTAGAACAGCAAGCGCAGTTGCAGCAGACGAATGAGGAACTGCTGAAGAAGCAGCAGGAAGAGTTGCAACAAACGAATGAAGAACTAGAAGAACAAGCTGAATTGCTAGCGCTACAAAATAAGGAAGTTGAGCGGAAAAACCGAGATATCGAACAGGCGAGGGGGTTATTGGAAGAAAGAGCCGAACAGTTGGCTTTAACTTCTAAGTATAAGTCGGAGTTTCTGGCAAATATGTCTCACGAGTTGCGAACTCCGCTGAATTCGCTGTTGATTCTCGCTCGATTGCTTTCTGACAATACTGAAGGCAATTTGACTCTGAAGCAAGTTGAATACACGCGCACAATTTACTCGGCGGGAACAGATTTGTTAGGGCTGATTAATGACATCTTGGATCTCGCTAAGATTGAATCAGGCACGATGTCGGTGGAAATTGAGCAAGTGTTGTTTGCCGACTTGCGAGATCATTTGGATCGAACTTTCCGCCAAATCGCCCAGGATAAGAAGTTGAGTTTTCAAATAGAGCTTGAGGGTGGGTTGCCAAAAGGTCTCTATACTGATGCTAAACGGCTGCAACAAGTTTTGAAGAATCTGCTCTCTAATGCGTTTAAGTTTACTGAGCGGGGTGAGGTGAAATTGCGTGTCGAAGTAGCGCGGGAAGGGTGGAGTTTAGAGATAGAAAGTTTAAGGAGTTCCCCTACTGTTTTGGCTTTCTCAGTTAGCGATACGGGGATTGGGATTTCTGCTGAAAAACACAGGGTTATTTTTGAGGCTTTCCAACAAGCTGATGGTAGCACTAGCCGCAAATACGGGGGTACGGGTTTGGGTTTGTCAATTAGTAGAGAAATCGCTAATCTTTTAGGCGGAGAAATTAAATTGACAAGCCGCCCGGGTGAGGGTAGTAGGTTCACGCTTTATCTGCCGCAAACTTACCAAGAATCGCGAATAATCAATGAGGGAGAATCGGGAACGGGCAAGCAAACGGCTCAATTGCCGGCTGCTATTTCTTCAGCAGTTCCTGCGCCGAATTTCCACTTGCCGATCGCCCCTTATCCATCACCTATGATCGCTGATGACCGGGAAACTGTCGAACCCGGCGATCGCGTGCTGTTGATTATTGAAGATGACGTGAATTTCGCTCGCATTCTTTTAGATATGGCGCGGGATCAAGGTTTTAAAGGTTTAGTGGCTTTGCGGAGCGATATCGGTTTGGCGATGGCGCGAGAGTTCAAGCCAACTGCGATTATGCTGGATCTCAATTTGCCTGTGATGGATGGCTGGACAGTGTTGGATCGCTTAAAGCACGATCCGAATACGCGCCACATTCCGGTTCACATTGTATCAGTTGAAGAAGGGCGGCAGCGCAGTTTGCAGTTAGGGGCGATCGCCTATTTGCAAAAACCTGTTAGCAGCGAAGCTCTAAGTAAAGCTTTGACTGATATTAAGGGTTTTGTCGATCGGCGAGTCAAGAATCTGCTAGTTGTAGAAGACGACGAAACACAACGTCTCAGCATTGTGGATTTAATCGGCAATCACGATGTTGTAACGACGGCTGTGGGGAGCGGTGCAGAGGCGCTAGAAACTTTGCTATCAGGGCATTTTGACTGCATTGTACTCGATTTGGGACTGCCAGATATGACGGGTTTTGAACTGATCGAGCAGATCAAGAAAGATGCAACTTTAAAAAGTCTGCCGATTATTGTTTATACAGGCAAAGATTTGACGAGAGCCGAAGAAACTCAACTTAAACGCATGGCTGAAACAATAATTGTTAAAGATGTGCGATCGCCGGAACGTTTGTTAGATGAAACAGCTTTGTTCCTGCACCGAGTTCAAGCAGATTTGCCGGAACCGAAGCGCCAAATGCTCGAGCATTTGTATCAAACTGATTCGACGCTCGCGGGCAAAAAAGTCTTGATTGTTGACGACGATATGCGGAATATTTTCGCGCTGACGAGTATGCTGGAGCGCCATCAAATGGAAATTGTGTTTGCTGAAAACGGCAGACAGGGCATTGCTACATTGCAAAATACACCTGGTATAAATATTGTGTTGATGGACGTGATGATGCCAGAGATGGACGGTTACGAAACAATGCAAGCAATTCGCAATATGCCTCAATTCGCTTCTCTGCCCATGATTGCTCTTACTGCCAAAGCTATGAAGGGCGATCGGGAAAAATGTATCGAAGCTGGCGCTTCTGACTACATTACCAAACCTGTTGATACCGAACAGTTGCTCTCGCTGCTGCGTGTTTGGCTTTATCGATAATGGAAAGAAGGAATAGGGAATAAGGAATAAGGAGCAATTATGAAAGAACTAATTCCCAATTCTCTATTCCCCATTCTTAATTCCCAATAACCGCTAACCAATTCCCAATAACAATAAATAATTTGAAATGTCCCCAAGTCATGAACTTGAAACAATCGAAATTCAACTCCTACTAGAGGGAATGTTTCGCTATTACGGATTTGATTTTCGCAATTATGCTCTGGCCTCTCTCAAGCGCCGCATTTGGAAAACTATTCGCTCGGAACACCTTACCAGTGTCTCAGCACTTCAGGAAAAGGTACTCCACCATCCGGGCTACCTAGACCGTTTCCTGGTGGACATTTCTGTCAATGTAACGGCGATGTTTCGCGATCCCAGCTTTTACATTAGTTTCAGAAATAAAGTGGTGCCGCTGCTGCGTACTTATCCTTTTATTCGGATTTGGCACGCTGGATGTTCAACGGGAGAAGAAGTCTATTCTATGGCAATCTTGTTGCAAGAAGAAGGACTTTATGACCGCTGTAGGATTTACGCTACTGATATGAATGAATTAGTGTTGAAAACAGCAAAAACAGGTATCTTTCCCCTGAGGCAAATGCAAGAATATACGCAACTCTACCACCAAGCAGGGGGTAAAAAAGCGTTTTCTGAGTATTACACTGCTGCTTATGAAAATGCAATTTTTCGCTCTTCTCTGAAAGATAACATTGTCTTTGCTCACCACAACTTGGCAACGGATACTTCTTTTAATGAGTTTAATGTAATCTTGTGCCGGAATGTGCTGATTTATTTCAATTCATCCCTCCAAGATCGGGTACACAAGCTTTTTTATGACAGCCTGGCGATGTTTGGAGTTTTAGGGCTCGGACATCAAGAGTCTCTAAATTTTACAGTTTATGAAAAACACTATGAAGCAATTGAACGTAGTGATAAACTCTACCGCAGAATTAAATAAAAACAAGTTTGAAATAGTGGTTGTTGGCACCTCTTTGGGAGGGCTACAGGCTCTGACTGTGCTGCTGGCAAATTTGCCGCAAAGCTTTCCTTTGCCTGTAGTTATTGTCCAACACCGCCATAAGAGTTCTCAGGATAGGCTTAGTGATTTTTTACAAAAGCAAAGTTCTCTCCAAATTACAGAGGCAGAAGACAAAGAGCCGATCGCCCCAGGACGGGTTTATTTGGCTCCTGCTGACTATCACTTGCTCATAGAATCGCCCCGCGAGTGGGAGCAGAGCGTGTCTGAAAACGACTTTACAAGTTGGGGGAGGGTTGCATTGGAGCCAATGCACAATTCAAAATCCCCAATCGTCTGCCGCGCAACTGCTACATTTGCACTATCAACTGAGGGCCCTGTGTGTTATGCGCGGCCCTCAATCGATGTGCTGTTTGAGTCTGCTGCGGATGCCTTTGGGGAGAAAGTTATCGGGATAATTTTAACGGGAGCTAATTCTGATGGCAGTGAAGGGCTGGCAAAAATTAAAGCTGAGGGAGGATTGACATTTGTGGAGGAACCGGCCTCGGCTCTATGCCGGACCATGCCGGCCTCCGCGATCGCAAATGTTGAAGTAGACTGGATTTTACCCCTCTCTAAAATTGCTCCCTGTTTAGTCAAGTTGCTAAGAATTAAAGATTAAAAAATTTATGAATGTGCAGCTCTCCGATCGAGTAAATGTCCTTTTAGTTGACGATCGCCCAGAAAATTTGGTGGCTCTAGAAGCTATCCTCAACAGCCCCTCTTATAATCTAGTACAAGCTAATTCGGGCGCAGAAGCTCTGAGATGTCTGCTTAATGAAGATTTTGCGGTAATTTTGCTTGATGTGCAGATGCCGGGAATGGATGGATTTGAGACAGCAACATTGATCCGCTCTAGAGATCGATCGCGATCGACTCCGATTATTTTTATCACAGCATTCAGCAGTAATGACACCCACGTGTTTAAAGGTTATTCTTTGGGTGCGGTGGATTACCTCTTCAAACCCTTGGAACCGGAAATATTAACATCTAAGGTGCAGGTATTTGTGGAATTGTTCCAAAAAACAGTCGAAGTGAAGCAGCAAGCAACACAGTTAGCTGCTGTTAATAGTGAACTAACTAAAAGTGAAGAGCGGTTTCGCACTTTGTGTGCTTGTTCGCCGCTGGGAATTTACTTAGCTGACGTTGAAGGCCGCTGTACTTACATGAATCCCCGCTGTCAAGCGATTTCCGGTTTAATTTTAGAGTCAAGTTTGGCAGAGGTTTGGCAGCGATCTGTTCATCCAGACGATCGCGATCGCGTAGTAGCACATTTGTCAGCATGGATAGAAGAAGGGCAGGAATATTCTAACGAGTTTCGATTAGCTGTTAGCGAAACTGTGCGTTGGATTCACGTGCAGTCGTCGCCAATGTTTTCGGATTTGGGAAAACTGATCGGTCACGTGGGCACGGTTAGAGATGTCACTGACCGCAAGCAAGCAGAAGAAGAACGCGGCAGACTAATCCGCGAACAAGTGGCGCGGCAGGAAGCTGAGAGAGCTAACCAGATGAAGGATGAATTTCTTGCCATTCTTTCTCACGAACTCCGCACTCCTTTAAATGCAATTCTCGGCTGGTCTAGGCTGCTTCGCGCGAAAAAATTTGACGGAGAAACTATTGATAAAGCTCTAGAAACAATTGAGCGCAATGCTAAATCTCAAGCTCAACTTATAGAAGATATTTTAGATGTTTCGCGGATTCTGCGAGGGAAACTAAATTTAAATAAGCATCCGATTCGGTTGGAATCTGTGATCGAGCTGGCAATTGATTCTTTGCGGCCGCTGGCTGAAGAAAAATCAATACTCCTAGAATTAACGTACAGTCCAAATGTAGGTGAAGTTATCGGCGATTTCGATCGCTTGCAGCAAATTGTGTGGAATTTGCTGTCAAATTCGCTTAAGTTTACTCCCCAAGACGGTAAAGTAGAGGTGCGGTTGGAGTCAGTTGGGGATGAGGCTCAAATTCAGATAATTGATAGCGGCATTGGTATCGATCCTGATTTTTTGCCTTATGTTTTCGATCGCTTCCGCCAAGCTGATAGCAGCACAACTAGGTCTTACGGGGGATTGGGACTGGGATTGGCGATCGTCCGTCACTTGGTGGAACAGCACGGCGGTAAGGTGGATGCAGAAAATAATCCGGGCGAGGGTGCGAAATTTACGGTGGCTCTACCTCTTGCACAGAGGAACCCCCGAGCAGAGGATGATTGGTCGCAGGTGAATGACCCAGCAGAGGCTCTCCCAGCTCTGGTTAATTTGCAGTTGCTGGTGGTGGATGATGACGATGACACGCGGGAGTTTTTGATTGCTTTACTGGAGGAGGAAGGAGCTATGGTGCGATCGGCCGCATCGGTGACCGAGGCTCTAGCTGCACTGGAGAGTTCTTGGCCGGATGTGCTGCTGAGCGACATTGGAATGCCCGGATCGGACGGCTACGAGTTGATCGCGCGGGTGAGAGAAATGGAAGTGCTCAGGGGTAGAAAGATGCCTGCGATCGCCCTGACGGCCTACGCCAGAGAGTCCGAGCGCCAGCAAGCGCTGCAAGCTGGTTTCCAGATGCACTTATGTAAACCAGTTGAGGTAACTAAGTTAATTGCCGGAATTGCTAACCTCGCAGGAATACTCGAAAATCCCGAGCCGACGGACTCGGCGGTTGAAACCGCTTTTCTGACCCCCCAATCCCGTGCCGATTACTGATAATAATATTAAGCTAGTTTAAAGGATAAGCGATCGACAGTTCGGAACAAGGCACCCGTTTTTCCCCAAAAAGCCGGATATTTGCTGTTTTTTTGCTTCAACCTGCCGTCAAAGTACAAAATTACCCGCCAATCAATACATGAATATTTTTAGCAGTCTGCTTTCTGGGCCAACTCAAGCACCCCAGGTCAAAAAACAGCGTCGAGGCATTGAAATTAAGTCGGAACGCGAAATCGAAATTATGCGGCAGGCCGCAAAAATCGTGGCAACGGTACTCAAAGAAATTTCCCAAATGGTGAAACCGGGAATGACTACTGCTGATTTAGATGCTTATGCGGAAAAACGCATCCGTTCTATGGGTGCAACTCCGAGTTTTAAAGGCTATCAAGGTTTTCCCGGATCGATTTGCTCTAGCATTAATAACGAAGTTGTTCATGGCATTCCCAGTGCCAAAAAGGTAATTCGGGCAGGAGATGTTCTCAAGGTAGATACTGGGGCATATTATCAAGGTTTTCACGGCGATTCTTGCATCACGATCGCAGTTGTGGAAGTAACTCCAGAATCTGCAAAATTAATCCGAGTCGCAGAAGAAGCTCTCTACAAAGGCATCGAACAAGTGAAAGCTGGAGCGTATTTGCTCGATCTGGCTGGTGCGATCGAAGATCATGTCAAAAGCAACGGTTTTTGCATCGTTGAGGATTTTACCGGCCACGGTGTCGGGCGAAATTTGCACGAGGAACCGTCGGTTTTCAATTTCCGCACCCGCGAAATGCCGAACGTGAAATTGCGATCGGGGATGACATTGGCGATCGAACCGATTCTGAATGCGGGTTCTAAGTACACTCGGACGCTTTCTGACAAGTGGACTGTTGTAACGGTTGACAATGCTATGTCGGCTCAGTTTGAGCATACTGTGTTGGTGACGGAAACAGGCTATGAAATTTTGACCGATCGTTCAAAAGTTTAAGTGGAAGGGTTCAAGAATAATTTTGAGTTTTGAGTTTTGAGTTTTGAATTAAAGATTTAATAAGTTTTTAATCGTTAGATCAAAACACAACTCAAAACTCTAGAGTTTAACAACAATTTTTTGAGTTCCTTCGAGAGATGGAGTGACAAGAAGAGTTAAATGCGGCTAAATTAAAAGATACTGGTAAAGCGTAAGGGTAAGAGATATGTCAGCACGATTATTATTGGTAGACGATGAACCGGGCTTGCGGGAAGCGGTACAAGCTTATTTGGAAGATAGCGATTTTGCGGTTGAGGTTGCCAGTAATGCTCGGGATGGGTGGGAACTCTTGCAGCAGCACAATCCGGATTTGGTGATTTCAGACATTATGATGCCACAGGTGGACGGTTATCAGTTTCTCAAGCAAGTGCGGGAAGATCCTCGCTATAAGGCTTTGCCGGTGGTATTTTTAACTGCTAAGGGGATGACGAGCGATCGCATTCAGGGCTATCAAGCAGGCTGCGATGCTTATCTTTCTAAGCCCTTCGATCCCGACGAGTTAGTAGCAATTGTAACGAATTTGCTGGCCCGCCGCGCGGCTGCTAAGGAGACGGGTGAAAGTGCTGAAAGTCCCGATATTGCTGCTTTGACAAGCCAAATGGCGAGAATTGAGTCTTTGCTGAGCGGGCGGAGTTCGATCGCCCAAAGTCCTTCGCCAATTAAAATTGATTTGACTCCGCGAGAACAAAGTGTTTTGGATTTGGTTGCTCAAGGTTTGATGAATAAGGAAATTGCCCGCCGCTTGGAAACTAGCGTGCGTAATGTGGAAAAGTACGTCAGCCGTTTGTTTAGCAAAACGGGTACTAACAGCCGTACTGAGTTGGTTCGCTTCGCTCTCGAACACGGCTTGACTAAGTAGAAGCCCGATCGACTTTGCTGGAGGCTCTGCTTCGCCGCTCTGCGTTACCAGGCTCTTCCCATTGGTGACAAATTAAGCTTCTAGCCCACATTCCGCACCCGGTACTGTCACATGGGGTGCGGGTGGGCTGCGGTTCGCGAGTCGTGGAAAGAGCGACCAAAAAGCTTAAGTACAAATGCTTAAACGATCGTCCGTCGAAACACCAGCCCCATCAAATACCAGCAGTAATTTGCTGGCTGCCAACCGCTCGAGTCCGGGGTGCGATCGAGAGTAAAACGCTCGGGGAAAAAGTAAGATAGAACTGGTACAGCACTTACCCGTACAAAAAACATACTTGCCTCAATCCGTTGCCCCAATCCGATGAAAAAAATTCCCTCCATAACAGTCCAAAACCTAGACCACCTGGGTTTAGTTGCAGGGATAATCGATCGCAGACAACAGGGTAGAAAAAATGGTAGTACTGAATAGTAATGGTAAACTGGTAAGCCGGAATTTTTAATTATTGCAGACAACTGAATGAACTGTCCCAAGTGCCAATCAACTCAAATCATCAAATACGGACATACGCACTACGGTAAACCCAGATTCCGCTGTCAAGAATGTGGGCGACAGTTTGTAGAAAATGCAAGCCGACAACCCGTGGATGAGGCAACTCACCAATTAATTGATAAATTGTTGCTCGAACGTCTGGCACTCGCAGCCATTGCACGGGTGACAGGTGTTTCTGAGCGTTGGCTGCAAATGTATGTCAATCAGAAGTACTATCAAACCCCAAAAACGGTAGAAATCACTCAAAAAAAAATGGGTCGATTGACGATTCAGCTTCCCGGAGATGTGGTCATTTGTCGGCCAATGAAGCGAACAAACAATGGCTATGGTTGGCCATTGATGCCGACACCCGAGAGATTATTGGGGTATTTGTTGGCGATCGCTTGCCGTCAATCGGCAAAGAAGCTTTGGGAATTTTTGCCTGCGGTTTACCGCCAGTGCGCCATGTGTTACACGGATTTTTGGGAAGCCTACAAGCAAGTGTTGCCCAGTAAACGGCACCGCGCTGTTGGTAAGGAAACAGGTAAAACCAGTTACCCAAGAGCGGTTCAATAATACCCTGCGGCAGCGAGTTGGGAGATTAGTTCGTAAAACTTTGTCGTTTTCTAGGAAATTGAGCAACCACATTGGAGCGGTCTGGTACTTTGTACATGACTACAATGCTTCTCGGGTGCATCTCACTTTTGCAGATACATCAAGTAGAAAGTTGACCATTGAGATAAGCACAGCGAAGAGAAAGGATAGAGGAAACACTCTCGA
>NZ_SRRZ01000088.1 GCF_013179805.1 Microcoleus asticus IPMA8 | reverse complement strand
CCACTCCTCCTACAAATGCAGTTCACGCTTCTGTTGACGCTCTACCTATTATCCTCTCTGGATAGCACTTTTACAAAACCGGGATGCTCCCCCTTGCCCTGCTAGGTGCGATCGTTCAATCGCTGCAAAGTACACCAGAAATCGAAAATTGGCAATATTTAGTTTCGCGTCCTCATGCTTGGCGCAAACAACTTTACATTAAGGGACGTAAATTACTGGCATCGACTATTTGGCGAGACATGACTGCCAATCCGATGTCACCCGAACAAGTTGCCCAAAATTGGGGTTTACCGCTGTCTGCTATCTATGAAGCGATTAATTACTGTGAGAATCATCAGGAACTCCTAAAATTAGAAGCCGACGAGGAACGCTATCGATTGGAAGCAAAAAAAGTCCAACTTGAGCCTACGAATGCTGCTTGACGAAGCTTCTCAAGCAAAATATTTAGTCAATAAGTAAGGAGGCTGAATAAAAAGCGCGATCGCCCTGCCAATTGACCAAATCAATAAATTCTGCCAACAGTGGCAAATCATCGAACTCTCCCTCTTTGGTTCGATCCTTCGTGACGACTTTCATGCAGACAGCGACATCGATATCCTAGTTGCTTTTGCCCCCACCGCCAACTGAGGTCTACTCGATCGCGCCCAAATGCAGGAAGAACTCGAAGCAATCCTCAGCAGACGAGTCGATCTAATCAGTAAACGGGCGATCGATCGCAGTTCCAACTGGATTCGCAGTCAAGAAATTCTCTCTACTGCTCAAACTATTTATGTCAAATAACTGCGATCGCGCTTCCATAATGGATCGCTCTTTTTATTTCAACAACTGCTTCTCCCGTTTTACCCGTTGCGCGATCGGGTATTGATAAGAAGTCGTGCCGATCGACTGCTTAAACAGATCGGCGAAAAGTCCGTTAAGGTTATCTGTTTTCAGCCGAGATTAGGTAAGCAAAATCGTTAGCTTGGTTGGTAAGTGCCAGCGATCGGCGATCGGAGTATAACACATCACTGGAACCGACCTTATGCTAAGTTATTGTTGGAATTAGAAGCGATCGGCAGCGCAAGCAGAAAAAGAGGATGTACAAAAATGGGTAAAGGTAGGTTAGAAGCGTTCAGCGATGGTGTAATCGCCATTCTCATCACCATTATGGTGCTGGAATTGAAAGTGCCCCATGAACCTGATTTAGCTGCGCTGCGTCCGCTAGTTCCAGTTTTTCTGAGCTATGTACTCAGTTTTATTTATCTTGGTATCTACTGGAACAACCACCATCACTTGTTACAAGCGGCTCGGCACGTCAATGGTAATGTGTTGTGGGCTAATTTGCATCTGCTGTTCTGGTTGTCACTTATTCCCTTTGTCACTGCCTGGACAGGCGAGAACCACTTCGCGGCCTGGCCAGTTGCCCTTTATGGCACTGTGCTGTTGTTGGCTGCGATCGCTTACTTCATTCTTACTCGTGTCCTTATTTCTTACCACGGTAAAGATTCCACTCTGGCAATTGCACTTGGGCGAGACTTTAAGGGGAAGGTATCAGTAGTGATTTATGCCGTAGCAATCCTGCTTTCCTTTGTGAACTCGTTGTTTGCTTTCATGCTATATGTTTTAGTTGCGATCGTGTGGCTTATCCCCGATCGGCGTATTGAGAGAAGTCTGAATTCGTGAAGAATGTTCCAGGAAAAGCCATCGCCAGCCAGCTAACACTTTGCTTTACCAATTACCAATTAACAATTAACAAATGACAATTCATCAAAACGGACTTTTTGTTGAACCTGGTCAAGGTCGTTCTTACTACCTTGGTCAAGACCTCTATACCTTCAAGGCAGTTGGTGAAGAGACAGGTCAAGCCTATGCGCTTTGTGAAGTAATTGTTGCACCTCAAGGCGGTTCCCCGCCCCATCGGCACCACCTAGAAGATGAATCATTTTATGTTCAAGACGGAGAAATTGAATTCCAGCTTGACGATCGTACTTTCGTGGCGACGGCTGGAACATTCCTTCATTCACCGAAAGGGCAGCTTCACCGATTTACAAATACGACCGCTACACCGGCTACAATGCTGGTTTGGGTAACTCCTGCTGGCTTTGAGAAATTCATTGCCGAAGTTGGAAAGGCAGTGAATGGTCAGATTACCCTTGGAGCATCCTTGACTCCTGAAGACCTGGACAAAATTCTTACCGCGGCTCCCAAATACGGTATCGAGATCGTACCTCCACCATCCGAGTAGCGAGGGTGCGATTTCTTACCGTAAAAAAACAACAACGCAAAGAAGTAAAGAGATAGCTCATAAGCAGTCCAACTTGACTCTACGAATGCTGCTTGAGCAAGATGCTCAAGCAAACTATTTGGCAATAAGTAAAGAGGCTGAATGAAAACTGCGATCGCCCTGCCAATTGACCAAATCATCAAATTTTGTCAAGATTGGCAAATCATCGAACTCTCTTTCTTTGGTTCTGTCCTTCGGGACGACTTTCATGCAGACAGCGACATTGATATCCTAGTTACCTTAGTTCTGACAGCCAATTGGAGTTTACTCGGTGGCGCTCAAATGCAGGAATAACTCGAAGCAATCCTCAGCAGACAAGTCGATCTAATCAGTAAACTGGCGATCGCTCGCAGAGTAAAAATAGTCATCAATATATAAGATGATTTACCTAAGTGAGTTTAGCGCTGGCCTTCCCACTCCGGCACAAACCAGATTATTTAGAGAATCCCCAAACAAACTTTGTACTCAGGCTAGAGACTTTTTACCTGTTGGCAATAAGCTAGTGAAAGCAGTTCTTTGTTGTCTGGTCGAGCTTGTAATTGAGCCGGAAGGGGCCACGAACCGGGCGATCGAAAAACGGAGACACGCAATTGAACTCCCCATTCTGCTCATGTTAATACCAACATCATTGCAAACAACCGTTGTGCTACCTAGTCAGCAAAAATCTGTGTCATAAATACATTCCAGGAGGCATCAAAACCTTCATAAGCGAATTTTTTACCGAATCTGCTGGCTACAACAAAGTCTTTTGGTCAAAAAACCCGGTTTCTGACCACCCGGGCGTCAGCCCTAAAATCGTTACGAACTCGATCGACAAATAAGAATCACTTGCATTAATATAGTAGAGCAATGATTGTAGATGGCTGTGGATGCACCATCGTGTCAATTACCAGATGAAAAAATCTATCATTATAAAACAATGAGCATTTCTCGGCGTATTTTTCTTGCCAGCGGTACAGCAATGGCTGTCGTGGCACTTGGGGAACTAAGCAAAACAGCCCCAGTCACAGCCCAAACGGGCACCCTCAACCTTTATTCAGCACGTCACTACGACACTGATAATCAGTTTTACCAAAGCTTCACGAAAAAAACAGGGATCAAAGTTAACCTCGTTGAGGCGGATGCTGACCAACTAATTGAACGGATTAAAAGTGAAGGTGCAAATAGCCCTGCTGATGTTTTCATCACCGTTGATGGTGGGCGTTTGTGGCGGGCGAAACAAGCAGGTATCCTGCAACCTGTTTCTTCAACAGTCCTGACATCCGCAATTCCAGCGAGTTTGCGAGATCCTCAAGGTTTCTGGTTTGGTCTATCGCGCAGGGCACGGGTGATTGTTTATAACAAAAGCAAGGTGAACCCTGCCCAATTGTCAACTTATGAGGCGCTGACAGAACCTCGGTGGAAAGGTAAAGTTTTAGTGCGATCGTCCACTAATATCTATAATCAGTCTCTTGTTGGAGCCATGTTAGCAACTCATGGGGCTCAAAAAACAGAAGCTTGGGCGCGAGGATTGGTGGCTAATTTTGCACGTCCTCCAGAAGGAAACGATACGGCGCAAATCAAGGCTGTTGCTGATGGGGTAGGCGATATTGCCCTGGTTAATACCTATTATGTAGCCCGCTTAATGAAATCGAAAGATCCAGCAGAACAAGCGATCGCGGCGAAGGTAGGTGTATTTTTCCCCAACCAGCGCGATCGCGGTACTCACGTGAATATTTGTGGTGCCGGTGTAGTCAAAACCTCCCGTAACAAAGCAGGCGCAACCAAATTCTTGGAACACCTAGCCAGTCGCGAAGCGCAACAAATTTTTGCTAGGGGTAATTACGAATACCCTGTGATTTCAGGTGTGGCGATCGATCCTGCTGTTGCCAGTTTTGGTACATTCAAATCTGACCCTCTCAACCCTGATGTGTTTGGGAAAAATAACTCCGACGCTTTAAAGATTGCCGATCGCGCAGGATGGAAATAGAGGCTTTTTGAACAAGAAGCTACTCTTTGTGATTCGGCGGTTTCAACCGCCGAATCCAACCAACTTTAATTTTTAATTTTACCATCCGGCATGATAGCGCCTTTCAGGTTTGCCCCTTTCAGATTTGTCCCTGTCAAATCAGCACTATTTAAGTCAGTTTCACTTAAATCGGCATTACTAAGATTGGCATTATTCAGTTTTGCCCCTCGCAAAAAAGCCCCTTTAAGATTTGCATTACTCAAATCAGCCTTTGTGAGATCGGCGGCAGATAAACCTGCTTTTTCCAGAGAAGCACCTTTTAAATTTGCACCTTTGAGATTGACGCTATCGAGTAAAGCTTCATTAAGTTTGACATTTTCTAGGACTGCACCTTCCAACTTAGCACCATTGAGATTAGCGCTTGTTAAATCAATGTTGCTTAACTTAGCGCCAGTCAGGTCGCATTCTGGACATTGCTTAGTTTTTTGTAATGTTTCGAGGGGGCTGGCCGCCTGTTTTTGGCATCCAAACGTGACCAAAATAGTAAGTAGTAAGAACGAGATTGTGCCAGTAGTGCGAGTAAACATTGGTGAATTTTTATTAATCATCTTGATTTGTAAAGGGATAATGTTAACTGTTAACCGTTAACTCTGTTGAAGACTTGCGCGATCGCGCAATTTTCCAACTTAATAAAATAACCGGTAACATCCCCACTAAAACAATAGCGAGTGCAGGGCCAGAAGCTTCAGCCAATCGCTCATCTGAGGCAAGTTGATAAGTTCGCACAGCCAAAGTATCAAAGTTAAAAGGTCTAATAATTATAGTAGCAGGTAACTCTTTCATTACATCAACGAATACTAACATCATAGCAGTTAATAAACCTCCCGTCATCATTGGTGTATGAACTGTAACTAAAGTTTGCATCGGACTATAACCCAAACTTCTCGCCGCATCATCTAAATTAGGCTTAATTTTGCTCAAACTTGACTCTACCGCATTTAAAGAAACAGCTAGGAAGCGAACTATATAAGCAAATACCAAAGCTGCGATCGTACCGCTTAACAACAAGCCTGTAGAAATCCCCAAGTTTTCACGCATCCAACTATCAAATAAATTGTCAATTTTACCAATGGGAACCATAATCCCCACTGCAATCACAGAACCAGGTACAGCATAGCCCATTGCCGCAATTCTAGTTCCTAACTGCACTCCTAAATTAGGATATAACCGTAAGCCATAAGCCATAATCAAGGCAATAACTACGGCTAAAATTGCTGTCAGTGTTGCCAAAATTAAACTATGACGGGCAAATATCCAAAAGCGTTCATCTAAGGTTACTTGCCAATTCGCTAATGTCAACTTGACTAAAAGACCTGCTGGCAATAAAAAACCAAAAAATAGCGGAATAAAACAAGCAATTACCGCTAAAATCTCCCGGATTCCTTTTAGTTGATAAGTTTGCAGTTGCCGATAGCGACTGCTAGCTTGATAATATTTAGTGCGACTCCGCGACCAGCGTTCTACTAAAATTAAACCCAGAACAAATAATAATAGCAGGGCAGCTAATTGATTTGCTGCAATTCGTTCTCCCATGCCAAACCAAGTCCGATAAATACCTGTGGTGAATGTATCAACTCCAAAATACTGAACAGTGCCATAATCGTTGAGAGTTTCCATCAAAGCCAGTGCTAAACCTGCAACTATTGCGGGTCTTGCCATTGGTAAGGCAACTGTAATAAAACTCCGCCAAGGGCTACAGCCCAGTATTCTACTAGCTTCTAGGGTACAAGTGGATTGCTCCAAAAATGCAACTCTTGTTAATAGGTAGACGTAGGGATATAAAACTAAGATTAGCATTAAGATTGCTCCCGGGAGCGATCGCACGTTAGGAAACCAATAGTCTCCATAACTCCAGCCAAAAATATAACGCAAAGCAGTTTGAACTGGGCCTGAAAATTCTAAAAAGTCTGTATAAGTATAAGCTAACACATAAGCTGGGGCCGCTAAGGGTAACAGTAATGCCCATTCAAATACGCGACTGGCCCGAAAGCGACACATTGTTACTAGCCACGCACATCCTACGCCGATCGCGACAACACCACAGCCGACACCGATCATTAACAATAAAGAGTTGACAATATAACGGGTTAAAACAGTCTCAGTTAAATGTTGCCATGTATCTTTAGCTTCAAAAAAAATACTGGATAAGACACTGAGAACTGGTATTGCGATCGGCAATGCTAAAGCGATAATTGCAACTGTCCACCCACTAGCGGATAGACCGCGTAAGGTCGATCGCCATTGGATTGTCCTGATTGCTGTTTTTTGTAGTGATTGTTGGGAATTTTTCATCGCTAGTAAAATGTCTAGCTTGCTAGTTTATCAGTAGGTGTAAACATTTGTCAAGTCTTTATGACAATTTATCTCACTAAAGTGGTTTATTGTAGAATAGTAAGTTGTTGATTATTTATAGTAATAATGGCTCGACCTATAATTCTGCATTTGGATGGTGTAACAAAACAGTATTCCCAAGCAGCATCACCTGCGGTGGCATCTGTCACCCTGACATTACATCAAGGAGATATACTGGGGTTGTTGGGGCCATCGGGTTGTGGAAAAACAACGTTGCTGCGGTTAATTGCTGGTTTTGAACACCTACAAGCAGGGGCGATCGCTTTAGCAGGAAAAACTGTAGCGAGTGTTAATATGTCAGTGCCGCCGGAACAGCGAGACATTGGTATGGTGTTTCAAGACTATGCACTTTTCCCGCATTTGACAGTCGCAAAAAATGTAGCTTTTGGCTTAACGCATCAAGGAAAAGAGTCAAAGCATAATATTCAGAAAGGTGTCGCAGAAGCATTAGCGTTGGTGGGATTAGAAGGATTGGAAAACCGTTATCCCCATGAATTATCCGGGGGTCAGCAACAGCGAGTGGCCCTGGCGCGTGCTTTAGCCCCTAGACCTGCGATTATTTTACTAGATGAACCGTTGAGTAATTTAGATGTACAAGTACGGTTAAGATTGCGTCAGGAAATCCGCGATATTCTCAAAGCAACGGGAACCTCTGGTGTATTTGTCACTCACGATCGCGAAGAAGCACTTTCGATTTCAGATTGGGTCGCGGTGATGCGTCAAGGTCAAGTAGAACAGTTTGGCACTCCAGAGGAAGTTTATCAAGAACCAGCATCTCGATTTGTGGCTGAGTTTGTGACGCAAGCTAATTTTGTGTCTGCATCGTTGAAGCAGGATTTTTGGGAAACAGAAGTAGGTTGTTTTGCTGTTAAACGAGATTCATGTTCACAAGTTCCCTGTGATGTTTCTACTCAAGGAGAATTGATGATCCGGCAGGAAGACTTGAGTTTATACTTAGATGAAGATTCGGCTGTTGTGATTTGCGATCGCCAATTTTTAGGCAGAGAAAATCGTTATTGTTTAAAGACTCCTTCGGGCGAAAAGTTATATGCGCTCACAACCACAGGAAATGTTTTTCCCATTGGTTCTAAAGTTCGGTTATCTTGTGGTGAGAATTCTCCCTTAGCTTTCTTTGTCGGTAAGCCTAAGCCATAGCTAATTGCTAATTGGGAAAAAATCCTCCCCTTCTTCCTGTCTCCCAGTTTCCCCCTCTTCCTTCTTCCTTATACTGTCTGATAGGTTTTCTGTCTATCGCTGTTGTCAGGGAAGGGGCTAGTCACGATATCCTCTGCTTTTATACCCCCTGCAATCAGCGCTTGGCTTAGACCTTCCTCGAAGTTATCTTCTTCAATTACAACTTGATTATCGACTAAACGAGCATGAAACAGAATCGTGTCAATCCAGCGCTGTTTATCCCAGCCTGTAGCCAGAATCAGAAAGTGACCAGAATCGACATCACAGACGGGGTAAAGCTGGATCGCCTGTAAACGGGGTTGGGCGCGAGTTGCTTCTTGCAGGGTGTTTTTGAGGATGTCTGCATAGCTTAGTGAGTTATCCATTGGAGAATCACCTCTTGATTTGGTTCGTAAACTAATAAGTTGATTTTATTTCGTTGAACGGCTAACTGAAAAATCGGTTTTTGAAAGTGTTTAATGTATATCGCTTGGCTCACAGCTAAAAACAACTGACGCTCCGGCTCTTGCCCTTCCAATGCCCATTGGTAAAGCTGAAGCTGTCCCATCGTTTTTTCCAGTTCACTGATGACTGAGGGTGAATCGAAGTCTTTGATTTCAACAGCGATTTTCTGCCCTTCTTTTTCCGCAGTAAAAAACTTTTCTGCTCCTAAGTCGGCTTTCAAAAGTGTCTGTTCTAACACTAAGACTAAAGGATCGTCCGTAATTGTCCACCCGTCTTTTTCGAGGGTGCGACGTAGGGAGAAGTGTAAATTATCGCGTCTAGACATTCGACATTCGAGAATTGAGGTTAGGAAAGATAAGCAGGGACTTTTTGAACTCCTATGTCTTGCAGATATCGCTTATTATGATCTAGGGTAACATATCTGCGATACAATTTAAGTTATACGTCATATAAAACTGGTAGGGAGTTTAAATGGCAAGGCAACCAATTGTTCTCAATGGAATAGAGTTCAAATTCCAGAAAGATGCTATTGAACACTTCAGAAATATGTTGGAGCGCTATCGAAATGGTCAAAGCATAGCAGGTGATGATCGCGATATGTTACTAGCTCTTCTGGAGCGCCATCCTGAAGCAGATAAAAAGATTGGATGTGGTATAAAACGTTTGTACAAATATAGAACCGATATGCCGACAAGTTGCTTTTGGATAGAAAGAACAGATGGATCTAAAACAGATTTTTCTTATCGCACAGCGATTTCTGCTAAAGGAAAGTCTCTTTATCAAAATTTTTTAGAAGCCTGCCGTGCCGCTGTTCAAGATGATCTTCGGCTAACTAAAAAAATATTCTTTGAAAAGTTGGCCGATCAGGATGGAAGAGTTGAATGCGATATTACTGGTGATAAAGTAGCTATTTATGAGAGCCATCTTGACCATAAAAAACCCTTGACATTTCAGGTTCTTGTGAACACTTTTATTGGCGCTAATGATATTGAAATAAAACCTGAAATGTTGTTAATGTCCCAGGATGCCCAGTTTCAAACAACTATGATTGATCAAGAGTTAAAGGATAAGTTTCGACGATATCATCATAAAATGGCGCAGCTTAGGGTTATTAAAGCGGAACAAAATCTTAGTCTTGGCGGCTCTGAGAGAATTCGGAAGATCCGTAATCCTGTATTGATTCCTAAGGAACTTTTAGGTGACTGATGTATCACATCTCTGTTGGAGTGGATGGACTCAGATTTCTGGTGCATTGCGAAGTTTTCTGGCAGCCACTCAACCGGAAGGTTACATTTTTTCCCAATAGATGAATGCGATCGCCTGCAACTCCTTCTCATCGCTCGCCCTATTTCTCTCTTTTTAAAAAATATAGCCACCACCAAGGCTCAAATCAGACCCGGATCGATCGCCTGCGATCGCCAATATGCCACCAACCCCGTCAGCAACAAATTCCCCTCGCTATCCACCAGCGCAACCATTGCTGAGTCTGATTTTGATAACTGCCTTCCCATAGGCCCAATTCTACTCCCATAAGTTCGATCGGCTAGTGAAGGAAAGGATATTACAAAATAAAAGCCTTTCATCCCGGTGACTTTAGTCCGGAGATGAAAGGCTTTTGCAGGTTTTGACCAGCCATCAATCTTGTTGGTTTGACAGATTTAAGCTAACTTTATTCAAATGCAAGTATGTTAATTTTCGGACTTATGTCCTTGCGATTCTCGCACAGCAACTTCTGAATCCGGCTGATTCAGAGCCATTTCTAGAGATTTAGCCATCTCGACTGACTCGGGAGTGCGCTTAGAAAATCCCCACACAAACATCAAGACGATACTGGAAACTAGCAGCCATTGCGGAGGAACTAAATCCGGATTAATTACTTTCACCAACAACCGCATTCCCACGAACCCAACAGTGATGTAACCAGCACTTTCTAGGTGAACGAATTCATCCAGCCAGCGGATGAACAATCCGGCCATGAATCGCAGGGCAATAATTCCAATAGTAGCGCCTGTTACAACGATAAAAGTGTCGTCAGAAACAGCGATCGCAGTAGTAACGCTATCCAAAGAAAACGCTAAATCCGTAAAAGCAATCATGGGAATTGCTTGCCACACAGACGCAAATCTCGGCCCATGATGTTCTCCTTCGGAGTCTGTCTCTGAAGTAAAATGTTGGAAAACAAGCCACAGCAGGTAAAGTGCACCAAGCAGTTCAAACTGCCAGAACTGGATCACCCAAGTAGCCGTTAAAATTAGTGAGATCCGCAGTACAAAAGCAATTATCAAACCCAAGTTGAGAGCTTTTTGCTGATCCTTGGCATCTTCCAAACCTTTAGAAATAGACGCCAGGGCGATCGCGTTGTCAGCCGAAAGTACAGCCTCCAAAGCCACCAAAACCAACAATAATAAAAAGCCGTCAACTCCAAAATTGGGTGAAGCGTCGAGAAATTGATCTATCATTAACTATTTTGGGCACCTAAGATTGGCAAGGGTCGAGCGCAGCGCAAATTACCCGCTCTGTCTAAAATTAGTGTCACCTTCACTTAAATCTTAACCTAATGCGGTAATTCTGCACTACTCCGATCGTCGGAACGAAGAAAGTTGGGCAACGGATTCGTTTGCTTCGGATGTAACTGATGTAACTGATGTAACCGATGGATGTTGAGGTAAGAGGGCACAAAGAAGAGGGAAGAAGCAGGATTTTTCCCACTCTCCCACTCTCCCACTTTCCCGATCTCCGACTCCCCCACACCTCCACTCTCCACTCTCCCACTCCTCCCCGAACCCACCAAATTTATTTCAAGTTGTAACAAATGATTCCCAAAAGCGCCAATTTGTCTGAAATTGGTGAAAGCTCGTGCCCGCGAAAAGGAGTTTTCCCAATATGTCTTTAACAGATACCCAAGTCTACGTAGCGCTCGTAATTGCTTTGATTCCCGGAATCATGGCTTTCCGGCTCGCAACTGAACTGTACAAGTAGTTTCCAGGCACCAGCCGCGAACCGCTCGATCGCCTGCCCTAGTAGTTAACTCTCTGGCATTACAGACAATTGCTGCCTCAGTGGAGTAAATTGTCTGTTGTCACCAAGACGAGACTGCAAGGGCAGGCATTTTTATTGGGAAATTCTGTCCTCAGGCGTCACCTCGCACCCCAGAATGCCCCCGCCACAGCGCAAGCTTGTTGCTAATAGAGGAATGGGTGACGAAGGAGGAGTCCCACCACGCTCGTCGATTTTGAGCTGAGCGAGAACAGACCAGGGGTAGGCGACGACTCACTAATTAAGTCTATCATTGGGACGATTAATGGCATATTTGACAACTCCCCATGCCTCCCATAGGAAGGAATTCATAAGACCATAATTAAGTCTTACAGGTGATGACAAATCACCTCTACACGCTCAAAAACCACTACCATTACGATTCGTATTGCAATTGCGCTTACTTTTATCTTGTTTTGCTTTCCGAGTCCATCACAACGCCTCTATTGGTAAGCTGCGTGTCCACCATTGCTTGTTTGCCCAGGCTTATGTCGTGCCGATCCGATATAAATCAGGGGTTGCTCCTTAATAAAACACTTCAACGCTACGCCTGGTTATTCTTACTCGGCGATTAGTTCTAGCATTTTGACAGCCGTTGAAACCGCAACCGCGTTCCTCCCATGTCGGTAGCCCAGGGCTTCCCGCTCGTTCTTCGGCGATCGAATATATAGTACGGACATCTTGCAAAAGTCATGCTGAAAAGTTGAGTTCGTAATTTATAGATGCCCGCAATCAAGTTGAAGTTTAAGCCAAATCTGCAGACTTCTTACAAGCATTCGCAAACTATCTTGAAATGCCTCTGCGTTCATCTGCGGTTTCCTTATTGCATCAAAGATTGATGCAATCTTGTCTCATCATTCAGCAAGCATTGGCGAGTAATGCGATTGTCGCCATTGAGGATTTGACCAAAATCCGAGAGCGGACTAATCAGATGTCCCGCACCAAAACAGAACGCAGACGTTCTAATAGTTGGGCGTTCTATCAGTTGCCACAATTCCTTGATTAGAAAGCTATTGATGCTAGGCTTGAAGTTCGCTATCAATCCCCGCTACACGAGTCAAACCTGCGATCGATGTCTGCACATCCATCCGGCTGGCGTGAATCCTATCGGATTGGAAAAAGCTTTAAATGCGGACATTGTGGCTGGCATGGCGATGCTGATTTGAATGGTGCGAAGATGATTAAATTATTTGGGTTGTCTGTAAACCGACTTGAAGGCAACAAGCTATTCTTTAGCTTGAGGGCTGTTGAAAGCCGCCGCTAACGGCTAACCGCTGTTAGCGGTGGGTAGTTTACTCAGTCTCAAAAATCTTGGCTGTCAGCACCCTGACAAACCGGGGGGGTGTGCGTTAAGCTCAGAATTTTCTGTTTTCAGCTCTAAAACCTCAGTCTCAGGTATTTGAAAAAAAATTATGCAAGCGATTCAACCCACCGTTACTCCACTGCGACCTGTAAAAAACTCCCCTCGGGTTGCTCCTCGTCGCAGCAGCAGCCGCCAGCGTTCCTACCCTCACCAAACGCTCGGCGCCGAAACAGGAGTCAAGTTAGCAGTCAACATCGTACTTTCAGTCTGTGCCGCTTCTGCTTTGATTCAGCTTTGGCCTCACTACCGGGCCGTGCAAGAAAAATTGCACGAAATCCAAGCTGAAGTCAATCTTACCCAAGGGCGAGTCGATCGATCGCGATCCGAGTTTAACCGCTACTTTGACCCCAGTCTTGCTAAAACTGTGATGCAAGAGCAAAGCAATCAAGCTGACCCCCAGCAGCGTCCGGTGATTTTGCAGGAACCCGAGGTACTCGAAGCCGAGGAATCAACCCCGCAACCTTAAGGGAAGGGAATTTTTTGGTTTTGAATATCACGTCCGATAGCATCATTCTTGTATGTCATTGCTTCGTACAGCGAACAATGACAGATGAATCTGTCGGACGTGATATGACTTTTGAGTTAAAGAGCTTTTAGGATCGTTCTTGTCTGTCATTGCGACCGAAACTCAGACCTGTGTATTGACGCCCTGCTGCAAGCTCAAAACTTCAAACTCCGGCTTATACTGACTTGGCCAGCACGGTTGTTTCTTTCAGTAGTTGCAGTGCAGCTTGATATTGCAAGTCTGCTGCGGTGCCGATTTGATCGCGCGCAATGGGTTCCAAAGGCACGACCCGATCGGGCGAAATCCCCAGTTTGTTAATATCTGTGTGGTTCGGCGTCTCGTACTTAGCAACTGTCACCGCTAACCCGGAACCGTCAGACAAATCAAACAGCGACTGAATCAGCCCTTTACCAAAAGTCTTTTCTCCGACCAGTTGAGCTCTGCCGTTATCTTGCAGCGCACCAGCCAAAATTTCGCTAGCACTGGCAGTACCCTTGTTCACCAAAACAATCAGCGGATCGCCAGTCAAGGCTTGTCCTGAGGCTTCAAAACTGCCGAGAATGCCTTGTCGGTTAACCGTGTAGACGATCGTCCCGGAATCGAGCCACAAGCGGGCAATTTCAATCCCTGCTTGCAACAGTCCGCCCGGGTTGTTTCGCAGGTCGAGAATGTAGGCGGCGGCTCCTTGTTTTTCCAAGCCGTCGATCGCGCGAGCGACTTCCTCAGTGGCGTTAGCGCTGAATTGACTGAGGCGAATGTAGCCCACCGGTAAATTCTCCGCCCCCGACTGCAATTCGGCGTAAACCGGATTCAGAGCAATGCGATCGCGCACTAGCTTAATTTCCTCAGCAGCGTCCCTTCCCTCGCGCCCCAAGGTCAAGGTAACGGGAGTGCCGATGCGGCCGCGCATTCGAGTTGCTGCTTCGTCTAGGCTCAATTCTGAGGTAGGAGTGCCATCAATTTTCAGAATGCGATCGAGGGGTTGGATGCCGGCTTTATCCGCCGGTGAGCCGGCCAAAGGAGCCACCACTGTTAGGGTATTTGTCTGGGGGTCGATCGCAATTTGCAGCCCAACTCCCGTCAATTCTCCGGAAGTGTTGACCTGCAAACTGCGGTACTGTTCGGGTTTCAGCAGTCGAGTGAAGGGGTCATCGAGATTCGCCAGCATCCCCTGAATAGCCGTGTAAGTCTGCTGTCTGTCGTTGAGCGGTTGCTTGACAGCTTTTTCGCGAATCGACCACCAGTTTTTAGAGTTGAATTTGTCATCCACATAAGAGCGATTGACAATTCGCCAAGCTTCGCTCAAAAGCTGCTGTTCTGGAGTTAGGGCCGCCGCAGGCCCGGCCCACGGGCCTAGAACCAGGGCGACTTGGAGGAAAAGTAAAATAGCAATCTGGAAAACTCGTCTGTGCATGATTTTTCTGTAAAAGATAGGCAAGTATTGCATCTCCTGTATTTTAAGTTTGTAGGCTTTTAAGCTTTTGCGCATTTAAATATCCCCAAAGCATTCGGCATTCGTCAAACCTCCGCCGCCAACAAAAAATTAGTTAAATGTAACATTTAATCGCAAAATTAGTGAAGTTTTATCATTAATATTAAAATTAACGCCCCAGCGACCCGCTGGCCGGCTCGGACTTTGGTTCTCCGCTCGGCTCTTGGCTGTATGCCAGCTTGGGGCGAATGTTGAGCTTGCAGAAAATGGTATTTGAGACTCGGCAAAAGCATCGCTCGCGTGAAATTTGCACAGCAATTATGTTACATTTTTTATCACAGTCTGGAATTCGATCGGGCAACGCCAGCGAGTAGGGACAAGCCACCGCTTAGTTTCCCAGGGCTTGCAGGCGATCGCACAATAGAGTTCCTTTCGTCAGCTCCAAATTTAAAAAATAGCCTCAGGCATTTGCTAGTAAAAGCAAGCTGCTCGGCGCGGGGCGACAAAAAACCTTGTGGCTGCTGCCCTGAACCTCAACCACAGCAATATTCTTTTAGGAATTCTGGCTCCATGTTTTCTAAACAAATCACCGACTCAAAAACCTACCAGTGGTTTGAGGAACGCCTGGAAATTCAGGCGCTCGCCGATGACATCACTACGAAGTACGTACCCCCGCACGTCAATATTTTCTACTGCTTGGGCGGAATTACTCTGGTTTGCTTTCTGATCCAGTTTGCCACCGGATTCGCCATGACCTTCTATTACCGTCCTACGGTAGCAGAAGCTTTTTCTTCAGTGCAATACCTGATGAATGAAGTCAACTTCGGCTGGCTGATCCGCTCCATCCACCGCTGGTCTGCCAGCATGATGGTACTGATGATGATTTTGCACACCTTCCGGGTTTACCTGACCGGCGGCTTCAAAAAGCCCCGCGAGTTAACCTGGGTGACAGGAGTAATCTTGGCAGTCATCACTGTTTCTTTCGGCGTGACCGGCTATTCGCTGCCTTGGGATCAAATCGGTTACTGGGCGGTTAAAATCGTTTCGGGCGTCCCCGAAGCCATCCCGTTTGTCGGCTCTTTGATGGTTGAACTGCTGCGCGGCGGTGTCAGCGTCGGTCAAGGCACTTTGACTCGCTACTACAGCTTGCACACTTTTGTGTTGCCTTGGCTGATTGTAGTATTCATGCTGGCTCACTTCTTGATGATTCGCAAGCAAGGTATCTCTGGCCCGTTGTAAGTTTTGAGTTGTGGGGGCGGTATTTTTTTGCCCCCCGCTGCATTTTGAGTGGAAAATTCAGAATTCATCACTCATGATATTTATTTACGGTCAATACTTCCTGCGATCGCGCCGCTGATTCAGACTAACGAATACAGCGGAATCCCAGGCCCGGGTAAAACTAAAAGGAGAACACTCTCACTATGTCTATTATCAAAAAACCAGATTTGAGCGATCCAGACCTCCGCGCTAAGCTCGCTAAGGGCATGGGTCACAACTATTACGGCGAACCAGCTTGGCCTAATGACTTGCTCTACGTTTTCCCTATAGTAATCATGGGAACGTTTGCTCTTTGCGTCGGTTTGGCTGTACTCGACCCGGCTTTGGTTGGAGAACCGGCTGATCCTTTTGCTACTCCGCTGGAAATTCTGCCGGAATGGTATTTGTGGCCTGTGTTCCAACTCCTGCGGGTTTTGCCTAACAAATTGTTGGGTATTGCTTGCATGGCTGCTGTTCCCCTTGGCTTGATTTTGATTCCGTTCATCGAAAGCGTTAACAAGTTTCAAAATCCGTTCCGCCGCCCTGTTGCTACTACAGTTTTCCTGTTGGGAACTGCGGTAACTCTGTGGTTGGGTATTGGTGCTATTTTCCCGATCGACAAATCTTTCACGCTGGGTCTTTTCTAAGATTTAAGCTTGCTTGATTTTGACGCCTGCGGATTTTCTGTAAAGTGCTTTGGTACTGGTGGGAAACTTTAGCGGGCGTCATTAGATTTTAGATTTTAGATTTTAGATTTTAGATTTTAGATTTTGGATTTAATATTTTGGATTTAATATTTATAGCTCTAAAATTTAATAATTATCGGTAATTAATTGTGTGAGTTTATTCAATCAAACTCAGAATTATAAAATATATCTAATACCAAATCCGGGTTAGCTACCCCCGTTATGATAGCGAAAAAAACTGCACTCACTTCTATTTTTGTCAAACCCCAAAATCGGAGAGAACTTGGGCAAGAAAGCTGCCACGAATTTTGGAGAATTTAGTGACTTTAATAATTAGTAAACAAGTGAATATATTCGCCCTCGCAAGGCGAGCGCTCCTTGAGGATTCTTGATGAGATAAATTCGCCGCCCAACGAGCGGTTATACTTCACAAGGCGAGCTGTTTTGTGGCTACCAGTAATACCAACTGTCAATTACTCAAGAAAACAGTGCAACTTTCATCCGTTCTTCAGCAACCGGAGAAATTTTAGTCGCTCTCAATGGGGTATGCTCCACTCTAATTAATGTCGTTGATTTTGGCTAAATTTAATAGCAAGTAGTCGCACATAACTACGGTTTATTTGCGACTCTCAGAGATTGGGTCTAATACTTTAGATGTAGAAAGTATATCTACTTACGAAGAATCGTTATAAATTCCACTCAATCTCCGGAAAAAGGCTAGACTTGAGCGCAGACATATTCAGTAAAACTATCTCTATATTGCCACTGCGTGCAAAAAAAAAATGGCTATAGTTATACTTACTGATTTTGGCAATGAAGCGGGTATTCAATCCCGCTCTATTACTGCTCAATACCCTCTTGCTGCTAAATGCGAAGCGCGTTATGGCGAGGGGTTCTCGGAGGAATTATGATGAACCTAAATTTAGATACTATTTTCTCATCGCTGATGAACCCGGCACTGAACGAGTTTCAGGTTTGGGCTTTGCAAAACCCGGAAGAAAGTCTCAGCAAAACGATGTTACCGCCGATCGCCCTGATTGAGGGTTTGATTGCCAACGAACCCACCTATTTGCAAGTAAAACGGCTGGCTTTCGGAGCCAACTTTTGCTGCGCGGGGCAAGTCGTGATGGGAGAGTTTGACACGCTGGAAAAAGCACTCACATCGCCCCAGGCGCGCGGATGGCGGCTTGGTACTTCTGTACTCGATCCCGATCGCGCCCCCAACCAAGATGTCGGCGGCAGAAACCTTTTTCTACTGTCTTTGTCCGATCGCGAAACTGACAGTAGCAGCAACCATGCAGCATTCCGAAGCTGTATGCAGAAATATCTGTTCAACAGTGCGACAACTGATCGCCAGGGAGACGAAATCAGCAGGCGGTTGCTCGATCGGCTAGCCGCAGATTATGCCGAGATGTCGCACGGTGCGGGGGGAGCATTTTTTACCGATGTCAAGTGCGGTTGGATGGGATTTTTAGTCCGATACCTGCACTACGTCATCTTTGGGATTAATCCAGACGATTCAGAGTCGATCGAACTTCTCACCGAATTGCATTACACCCGCCAAAGCCCGTTGCACTACTTCGCCGTCATCGGCAACCTGCTGCAAAGCCTGAACCTGTTTGGACACGGGGATTTGTCCGCTCTAATCGAGCGTGCAGCGACTATCTATGAAAATTCCCCAGCTTTAGCCGACTTCGAGGAGAGCTCGGAAAACAATGGCATGACTAAGCGGGAATTGGCAAAGCTGATGACATCAATTATGGGGATAGCGGGACTGCAAGGCCCCCTGCACCTAGGCTACACGGCAATGGGATACCGCCCTCTCCCCGCCTATAAAGGACAGCAGACGGCCGAAATTAACCCGACTGATTTTTGGGATCGGCTCGATTTGGACGATCGCCAGTCGATCGAGCTTTTCCTCCTGGAATGCGCCCGCCTCTGGGCCCCCGTCAGTGCCACCCACCGAGTCGCGACAGAGCCCTTCACCGCAACGGTAGCGGGCAAAGAGCGCACTTTCCCTGCCGGAACCAAGGTACTGATACCGCTCAGCCTGGGGCTGCTAGACGAGAGTTTCTGGGGCTCTACGGTATACGAATTCAACGCTAAGCGCGAGAATCTCTGCCCTTTTCATATGGGTTTTCATTCGGTGGGCGATCGCAGCGCGGGACGGATTTGCCCCGGTAAAGACATCGCACTCAAGATGCTGGTGGATGTCGTGAGTACGGTAGGCAAAGTGCGCCGAGCCTCTGAGCCTAATTTGCACGGGTAATTAATCCAAAAGCTCGATCGTAGATATCGGGTAGGGACTTAGGCACTCGCGGTGTTTCAAACTGTATTTCATCCGATTGAAAACTGCTATCAGACTCGGCGGTTGAAACCGATCCTATCCAAACTATCGATCTATCGACTAAGAAATAAAGGGGGTATCTAACAAGAAACCAAAACACAACTATTTTGAGGATAAATAATACCATGTTGATCGAAGAAAAGCAACTAAAAGACATTGCGAATTGGATGAAAGTAGATAATCCAGCGGAGTTACCCGAAGTCCTGCAAGGTATCTTTTTTATGGACGGTAATGTTTTACCAGACGACTGTCTGACGATGTACAGTTCAGACTGGAATGCTGACCAACTGACGTTATTGCTGCGCGTTTTTGACCCTGTTATCTGGACATTTCATTCATCAATGGCGGGACGGATGTTAATTTATTTAGTTAAATTTTCTCGCTTCAGCTACTTGTTCCGATTCTCCGATGCAACTTTGCAGCACGGACACATCACGCCGATAGTGTTTGGATGGTCTGTGCCGCAGTGGCTGGTAGATTTTTTGATCGATCGAGATCCGAGCACTCCAAATGGAGATATCTGGCATCGCACAAACTCGTTTTTCGGCAGACCTCCTGACAGCGGATATACACTCCGCAGGATTGTAGACAAAGATGGCAACTACACATCAGCTTTTCCAGATATGCTGTCTAAAGTGGAGAGTGATTGTTTAATCATTGCCAAAGAGTGAAAATATTTACAAAAACGACAAAACCCGCTTAATTAGGCGGGTTTTGTCGAGCAAAGCGCCGGGGTTTGAACCGACGGCCCCACTACACACATTTTATTTGCTAGCCTAGAAAGGCTATGCAGCAAGCTCTCGCAGGCTATTGTCAATTATTCATATCAATACTTCGGATGGTGTGTGATTAGCAACTGTAGAAGAAGGGTTTCACGGCGATTCGGCAATCCCTCTGCTTAGCCGTAAATCAAGGGTTTCAGGCTACGACCTAAAAAGTTTCCAAACTATTGGAAGCTATAAAAAAAACTAAAGATACGAAATTTTGGCCAAAAGAGACAGTTGATAAATAGGTGTAACAATCCCGTTGTATTCAAGAGTGCGATTTTACTCCCCGGATTTATCACCAATTGAGTTGTCAGGAGTCAAAAATCAAAGGGATTATTCGTTCGGAAGCTGCCAGAACTTCAGATACTGTTGATGCCACGCTAGCCAAAGCGATCGATAGACATCTCCGAAATAAAAATTGGTTGCAGGCTCGCAGATTGTATAAAAGAGAATTTTACCGATGAAAAACATAAGTCAGCTTCATAAATATATTGATAAGCATCCATCGTGAACTCAAAAGTTGTTAGGTATTAACTAGGAGCAACTGATAATTTTATTTGTTCAATCTGAGGGCTGGAACGCTCAAAAACAAGCATAAATAGAACATAAAAAAGCTAAAATCATCAAAGCACGAGGCGAGAGAGATCGTAAGTTGACAGTTGCTAATGAATCCTATTAACTTTAGTTAACTAACACCACTTGCCAGTATTTCAAATGTTAGGAGTACAATTTGACGTAAGTGAAACAACAGCCAATGACATCTTTAATCATTGGTTAGCTGTTTTGATAGAATTGTTGCCAGCGAGTTTGTTAGAACAAGTAAAAAACATGAAAATAACTGGCTATGGGTAGAAAAATATTGAGTAAACTTGAATTAATAGTAAACAGCTATGAACATCCCTGTAAAATAGCTACAGACTATCAAAAGCCAAAAAAGTATTATTCATGAAAGCAAAAAAGACAGAGATTTAAAAGTGTTTGTACAGAACGTGGACTGACAAGTTCAGGCACATTAGGAATTTTTCTGGTTTGCTATGTAAACTATAAATAGAGTAACCCAAATTTTTATAGGACTGGAAAATGGATGCAATTACTGACCTGCCGGGGTATCGCATAACAGAACAACTCTATGCAGGATCTCGCACTCTAGTCTATCGGGGTGTTCGGGAGAGCGATCGCACTCTAGTCGTCATCAAACTGCTGCGGAACGAATACCCCAGCTTCAGCGAATTGGTGCATTTTCGCAACCAATATACCATTGCCAAAAATCTCAACCTCCCCAGTATTGTTAAACCCTTCGATTTAGCACCGTACAAAAACGCCTATGCTTTGATAATGGAGGACTTTGGAGGAGTCTCTCTGTCTACTTATCTCAAGGCAGCAACCGATCGAAACCAACCCGATAAATCTGGAGCTTTAGAAAACTTTCTCAACAAGGCTTTGCAACTAGCAGAGATTCTCCACTATCTTTACCAAAACCGAGTTATTCATAAAGATATCAAACCCGCCAATCTCCTGATTCATCCCGAAACCAAACAAGTCAAACTGATTGACTTTAGCATCGCTTCCCTACTGCCGAGAGAAACTCAAGAAATTCACAATCCCAACGTCTTAGAAGGAACCCTCGCCTATATTTCTCCCGAACAAACCGGACGAATGAACCGAGGTATAGACTACCGCACTGACTTTTATTCTCTGGGAGTTACTTTGTATGAACTGCTGACAGGAAAACTGCCATTTGAATGTGACGACCCGATGGAGTTGATTCACTGCCATATTGCCAAACAACCTCCTTCAATAAACAGCAAAGAAATCCCGCAGGTGGTTTCGGATATTGTAATGAAACTGATGGCGAAGAATGCTGAAGCTCGCTATCAAACTGCCTTGGGATTGAAGCATGACTTAGAACGGTGTTTGCAGCAGTGCCAAGAAACTGGAAAAATTGAAACTTTTGAGTTAGGAACGCGGGATATCTGCGATCGCTTCCTGATTCCTGAAAAGCTTTATGGTCGAGAAACAGAAGTACAAACCCTGTTGAATGCCTTCGAGCGCGTGGCAAATGGCATATCGGAATTAATGCTGGTCGCTGGGTTCTCCGGGATTGGAAAAACGGCTGTAGTCAACGAGGTGCATAAACCCATTGTCCGACAGCGGGGCTATTTCATCAAAGGCAAATTCGACCAGTTTAACCGCAATATCCCCTTCTCCGCATTTGTCCAGGCATTCCGCGATTTTATGGCACAATTACTGAGTGAAAGTGATGCCAAAATCCAAGAATGGAAAACTCAAATTCTCGAAGCGCTCGGTGACAGCGGACAAGTCATTATTGAAGTCATTCCCGAACTCGAACGGATTATTGGATCGCAACCCCCAGCCCCTGAATTATCGGGGATGGCTGCTCAAAATTTCTTTAATTTGCTCTTCCACAAATTCATTGCTGTCTTCACCAAAAAAGAGCATCCATTGGTGATATTTTTGGATGACTTACAATGGGCAGATTCAGCATCGCTGAAGTTAATGCAATTGCTTGTCAATGAGTCGCAATTGGGTTATCTGTTGCTGCTGGGAGCCTATCGGGATAATGAAGTATCACCAGGCCATCCCCTGATGTTGACCCTAGATGAAGTGAGGAAGGCAGGAACCACACTCAACACTATTGCATTAGCACCGCTGGATCAAATTAGTTTGAATCAATTGGTAGCGGATACTCTAGTTTGTGAGCCTACTTTGGCACTACCACTGACAGAATTAGTCTATCAAAAAACACAAGGAAACCCTTTTTTTGCGACGCAGTTTCTCAAAGCATTGCATCAGGATAAATTGATTATTTTTGATATCGAATCGGGACATTGGCAGTGCGATATTAGCAAAGTTCGAGAGGCAGCACTCACTGATGATGTGATGGAATTTATGGCGCAGCAGTTGCAAAAAATGCCAGCAACAACTCAGTCAGTTTTAAAATTAGCCGCTTGCATTGGCAACCAGTTCGAGCTGGCAACATTGGCAATTGTTTCAGAGAGTTCTGAGACGGAAACCGCAACCGCATTGTGGAAAGCTTTACAAGAAGAGCTGATTATTCCCCAAAGTGAAGTTTATAAATTTTATGTAGGCGCAGAACAGGCGATTTCTGAAGCGACTACTCAAACCGTTGCCTATCGTTTCTTGCACGATCGCGTCCAGCAAGCCGCTTATTCTTTGATTCCGGAAGCAGAACGCGCGATCGCTCATTATCAAATCGGGCAACTGCTGCTCCAACAGATTTCACTGTCAGCGCGAGAAGAACGCATTTTTGAATTAGTCAATCAGTTGAACTATGGAACCACACTGCTTGTGGAACAACAGGAAAGGGAGGAACTCGCCCAACTCAACCTAACTGCTTGCCGTAAAGCAAGATTGGCAACTGCCTATCAAGCAGCCCGCGAATATGCCACAGAGGGCCTGAAACTGCTAGGAACAGACGCTTGGCAAGGGCAGTACGAAATGACCCTATCTCTGTACGACTTGGCTGCCGAGGTGGCTTTCTTGGCTGGCGATTTTGAGCAGATGCACCAGTGGATTGAAGCGGTGATTCATCATGCGAAAACGCCTTTAGAACGGGTGCAAGTTTATCAAGTCAAAATCCAGGCATTGGTAGCCCGCAATAAATTTGTTGAGGCGATCGCGATCGGTCAATCTGTCTTCCAAATGTTGGGAGTGAACCTGCCAGACAGCCCAACGTTAGAGGATATTCGGCCGGTTAAGCAGGAAATCGATGCCTTAATTGGCGATCGCTCAATTGAGACATTCATTCATCTGCCGAACATGACTGATGCCCAGCAGTTAGCAATTATGCAAAATGCGGCTCGTCTTACACCCGTCTGTTACATGACAGGCTCAAAGCTTTATTTCCTAATAGTTGCTCTACAGGTCAAATTATCAATTCAATTTGGAAATAGTCCTGTTTCGCCTTATTGCTACGCTGGTTACGCCTTCCAACTGAGAATTCTGTGGGGAGACATGACAAAGGTGCCTCAGTTTGGGCAATTAGGATACCAACTCGCCTCAGAACCAGATGCCAAAAATA
This sequence comes from Microcoleus asticus IPMA8, assembly GCF_013179805.1. GTDB lineage: Bacteria > Cyanobacteriota > Cyanobacteriia > Cyanobacteriales > Microcoleaceae > Microcoleus > Microcoleus asticus. The sequence continues at coordinate 8,339 of NZ_SRRZ01000088.1, read as the reverse complement.
TTCGAGCCGCAACAGCCCTGTTAATGGGGGGATATGTTGGTCCTTGGACGACCCATCTGCAAGAATCGCTGCCCATTCTTCTCGATGGCTATCAAGCTGGATTGGAAACGGGCAATCTAGAATTTATGGGCTACGACGCGCAGTTCTACTGCTTCAATGCTTATTGGTGCGGTCAACCGCTCACCGAACTCGAACCCCAAATTCGCGCCTATTACCAACAGTTGTGCGACCTCCACCAAGTCACAGCAGCAAACTGTGTTTTGGCTTACTGGCAAGCTGCTCTCATTCTGCTGGGTCAGTCAGAGAACGAGATTCCCTTACGCCAAGATTCATACGAAGAAAAAATCCTGGATGAGGCCAAAGTCGATTTTTACCGACTATCCTTCTTTTACCTATATCGATTCACATTGAATTACTGGCTTGAAGACTTTGCCAAAGCGGAACACGATGGGGATCAAACCCGACAGTATTTGGCCGGAGGGATGGGTAGTGTCGTTGAACCGATCTTATATTTCTATGATTCTCTGACCGTGCTGGCTACTCCTTGTGAATCGATGACTGACTCGGAGCCTCGATGGCAGCGAATGCAAGAAAATCAAGCCAAGCTAGAAGAATGGGCGCATTATGCTCCCATGAATTACTTGCACAAATATCATTTAGTTGAAGCCCAAAAGCATCAACTCCTCAATTGCAAAAAAGAAGCTCTAGAATTTTATGATTTAGCAATTCAAGGAGCCAAGGAAAACGGTTCTATCCAAGAGGAAGGATTAGCCAACGAACTCGCAGCCAAATTCTACTGGGAATGGGGCAAAGAAAAAGTCGCCGCCAGCTATATGCAGGAGGCGTATTACTGTTATGCCCGTTGGGGTGCAGTAGCCAAGGTTCGAGATTTAGAAAAAAGGTATCCGCAGCTACTTCAAAGCATTGCTAAGCGAGAGACCGTATCTATAAGTAGCACCCAGTCGAGCGCTTCAACCACAATGACCGATACTAATATACTAGATTTTGCGACAGTTATGAAAGCCTCGCAAGTGCTGGCTGGGGAAATAGTTCTCGACAACTTACTAGCAAAATTACTAAAAATAGTCTTAGAAAATGCAGGCGCAACTTCGGGCTTTCTCATCTTAGATAGAGGAAGTGAGCTGTGGATAGAAGCAGCGGGTCAACTTGAGTCACACCAAGTATTTGTGCCTCAAACTGTTTCGGTTGACAACAGCTTAGTAGTTCCACTTTCAATAATTAATTATGTTGCCAGAACTCAACAAGATGTCGTTCTGGCTGACGCGCGTCTAGCTGAAAAATTTATCAATGATTCTTACATTAAATTGCATCAACCTAAGTCCGTTTTGTGTGCTACTATTCAAGGGCAAGGTCAACTCATCGGTCTTGTTTACTTAGAAAATAATTTAACTACAAGCGCGTTTACTCCCAACCGCTTGTCAGTGGTCAGAATGTTGTGTTCCCTAGCGGCAATTTCTATTAAAAATGCCCAACTCTATGACCAATTAGGGGAATACTCCCGAACCCTGGAAGGTAAGGTTATAGAAAGAACCCAAGAATTGCAACAGGAAATCGCCGTCAGGATGCAGACAGAAGTAGCCTTGGGCCAGTCTGAGGAAAAGTTTTTTAAAGCCTTTCGTTCCAGTCCTAACCCGATCGCGATCGCCAGGTTGGCAGATGGACGCTACATCGAAGTGAACGACAGTTTCCTCAGCACTTTTAGTTACTCTCGCGAAGAGGTAATTGGTTTTACACCAATTGAGTTGAATCTTTGGGTTAATTTAGAAGAATGTGGCAGATACAGACAGCTCTTGCAAGAATCAGGAGTGTTTCGCAATCAGGAATTCGATTGCCGTACTTCCGCAGGCGAGGTGAGGAAGATGCTGGTATCAGCAGATATTATTGAGCTGGGTGGAGAAGCGTGTCTTCTTTTAGTCACTAACGACATCACCGATCGTCAAAGGGTAGAAGAAGCGCTCAAAGAAAGCGAGGGTAAATATCGCGACTTAGTTGAAACATCCCAGGATATGATTTTGTCAGTTGATAGCGAAGGGCGTTATACCTTTGTTAATGCTGCCGTTAAACAGATTTTTGGCTACTCCCCTGAAGAAATGATTGGACGAAAATTCAGCGATTTTAAGTCCCCTGAACAGCTTGTGAAAGATAACGATATATTCCAACGCACGCTGAACGGAGAGTCATTTTTTCAGTATGAAACTATACAATTAGCTAAAGATAGCAGACCTATCAATCTCCGGGCTAATGCAATTGTAGTACGGGATTCTGAGGGAAATGTTCTAGGAATAACTGGCACAGCAAGCGATATTACGGAAAGCAAAAAAGCCGAGGAAGCCTTACAACAAGCCAAAGAAGTGGCAGATGCGGCTAACAAGGCTAAAAGCGAATTTTTGTCAAATATGAGTCACGAACTGCGAACTCCCCTCAATGCAATTCTCGGGTTTACCCAAGTGCTGGCCCGAGACTCATCCCTTTCTCACATACAGCAGGGACAGCTAGGCATCATTAGTCGTTCTGGAGAGCATTTGCTGGCACTGATTAATGACGTGCTGGAAATGTCCAAAATCGAGGCAGGTCGGATTACCTTAAATCCTACTAGCTTTGACCTGTATCATTTGCTCCATTCTCTCGAAGAAATGCTCAAACTCAAAGCTGATTCTAAAGGTTTACAGCTCAGTTGGCACATCAATTCTAACATTCCTCAGTATGTAAAAACTGACGAAAGTAAATTGCGTCAAGTCTTGATTAATCTGTTAGGAAATGCGATCAAGTTTACTACGGAGGGAAGTGTAACGCTTCGGGTTGCAGCAATTAGTGCGAAACAAAAGTCCCCAACAGACAACGAACCACGGACTATTACGTTTGAAGTGGAAGACACGGGCCACGGCATTGCTCCTACTGAGGTAGATTCTTTATTTGAGGCTTTTGTACAAACTGACGCGGGTCGGAAATCTCAAGAAGGAACTGGCTTGGGTTTACCCATCAGCCGACAATTCGTACAACTGATGGGAGGAGACATTACCGTCAGCAGTACCTTGAATCGAGGAACAATTTTTAGTTTTGATATCCAAATTAGCTCCCCTGAGATGGCTGAAGTTCAACCTCGACAATCAAGAAGGCGGGTAATTGGTTTAGAACCCAACCAACCCTCATATCGCATCTTGGTGGTTGATGATAAATGGGAGAGCCGTTTGCTATTGGTTCATCTTCTCGAACCGCTTGGCTTGGAGGTGCGCGAAGCAGTAAATGGTCAAGAAGCTATTAGAATCTGGGAAACTTGGAAACCTCACCTAATTTGGATGGATATGCAAATGCCTGTGATAGACGGGTATGAGGCTACCAGACAAATTAAAGCCAAGATTCAAGAAGAGGCTACCCCGATCGTTGCGTTGACCGCTAGCGCTTTTGAGGAGGAGCGAGCCATTGTTTTATCATCAGGCTGTGACGATTTTGTGAGCAAGCCTTTCCAAGAAGAAGTTATTTTTGCCAAAATGGCTGAACATTTAGGGGTACAGTATCTCTATGAAGATTTACCGAACTTTACATTATCTCAGCTTGATGGTCAAGACTTGAGTGTAAAAGAAGGGGAAAAAACTGAATTCTTGAGGACGACTTTGGCGGCAATGCCTAAAGATTGGGTGATACAGTTACATCAAGCAGCTATCGATGCTGATGCAGAGCTGATTTTAAGTTTGGTTGCCGCCATCCGCGAATCCCATACTTCTTTAGCAGAGACGATCGCTGATTGGGCTAACAACTTTCGGTTTGATAAAATCACTAACTTAACTGAAGAAATGATTCCATGAACAGCCAGCAATTAGAATCTCATTTTGCCAATCTTTTAGTGGTTGACGATACCCCAGACAACCTGCGTCTTTTATCCACTATGCTAAGCGACAAAGGATATAAAGTTCGGGGCGTAATAAACGGGGAAATGGCATTAAAAGCCGCGCGTTCAACTCCACCCGATTTGATTTTGCTCGACATTACGATGCCTCAGATGAACGGCTATGAAGTTTGCCAACACCTAAAAGCGGATTGCAGAACTTCGGGTATTCCAGTGATTTTTCTGAGCGCCCTAGATCAAGTGTTAGATAAAGTCACAGCATTTGCTGTTGGAGGAGTAGACTACATCACCAAGCCATTTCATTTAGAAGAAGTTTTAGCTCGTGTCGAAAATCAACTAGCTCTTCAGCGTTTGCAAAAACAACTGCACGAGCAAAATGCGCGATTGCAGGAGTCAGAAGCTAAAGAACGGGAGAAATCCCAACAATTAGAGCTGACTCTACAACAGTTACAACATACGCAAGCTCAACTCATCCAAAGCGAGAAAATGTCAAGTTTAGGGAATGTTGTAGCGGGGGTAGCTCACGAAATTAACAATCCGATTAGCTTCATTAAAGGGAACCTTTCCCCCGTAACGGAGTACACTGAAGATTTGCTGAGGCTGGTTCAACTCTATGCAGAAGATTTCCCCAATCCCACAGCAGCTATCCAGGAACAACTGGAGGCGATGGATCTCACTTTTCTCAGGAATGACTTGCCGAAGTTAATTGTTTCTATGAGGATAGGAGCTGACCGAATCGAAGAAATAGTGCAATCGCTACGAAATTTTTCCCGATTAGATGAAGCTGAGTTGAAAGCCGTGGATATCCATGAAGGGCTGGAAAGTACACTGATGATTTTGCAGCATCGGTTAAAAGATGAAGCAGATCAAACGATAATTCAAGTGGTAAAAGAGTATGAGGATCTGCCAAAGATAGAATGCTATGCGGGGCAAATGAATCAGGTTTTTATGAACATCCTGACTAATGCTATTGATGCGTTGCAATCACAAAAAAGTTGGGCAAAAGAGCCAGATGATAACAGCCCCATCCCTACTATTACTATTTGCACGAAGTTACTCTCCGACTTGAAAGTGGGTATTGATATTACTGATAATGGGCCCGGCATAACTGAAGATATTCAACAACGCATATTTGAGCCATTTTTTACAAGGAAGGAAGTGGGTCAAGGAAAGGGTTTGGGGTTATCGATTAGCTATGCTATTGTAGTGGACAACCACGGCGGGCAAATCCGTTGTCTTTCGGTACCCGCTCAAGGGGCAACATTGGCAATCGAAATTCCAATTCACCACTTTTAAAAATATTTTTTTAAATAAATTTTGGTAGGGTTATAACAACCATTTATTATTTACGGCCATTAAAATAAATCGGTTTTTACAGCACAACGATATCTGCTAATAAAGATTTAGAAGACATTTATTATCCCAAACCATCCGATATTAATTCGGGCAATTACCTGACGGGGTGACAACCCCGTCAGCTAGCGGTTTTGACGGGGTTGTCACCCCGTCAGGTGTACGACCCGACAGGAGCTGTCATCTCAACTAAACTCTCATTGATGTTGTCGATCGCGTGAATCTCAGGGAACTGACGCGCTCGATCTGGACAATTGATGCTATGGGAGAGGCGATCGACAAAGCGATCGCGCCTCCCGTGATTTATGACGCGCCAGATTTCGCCCGCGAGTCTGTCTTTCGTTGCCTCCTGAGCGTGAGGGAGCGTGCGTGGAGCCTCACGTTGATGAAGCTTTTGGCTCTGGCCACCAATAGAGGGGAGGCTGCTTTCGGACTTGCCACGATAAGGCTTGTTCTACATCATTGAGTAGAGGGTCCCGATCGGTATGCAAGGCAACGCCGATCTCCGAGAGAGTCTGATCCTAAATGGTTGTATCCCCAGACTCGCTTCATAAATCCAACCGCGACTATAACCTGTTACCGCCATTACTTCTGCGGTGGTTTTCCCGCAAGCCAGTAGCCAAATAATTTGGTAATGATAGGCCCTCGTGGTTGTTTTGACCAGACGGAAACGAGCCATCAAGCTCTTCTGGGATCAGATGAGGTGCGATCGTAATTCGTCTTGGCATTCTCGATCTGAAGGGGTGGTGTTTTTCAAGATAGTATCACCGTCAATCGACCGGACATGATATTAAAGGATGTGCAGGGGTAGGGGCGATCGCGTTTCCGTGTTCGCTAAAAATATTCTTTAAACAGTAACGAAACTTAGTTGGAGGTCGATTGCCAAAAAGGTTCAGGAATACCTTGCTATGCCCCGCGCCCTCGCTCTTTTTTCCGCGCTTAACGCCTAACGCCATCCAAGGTTTAGGAATAATATCCGCTAAAAGTGGAGGAGAAAAGACCGGATTCTGAATCAAAAAACAGTTCCTTAATTGATATGGCTGGGGCTATTCACAATGGCTGTTCTGCTTGAGCAGGTGGATCTTCTGGCAGCGGGATAAATTCTGTCTCTTGAGGAACCTGAGCAAACCGTCCCTCTCTCCAATCGAGTTTAGCTTGCTCAATGCGCGAGTGCCGGCTCGAAACAAAATTCCACCACTTATGCCGCTCGCCGACAGGTTCACCGCCAATCACAATACACCGAGCCGTGCCTGAAGCAGAAATGTTTGCGGATGTGCCTGAAGTTAGAACCGCCAACCGATGCTGTTCTAAAGGCACTCCATCGATCGCAAGCCCCTCTGTCACGCTGTAAACCGCTTGTTCGCTGTAATTGCCCGGTAAGGTAAATTCTCTTCCAGGAGTCAGTTGCACGTCCAGATAAATCATGGGTGAAAATATTTGAACTGGGGAAGTGCGACCATAGGCATCACCCGCAATCAGGGTGAACGAAACTCCTGTATCCTCCCAAGTAGGCAGATCGGTTGCTGGATGGTGCCGAAACCAGGGGTCGGTTTCTTCGTGTTCGTCGGGAAGTGCTATCCAGGTTTGGATGCCGTGCAGGATGGCTTCTTTACTGCGCTCGTCCTGGGGCGTGCGTTCGGAGTGGACAATGCCTCGCCCTGCCGTCATCCAGTTCACCGCGCCGGGACGGATTTCTTGAACGCTGCCGACACTATCGCGGTGGATCAAAACCCCTTCAAACAGGTAGGTGAGGGTCGCTAAGTTGATGTGTGGATGCGGTCTGACATCCACGCCCCGACCGGGTGGAAACACCGCAGGACCGAGATGGTCAAAAAAGATGAACGGGCCTACCAGTGCTAGAACGTTTGAGGGAAGCAGGCGGCGGGCTTGGAATCCACCCAAATCTTGAATGTGCGGCTCGATGAGATGCTGGATGCTATCCGTCATAATGTTGATGAAGTTGCCAACGCTAATCGTCTATGTCAAAAGCATTATACAAAAAGCTATCCCTAGAGAGTTATATAAGTGACTTGTCTAAGCTTTTCTAATGGAAAGCTGTTGTAGAGTATCGAGTTCTCAACCAGCTTTCTGTTTACGAGACGATGGAAAGTTCATCACTGACTTGAATCCGACCTTTGACCAGGGAGCGAATCAGGCGATCGAGCGAGCCGCGTTCTTCTTCGCTGATGGACTCATCGAGGATGGCAGCCATCATGCCGTAGCGGTCAGCTTTAGTAAGGCGGTGAGTATCGGTGACAGTGGCGATTAATTCGTTGATAGCGCCGGGGAGAAGGTTAACTGGAGACATAGGATTGTTTTGAACTCGACACCTTAATCATCTCCTGGTTTCTCCGGAGAGCAAGTGATGGTGCTGGTTTTTTTCAGTGATAATACTGAAAGTATTGGGTGAACCAAGTCCGTGTTACCAGTGATGGAAGTCACAACATTGAAACCAATGCAGCGCTGGAACGATTAGCGGGACTTAAACAATGAAATAAGAGTAAAGAGCTTATAACGTATATAGGATAAGCATTTTACGTCAAACTACACCCATGAAAGAAACCACGCCTGACGCCATGCCCCCTTGCTTTGAGCAATGGTGCGATCGGTTCGATGATGTGTTTAGTCATCAAGCCCAAAAAAAGGGTTGAGACACTATTTGGGGGGATTATGGGGTCCTGCGTGAGCAAAAAAACTTAACACAGATGTCAAACAACGCAGTAGGAGTGGTAAACCACCAATTACACCATTTTTTGACAGAAGCGACTTACTAATCCCCTCGGAACCCAAGCGACAGGAGAAGGGATAATCACAACTTATTCAAGGGCGTAATTGGGTGGAAGTATTTTACCGTGAAGCTCTCATGTTGGTTAGGGTTAAAAGAATATAAATTGAGAAGCATAAAAAGCCTTCACAGGCACTTCATATTAGTTTTCGGCGCCTACAGTTTTATTTTTTTGCAACAGTTAACCGGAGGATTGAGAAGGCGTTGGGCTAACAAACCTTTGAAAACATTTACGCTCTGCCTTGTTACTGTAGTTTAGACTAAAAAATGAGCGCAGCTAAAAGTAGCCACCTTTGAATGTCAGGCAAGCTGTTGCTCAAAAACTCAAAAAGTAGA
>NZ_SRRZ01000087.1 GCF_013179805.1 Microcoleus asticus IPMA8 | reverse complement strand
TCTAACAGAATGGCCCAAATCAAGGTTTTTGGTAAAAGTCTTATGATATAACCATCCCAGATTATTTTCTGCCGAAACTGACAAAAGAGGGCTAAGCTTTGAATTGAGCTGCCAAATGGTGAACCTGGTTCCATTCCTGCGGGTACGGGGGCAAGATAGTCGGTTTGACAGCAGGCGCAGTGACCGCCATAACGCTCTACGCCGCTCACGATTGGGCGAATTGGTGGTAGTTAAATTTTGTCATAGACGGATTGCAATTTTTGGGCTCTGGCAGTTACTGTTGCTCCACACTGGGGGCAACTTTTAAGTTGAGCGATCGTGATTTGGTCGGGTTCGGGATGTAGGTATCTTCCCCCTCCTGCTCTGCCGATGCTTTTTTGTCTTTTGAGTCCTTCTCTTTTCGATGGCTTGATGTTGGGCTTGAATCCTTTTGATGGTGGAGTGCTGGAATTCGAGCTGGTTTTAGTAGGGGATGAGTCTGGTTTTGATTCGTCAGTGGTTAATGCTGCGCGCAGTTTTTGGATTTCCTGCCGTAGGTCTACTATCAACGCGTCTTTTGCCTCGTCCGATAGTTGTTTTAGGTCAGGGAGTTTTTTCATTCCTTTATCTAATGTCTATCTAGTCTTCTTGTCAAGAGGGTTGAGCAATTACGTTCTGTTTTTCTGTTAAAGGCAAAGATGGTAGAGTCAATGGGTTAACTTGCAAGAACTTGTCTAGCATATTTTTTATTTATAAAAAATAAACGATTTCATAAAAGCAGCGAACATAACCAATGTAATATTAATACCTAATCGCGATCGAAAGACTCTCCAATCCATTGCATAGAAATCATAGTACAGCGACCTCGAACGCTTCAAGTATCCCGTCCAAAGCGCCCATGCAATTTGGGAAGCCCTACTCAACCAGATCTCCCGCGTAACAAGGGAACTGAGGCTGAGCAAACAATGCGCCTAGCCCCCCATCACTCCATCAATTAGTAGAAGCAGCCAACTCAGCCAAACGTTCCTGCTGATCCTGAGAAATGCAAGTTTGAATAATCCCCTCAATATCTCCTTCCAAAACACTATTGAGCGAGAAATTTTCCCCCAAACGGTGGTCGGTAGCCCGATTGTCCTTATAGTTGTAAGTGCGAATTTTTTCCGATCGCGAACCAGTACCAACCTGAGCCAAACGTCGCGACTTCACCTCATCCTGCTGCTCCCGCAACTTCATCTCATAGAGCTTAGCCCGCAAAATCTGCATCGCCCGCTCCTTATTCTGCAACTGACTGCGCTCCTCAGTACAGAAAATCCGAATTCCCGTCGGCTTGTGAAACAAATCCGCAGCAGTTTCCACCTTGTTCACGTTTTGGCCGCCAGCACCGCCCGATCGAGCTGTACTCATCTCAATATCCTTCGGATCGATGTGAATCTCCACATCATCAACCTCCGGCATCACAGCCACCGTCGCCGTCGAAGTATGCACCCGGCCGCCAGCCTCAGTCACAGGCACCCGCTGCACCCGGTGTACTCCAGCCTCAAACTTCAGCTTGCTGTAAACGCTGTCGCCTGTAATTTCCAGAATCACCTCTTTAAAGCCGCCCATTTCCGCCAGCGACTCGCTCACCAACTTCACCTGCCAGCCTTGAGTTTGAGCGTAACGGGAATACAGCCGCAGCAAATCTCCAGCCCAAATACTAGCCTCATCTCCGCCAGTACCCGCCCGAATTTCCAGCATAATATTCTTGTCATCGTTCGGGTCGCGGGGGAGCAGCAAAACCTTCAAACGACTTTCCAAATTCTCCAGCTTCGACTCAAGTTCCTGAACTTCCAGCGCAGCCATTTCTTGCATATCTCGATCGCCCGCGGCTTCCTTGAGAACCTGTCGCGCGCCCACCAAATCTTCCTGAGTGGTTTTCCACAGAGCAAAAGTATCGACCACTTCCTCCAAGGACGATCGAGCTTTCGCTACCCGTTGAAACTCTTGATTGTCCCTAGCCACATCCGGGTCAGCCATGCGGCGAGTCAACTCGTTAAAAGTTTGCTCTACCGACTTCAATTTATCCAGCAAATAAGATTCAGCCATTGTCAGTTGTCCTTTGTCAATCGATTTTAGATTTTAGATTTTAGATTTTAGATTTTAGATTTGAAGAACAGTTGGGATAGAATCTCGATCGAACTCAACTGCCTGCATAGCAAGTCTTCAATCTAAACTCTCCAATCCGAGGGCGGATCGATTTTAGATTTTAGATTTTAGATCTTAGAACTGAAGAGCACTTAGGATAGAATGTCGATCTAACTTAACTCGATCGAACTCAACTGCCTGCATAGCAAGTCTTCAATCTAAAATCTAAAATCCGAGGGCGGTAAGTTGTCGGTAGAAAGAACTACTCTCAACAAACTGCGGACAAATGACAATCCGGCTACTTCTTCTTTTTGCCTTTACCAGCAGCCTTAGAAGCATCTGCTTTCGGCTCTTCCATTTTCAGCGGCCCAGACGAAGCATCTGCCTTCGGCATTTCTACCTCCGTCATGCCGTATTTCCGCATAAAGCGCTCCACACGACCTTCAGTATCAATAATCTTCTGAGTGCCAGTATAAAAAGGATGATTTCCCGACCAGACATCAACTTGAAGCTTTGGTCTAGTTGAACCCACAGTCATCACAAGTTCGCCGTTGCAATAAACCTGAGATTCGGGATACCACTCAGGGTGAATGCCATCTTTTGCCATTGTTTTTTACTCTCTAATTTTTGACTTTACAACCATTTTAGCTGCTGCAGGACTTGTACACCAACAACAGCACGAATTTTGCCTTATATCTGTTGGAACCAGGAATCAGGAATCGGAAATAAACTTCAAAAAAAGGCAGATAAAATCTGGATAGATAATTTTTGCCTTTTCCTTCTTGCTTCTTCCCTCGATTACCGCTTCGAGTATTGAGGAGCTTTCCGAGCTTTCCGCAAACCGTACTTTTTCCGTTCTTTTGCCCGCGGGTCGCGAGTCAAATAGCCCTCAGTCTTCAGAGGCTTGCGGTTGTCCGGGTCTAATTGACAAAGTGCTCTAGCGACACCCAAGCGAATCGAGTCAGCCTGACCTGTCAAGCCACCGCCTTCGACTTTTACCAAAATGTCGTACTCATTTTCCAGACCCAAAGTTTCCAGAGGGGCCTTAGCGAGAGCCAAATAAGTAGGGTTGAATTGCAGGTACAAATCCCCCTCTTTACCATTGACAGTCAGTATGCCAGTGCCGGGAACCAAGCGCACCCGCGCTACTGAACATTTGCGGCGACCGGTACCCCAGTACACAGCGCGGCCGGTATCTGTTGCTTGCATTAGTCATTTCCTCCCGGAATCGTGTGAACAATTAACTCTTCTGGTTTTTGAGCTTGGTGCGGGTGGTTTGGGCCAGCGTACACCTTCAGCTTAGTAAACAATTGTCTGCCTAGAGAAGTGTGAGGCAGCATTCCCCGTATAGCTTCTTCCACAATTCTTTCGGGCAAACGTGCTTGCAATTTGGCAAAAGTTTCTGTTTTCATTCCGCCCGGTCTTCCAGAATGGCGGCGGTAGATTTTCTGGGTGCGTTTTTTGCCAGTAACAGCTATTTTGTCAGCATTGATGACTATTACGAAGTCGCCGGTATCCATAGAAGGAGTGTAAGTCGGTTTGTGTTTCCCCCGGAGGTACATGGCAACTTCAGTTGCCAGACGGCCCAGCCGCTGGTCTGCGGCATCGACCACGTACCACTTGTGCTCTAGGGAGTCTTGAGTAGGGACGTAAGTTTTGTTCATTGTTTGTTCTTAGTTGTCTATTAACTGTTAACTGTTGTTAGTTGTCAGTTGTCAGTTGTCAGTTGTCAGTTTTTAATTGTTAGTTGTCCTTAGTTTTTTATTAGTAGTTACCTAATGACTAATGACTAATGACTAATGACTAATGACTAATGACTAATTTTGGCTGGGTGTCGTACCAGACCTCTGGGGGAAAGGGAAATTCTGAATAGCCAACCCGCAGCAGGCACAAACCTTGAGCGGGAGCGGCATATTTTACCATTTCTCGGCGTTCGTTGACCCAGATATCTGTGAAATTGTCGATCGGCCTTTCCCCGCGACCCACCTGCACCAGCAACCCCACCAGCAGCCGCATCATCCCGTACAGAAACCCGCTCGCCTGAACCTCAATATAGACAAGAGGCCCAGAACGGTGACACTCTGCCGCTTGTACGTTCACCCAGGAATGGGGGCGGGCAGATCCTGCGCGGTGGAAAGCAGCCAGGTGATGCCGCCCGATTAGCGGTGTCAAAGCTGTCTGAATCAAAGATTCATCCACAGGGGCGTGATAGCAGTGCCAAGCAAAAGGACGCACAAACAAATTAGGGGTCGGGTCTGTATAAAGGGTGTAGCGATAGCGTCGCCAACTGGCTGAGAACCGAGCGTGCCAGGTAGGTTCCACCTTTGCCGAAGCTCGAATTAAAATATCTTTTGCCAGTCGAGAGTTGAGAACGCTTGCCCAGCGGTGAGCCGGAATTGGGCCCTGGGCATCAAAATGCGCTACTTGAGCAGCAGCGTGAACTCCCGCATCGGTTCTCCCAGCAGCGTGCAGCGTTACCGGGCGTTCCAGAACAGTCGATATTGCTGTTTCAATTTCTTCTTGTACTGTACGCTGGTTCGGCTGTCGCTGCCAACCGTGAAAGTTAGTGCCGAGGTATTGGATTACCAGAGCAACGCGCTGTATCGATTGGGGATTTTCGATTGGGGATTTTCGATTGTCAGTCATAAATCACAAATCTCCAACCCAAAATGGAATTAAACCAGTTCAACGATCGCCATTTCGGAATTGTCTCCTTGACGGGGGACAGTTCGTACTACCCGGGTGTAGCCCCCGTTGCGCGAGCCGTACCGTTCTTGTGCCGCCTCAAACAAGGCGTGTACTAACTGTTTATCGTAGATATAGCCCATAGCTTGGCGGCGAGAGGCCAAGGAGCCATCTTTGGCGAGGGTAATCATCCTGTCCGCCTCTGAGCGCAGCGCTTTGGCGCGGGCGAGAGTGGTAGTGATTTTACCGTGGCGGATTAATTCGGTGGTCAGCGAGCGCAGTAGGGCGCGGCGCTGGTCAGCCGGTTTGCTGAGTTGGGGAACGCGACAGCGGTGACGCATGGCAGTTGGTAATTGGTAATTGGTAATTGGGCGCCGGGATAGTCCGCGAGTTTTGAGCGGTGAATTCTTTAACTTAAAAACTCACCTACTTAAAATTCAGAACTTTTTTACCCGTTACCCGTTGATTAACTTTTAGCTGATTTTTCCTGTGGCAAAGTAATGCCCAAGCGTTTTTGTAAAGCTTCAATCACTTCTTCTGCGGACTTCTGCCCGAAATTCTTGATCTCGAGCAAGTCTTCTTGGGTATAATCCAATAAGTCTGCGACTGAGTTGATCTGAGCCCGCTTGAGACAGTTGTAAGCCCGGACGGACAACTGCAATTCTTCGATCGGAATTTGGCTGGTAGGATCGGCTTCACCGGGATACTCTGGTTTGAGAGAATCTTGGGTGATGTCTTTGAGAGGTGCAAATAAATCTACCAGGATGTGGGCAGATTGACTCAAAGCTTCTTGAGGAGTCACGCTGCCATCAGTCCAGATTTCCATAATCAGCCGGTCTTTCTCGACCGTGCCGCCTACCCTAGCATCTTCAACGCTGTAGTTGACTCTGCGAATCGGCATAAAGATGGCGTCAATTTGGAGAAAATCCAAAGCCGACCCATCATCGCGACTGCGGTCTACTGCTCGGTATCCGATGCCTTTTTCAATTCTGAATTCCATTTCCAGAACAGAGCCGGGCGAGAGAGTTGCAATGTACTGGGAGCGATCGATCAATTCCACCTCTGAGGGCAAATCGAATCGATCGGCCGTAACGGTGACGGGCCCCTCAATCCGCAACCTGCCGATTTGCGGCTGCTGAGAATGAGTTTTGAGGACGACCTCTTTCATGTTCAGGAGAATTTCTAGAACATCCTCGCGTACCCCTTCGATCGTGGCAAACTCGTGATTGACCCCCGCGATTCGGACTGAAGTTACTGCCGTTCCTTCCAAATTTGACAGCAGAACTCGCCGAAGCGCATTCCCAACAGTAGTTCCCTGACCGCGATCGAGCGGTTCCAAGACAAATTTTCCGTACTGACTGCGGTCTTTGTCAGTGTTAGACTCTATACATTCAATTTGAAACTGCGCCACGGAGTGACCTCCCTTTTCCACTTTGGATTTTTGATTTTGGATTTTAGATTGCAGAGCATACCCCTGAACGGATTTCGGATTTTGGATGGACGGGGCAACAGTTAGAACCATTAGTTTTTGACTTTAAGCAGTTAGCCAATATCCAAAATCTAAAATCTAAAATCTCAAATCGTTTTAGACTCTACGCCGCTTGGGAGGGCGACAGCCGTTGTGAGGAATTGGGGTAACATCTCTAATCAGGGTGATTTCCAGTCCCGCCCCTTGCAGCGCCCGAATTGCAGTTTCTCGACCTGCTCCGGGCCCGCTCACCATTACTTCTATTTGGCGCATTCCTTGGTCGTTGGCTCTGCGGGCAGCACTTTCTGCTGCTGTTTGAGCTGCAAAGGGAGTCCCCTTCTTAGCTCCTTTAAAACCGCTGGAACCTGCCGATGCCCAGGATATTACTTCGCCGTTGAGGTCGGTAATAGTTACAATCGTGTTGTTAAAGGTAGACTGGATGTAGCCTACCCCATTGGGTACATTCCGTTTCTGCTTTTTTGCACCAGATTTCTTGCCTGTTTGTTGTCGCGCCATATTAGTCTCTTTAACGTTTCTCTCAACTAATGTTCCGAAGCGCTAGGAGCCAGCAGCCCCCAGCGTATTTTTCCCAAAAAGATGTTACTTCTTGGAAGGTGCCTTTTTCTTGCCCGCAACTGTTCGGCGGACACCGCGACGGGTTCTGGCGTTGGTACGGGTCCGTTGTCCCCGCACCGGCAGACCCAAACGGTGACGCCGACCGCGATAAGTTCCGATGTCCATCAGGCGCTTGATGTTCATTGACTCCCAGCGCCGGAGGTCTCCTTCGATTTGGTATGTGGTTTCTACATGAGCCCGCAGAGCTGTCACGTCGGCCTCTGTTAAATCCTTGACGCGAGTGTCAGGATTTACGCCTGTTGCAGCAATAATTTTTTGGGCCCGCGACAAGCCTATTCCGTAAATGTATGTCAGACCTATTTCGACGCGCTTATCGCGTGGAAGGTCTACCCCGGCAATCCGTGCCACACTTTTTGTCTCCCTAGTTTTCCTGTTTGGCTACAATGTTCAATTAGGATGCACCTGCGTGCAGTGCCCAATCTTCTTTTTTTCTAACCTTGGCGCTGTTTGTGTTTCGGGTTAGTGCATATCACCATCACTCGACCGCGACGGCGGATGACGCGACATTTCTCACAAATTTTTTTGACAGATGCTCGAACTTTCATCTTTCTTCCTGCCTGGAGAACCCCGCTCTACCGGAGAGCAGGCACGCTGGGACTGCCCGTAGAGCGGTGGGAGGAGAGGCTGGGCAAGGTGTAGGCCTCTCCTCGATTAAATTGTATAAAGTGCGGGTTGTTTCATGAAGGAGCCCGCTTGCACCCACTCCCATTGCTGGGGTAAAGTTCGCCTGCGCCAGAGTGTTGGCGAGCAATACTTTTACGGCGTAGCAATGACTTAACCCGGTACACCGGTGGGTTGTTGACGCCCTTCTCGGCAACACTACAAACGTAGCATTATAGCATAAATTTGGCGCTTTTTACCAAATTCTCTCTAATTAAACTTAGAATTAGTTTTTAGAAAGTTTTATCTAAGCCTATTTTTTCCGAAGGCGATAAGTAATCCGACCTTTGGTCAAGTCGTAGGGAGTCAATTCGACTTTGACGCGATCGCCAGGCAGAATTTTGATGTAGTTGCGGCGGATCTTGCCGGAAATGTGAGCCAGCACGTTAAACCCATTATCTAGGTCAACGCGAAACATCGCATTGGGCAGGGATTCCGTCACCGTCCCTTCCATTTCAATTAAATCTTGCTTAGACAATTTGGTATTTACCTCAACTCTACATTTGATTAACTAGGAGTATCCCGGCGTTTACCTCAAAACCTATTGACTGGTAAGGGTCAAACGGGAACGGGGGGGCAAAAATTCGGGCGACTCGATCGATTTCTTGACTCAACAAACCGCTTGCTTTAGCTTTACTTGAGTAAAGTTGTGGCAATTAGTATCGAGTTCAATCCCGGAACTAGCAACCCTCACAAAACCTGATAGCACAAAAAGCTCCTAGTTAACATATCTTAGCAAAAGCTTGTGAGTAACAAGCTGTATTGAGACGGTTCAAGAGTCGCCCGAGAGAGCTTGTTGCAGTTGTGCTGTGACTGATTCCATCGCTCGATCGCCATCAACCGCAACTAACTGTTCGCGGTTTCTGTAAAACTCAATCAAAGGTTCAGTTTGCTCGCGATAAACTTGCAACCGGCGGCGGATTGTTTCCTCATTGTCATCTTGGCGACCCCGCGACAACAGGCGAGCCACCAAAATATTGTCAGGAACGTCCAAATTGACAGCTCTGAGATCGCAGTCCTTTCCAGACGAACTTACCCCACCCCCAACCTCGCATAGCAGTTTGTCAAAAAAAGCTGCCTGCGCGACTGTGCGGGGAAAGCCGTCAAGGATCCAGCCAGCACGAGCATCTGACTGATTCATACGTTCTTGCACGATATCCATCAATAACTCGTCAGGAACTAACTCTCCCCGATCCATGTAGGATTGTGCCTTTTGACCCAAGTCCGTTTTGGCAACTACGCAGGCGCGTAGGATGTCACCGGTAGAAATGTGGGGTATTTTCCAGAGAGCTGATAAAAGCTGAGCCTGAGTTCCCTTTCCTGCCCCTGGAGGCCCCATAAAAATCAAGTGCATTGCGATTACTTCACCATTCCTTCATATCGTTGGGAGATGACGTAAGTTTGAATTTGCTTAGCAGTTTCGATCGCTACACCTACTAAAATCAGTAGGGAAGTTGCGCCAAAACCTCTAAAAGTTTGCACTCCGATCGCGCTTTCTACAGCAGTTGGTACAATGGCCACCAGACCGAGAAATATCGCTCCCAAGAAAGTCAAACGGTTCAAAACCTTCTCCACATAATCGCTGGTTTTCTGGCCCGGACGAATTCCAGGAATGCTGGCGCCCATTTTCTTCAAGTTCTGAGACATATCTACGGGGTTGACAATCAACGAAGCGTAGAAATAGCTGAAGAACAGAATCAAAGTCAGATAAAACAGCGCGTAAGCCCAAGGCGCCGGCCCGTTCGGACTCAAAACATTAGCAACTTGAACCAAAAATGGGTTATTGAGAGACTGAGCGAGGAAAGAAGGCACAATCAAAACCGAAGATGCAAAAATAATCGGCATCACTCCGCCTTGATTCAAGCGCAGGGGCAGATAGCTCCGGCTCTCCCGATAAACTTTGCGGCCGACTTGGCGGCGGGCCGAAATAATCGGAATACGACGAGTACCTTCCTGAACAAAAACAATCCCAACAATCGTCACCAAAAAGACCAGCAGCAGAACGACTACACGGCCCACAACTTGCGTGTCCCCACTTTGAGCCAATTCAAAAGTTTGTCCCAAAGAACGTGGCAAAACCGACACAATGTTGATAAAAATCAGCAGCGACGCTCCGTTCCCGATACCTCGCTCCGTTACCACTTCCGATATCCACATCACAAACATTGAGCCGGCCGTCAGGGCCAAAGCAGTTTGTGCTATGAATAAAGGCGCCGGAGCTTGAGCAAAAGGGCTGACCCAAATCGCAATGCCCACGCTTTGCAAAATTGCCCAGCCCAAAGAAACGTAGCGAGTAATTTGAGAAATCTTGCGCCGCCCTGCTTCCCCTTCATTTTTCTGCAAGTCTTCTAAACTTGGCAGAGCCGCAGTTAGAAGTTGCACGATAATTGAAGCATTAATGTAGGGCAAAATCCCCAGCGCGAAAATCCCCAAAGCTGACAAGCCGCCTCCTGAGAACAAATCCAAAAAGCCAATTAAAGGGCTATTTTGGACGTTTTGGGCAAAGGCGACTCGATCGATGCCGGGGACTGGCAAGTGGACACCCAGGCGTACTAAAATCAGTAAGCCAATGGTTACGAGGATGCGGCCTCGCAAACCAGCAGCTTGAGCCATCTGCATGAACGTCTCTTGTGCAGTTGGCGCTTTCTCTCTACTAACGTCCATAGTTACGATTTTGGATTTTAGATTTGGGATTTTCGACTAAATCATTTTCTGATAGCAAGCTTGAGGATTTGAGATTTGGACAGACTCTCAAACCTCAAATCTTTACGCAACTAATTCGCAACTTCCGCCGGCGGCTTCAATTTTGGTGCGAGCACCTGCGGTAAAAGCCGAGGCGCGCACTTGCAAAGGCACATTCAGTTCGCCATCTCCTAAGATTTTCAGCGGCCCGTCGTCTGTGGTGACAATTTTTGCTTGGATCAAAGAAGCGAGAGTAACTTCTGTGTTTGCTGGCAGCGATGCTAATTTACTTACATTAATGGTAGTGTACTCTTTGCGGTTCACTAAAGGGAAGCTTTTCAGCTTAGGCAGACGGCGGTAAAGAGGATTTTGACCACCTTCAAAACCGGGTCTAGTGCCGCTACCGGCTCTAGATTTTTGACCGCGCATCCCTTTGCCGGAGCTCGCGCCTTGACCGGCAGAAATACCTCTGCCCAAGCGTCGGGGGCGCTTTTGGGAGCCTGCTTTGGGTCGGGCGTCTTGCAATCTCATAGTTTTAGTAATTGGTAATTGGTAATTGGTATTTAGAGAGCGGGTGCGCAGTAGTTTTGAGTGCGTGAGTTTTGAGTTGCGGATTTTTTTATTCTCAACGCAAGCACTTAACACTCAAAACTTACAGTTTCCCATTCTCTATGCCCTAACCGTAGAGGTTTTCTACTGGAATTCCGCGTTCTTGAGCAACTTCGGACAATGTGCGGAGGGTGGAGAGGGCGTTGACTGCTGCTCGGGCGTTGTTTAAAGGATTTCCAGAACCTAGCTGTTTTGCCAAGATGTTGCGGACTCCTGCTAGTTCGAGAACAGTTCGCACTGCTCCCCCTGCAATTACCCCGGTTCCCGGAGCGGCCGGACGCATCATGACTTTTGCTCCGCCACCGTCACCGTTGATGGGGTGAGGGATGGAGTTAGCTTTGGTTAGGGGGACTTCAATTAGGTGCTTTTTGCCGTCAGCGACGCCTTTTTTAACGGCACCGATTACGTCGCTAGCTTTGCCGACTCCGACTCCAACTTGACCGCGTTCGTTGCCGATAATGACTATGGCGCGGAAGCTGAGTTTTTTACCGCCTTTGACTACTTTAGTAACGCGGCGGATCTGAACGACCCGTTCTTGCCATTCGGATTCTTTTTCGCGCGTTTTGTTGCCGCTGCTTTTTTTCTTGTTGCGCTGTTCTTTTTGTTCTGCCATAGTTTTGTCTTGTGGGAATTGAGGATTAGTAACTGGTAGTCGGGAATGAGGAATTAACGATGAGGAATTAAGAATTTTATTGATTCCTTCTTCCTTCTTCCGACTTCCATCGGACTTCTTCCTTGTTCCTAAAAGTCTAACCCGGCTTCGCGAGCTGCCTCTGCGAGGGCTTTGACGCGACCGTGATAGAGGTTGCCTCCGCGATCGAATACTACTTTGACTATGCCAGCGCTGGAACAGCGTTTGGCAATCAACTGACCGACTTGCACGCTCGCGGAGCAGTTGGCACCAGAACTGAGAGTTGACTTCAATTCGGGATCGAGGGTTGACGCAGCAGCCAAAGTGTGCTGTGCCGTGTCGTCGATTACTTGGGCGTAGATGTGCTGATCCGATCGAAATACCGCTAGTCTGGGACGTTCGGAGGTGCCGAACACCTTGCGCCGCACCCGGCGGTGTCTGCGCTGGACTGATTCTTTGCGAGTAAGCTTCATTGTTACTTCTTACCTGTTTTGCCTGTTTTACCAGCTTTGCGCCGGACGACTTCGCCGCTGTAGCGAATGCCTTTGCCTTTATAGACTTCGGGCGGACGCACCGCGCGGATGCGGGCTGCTGTATTGCCTACGAGTTCTTTGTCAATACCGGAGACAATGACGTTGGTGTTGCCTTCAACTGCCATTGTGATGCCTTCTGGAGGAGGCATTTCCACCGGCTTGCTGTAACCGACGTTTAAAATCAGGTTCCGTCCTTGAACCTGTGCCCTATAACCTGTGCCGATAATTTCCAGGCGCCGCTGAAAACCTTGGGATACACCTTCGACCATGTTGGCGACTAGGGTGCGGCACAAGCCGTGCAGTTGTCTGGCGACGCGAGATTCGTCTCGGCGGGTAACGAGTAAAGTCTCGCCTTCGAGTCCCATGAGGATTTCGGCTGGGATAACTCGGGAAAGTTCACCTTTAGGACCTTTGACGGCTACTTTTTGACCGTCTAGGGTGATGGTGACTTTATTGGGAATGCTAATCGGACGCTTGCCAATTCGCGACATAGTTTTTTGTCCTTTGTTTTTAGTTATTAGTCCTTGATTATTAGTCTTTAGTTATTAGTCCTTAGCGATCGATTTTTGAGTTTGTTGCCCGCGAGCGGTGACTAATGACTAATGACTAATGACTACCAAACATAACAAAGCACTTCACCGCCCAAACCTTGGCGTCGAGCTTCTCTATCGGTCATAATGCCGCTGGAGGTGGAAATAATGGCTATGCCAATTCCGCCTAACACTCTGGGCAATTCTTTACGGTTCGAGTAAACGCGCAGTCCTGGTTTGCTGACTCGCTTAAGTGCCGTGATAATGGGCTTGCGAGTTTTACCTTTGTACTTTAGAGAAAGCACTAAATGTCGGTTGATCCCTTCTGCTTCTGCTTCTTCAAATTCGCCGATAAAGCCTTCACTTTTGAGGACTTGGGCGATGCTGCGGGTCATTTTTGTAGCTGGAATTTGCGTTGTTTGGTGGCGCGCCATGCAAGAATTGCGAATGCGCGTCAACATATCTGCTATGGTATCGTTAGCTGCCATCTTTTGCTTCTTACTCTAGTGCTTAGTTGTCCCGGAACGGCATTCCCATTTCTTTAAGCAAGGCGCGTCCTTCTTCGTCGGTGTTTGCTGTGGTGATAATTGAAATGTCCATGCCTCGAATTTGATCGATGCGGTCATATTCTATTTCTGGAAAAATTAGCTGTTCTCTCAGACCCAAGCTGTAGTTGCCGCGCCCGTCAAAGCTTTTGGGGCTGATGCCGCGGAAGTCGCGGATTCGGGGGAGTGCGAGGTTGATCAGCCGATCGAGAAAATCGTACATCCGATCGCCGCGCAGCGTCACCATAACGCCGACGGGTACTCCTTTGCGGATTTTGAAGCCTGCAATCGCTTTTTTCGCCCGCGTCACCACCGGTTTTTGCCCGGTGATGATGCCAATTTCGCTGATCGACGAATCCAGTGCTTTAGCATTTTGAGATGCTTCTCCCAAACCGCGGTTCACGGTGACTTTGACGAGTTTGGGAACCTGATGGATATTAGTATATTTAAACTGATCCATCAGTGTGGGAACGATTTTTCCTTGATAAAGAACCTTGAGTTTGTCCGGCATAGTTTTTGTGTTTCGTTAACTGTCCCTGGGCTTGGTCAGGGAATTTGTCGATTGTCAGTTGTTAGTTGTCAGTTGTCAGCTAATCACTTATGACTAATGACCAATGACTAATGACTAATTATCGAGGATTTCTCCTGTTTTTTTGAGCTGTCGCAGTTTCCGGCCATCTTCGCTAAATGTATAGCAAACGCGGCTCGCTATTTTCTCTTTTTCGGAATAGTGCATGACATTTGAGCTGTGAATGGGAGCCTCAAACGTGACTATTTTGCCTGATTCTCCCTCTTGCTGGGGCTTGACGTGCTTGGTTCTGATATTTACACCTTTAACAATTACTTTGCTGACTTTAGGATATGTCTTTAAGATTTCTCCGACTTTTCCTTTCTCTTTGCCAGTAATTATTTGCACGGTGTCGCCTGCTTTGACGTGCATTCTGTAGCGCTGCAGTTCGCTAGTTGGTTTACCCTTTTTTCCGTACATTTTAAAGTACCTCCGGGGCTAAGGAAACGATTTTAGTAAAGTTTTTGTCGCGCAGTTCGCGGGCTACGGGACCAAAAACCCGAGTGCCTCTGGGGTTGCCGTCTACGTTGATAATAACGGCGGCGTTATCGTCAAAACGAATGCTCATGCCGCTGTCGCGGCGCAGGCCTTTGCGGGTTCTGACAATGACAGCCCGGACGACATCTGATTTTTTGACGGCCATATTGGGGATGGCGTCTTTGACGACGGCAATGATGACATCGCCGACTCCGCCGTAGCGGCGGTTGCCGCCTCCCAATACACGGATGCACATCAGTTTGCGGGCTCCGCTATTGTCGGCGACATTGAGGTATGTCTGGGGTTGAATCATGGTGATTGGGGAAAAGGTAATTTGATGCTTGCTAACTGATAACTGCTAATTGCTAATTGATGGTTAATCACAGGGTCGATCGATTGATTTGACGATCGCACGCTTCAAAGCAATTAAGAATTAACTGTTAGCCATTTTTTGCACCGAAAATCTCAGCAACCGTCCAGCGTTTGGTTTTGCTCAAAGGGCGAGTTTCAGTGATGCGGACGCGATCGCCCGATTTGCACTGGTTTTCTTCGTCGTGAGCTTTGTACCGCTTGGTGCGGACTACGATTTTGCCGTATTTGGTGTGGGAGGAGCGGTTTTCGATTGCTACCACGACGGTTTTATCCATCTTGTCGCTGACTACTACGCCAACTCGTTCTTTAATTGCCATACCTACCTATTGTTGTTCTGCAATTGAGTTTTTTTAGCTACTGTGCGAGCCGAGGCTAGGCTGCTGCTTACTCTTGGCTGACTTCTGCGCTGGGAGCCGAATCTGCGGCATCTTTAGCTGCGACTAATTTTTCTGCCGCTTCTGCATCAGCAGCGATTTGGCGCTCGCGTTCAACTGTCATCAATTGAGCGACGCGGTGCTTGGCGTGCTTGAACAGGTGAGGCTTTTCCATGCGGCCGGTAGCTTGCTGGAGCCGCAATTCCATTAGTTGGCGCTTGGCGGCTAAAATTTGCTCTGCTAGTGCGGCATCGCTTAAATCTCTAGCTTCTTTAATCTTGGGCAAAGACATAATTGTGTGCTTTCTCGTTAGCGATCGGTCTTTTGAAGGCAGAATTGTCTAGATGCTGAATCTCGAAGGAAAGAAAAGTTATGAATGACCGATTTTAAATTGCTGTAGCCGTTTAAAATTTTGACCAATGCCGACCTACTTCTACCTTCGATTATCGCTATGACTGGCCTTCTTCGCGAGTGATGAACTTGGTTTTAATTGGTAATTTGAAAGATGCCAAACGCATTGCTTCGCGCGCAGTTTCTTCATTTACGCCACCAATTTCAAACATTACCCGGCCTGGTTTGACTACGGCAACCCAAAACT
The DNA here is from genome assembly GCF_013179805.1 of Microcoleus asticus IPMA8. Classification (GTDB taxonomy): domain Bacteria; phylum Cyanobacteriota; class Cyanobacteriia; order Cyanobacteriales; family Microcoleaceae; genus Microcoleus; species Microcoleus asticus. Next base: position 16,737 of record NZ_SRRZ01000087.1, on the reverse strand, counting down.
CAGGATTACCTTTACCAGAACCCATCCGGGTTTCTGCTGCGCGCTGGGTGACTGGTTTGTCGGGAAAAATGCGAATCCAGATTTTGCCGCCCCGGCGGATATAGCGGGTCATGGCGCGCCGTCCGGCTTCTATTTGGCGGGAAGTTATCCAGGCGGGTTCGATGGCTTGGAGCGCGAATTCGCCAAAGCTAACTGTGTTGCCACGGGTGGAAACACCGCTCATTCGCCCGCGCTGTTGTTTGCGGAATTTGGTTCTTTTAGGGCTTAACATGGCTTTGGGAGTTGGGTAATTGGTAATTGGTAATTGGTAATTGGTGATTGCTAATTGCTAATTGGTTTAGAACAACTGACAGTTAACAAGTGACAACTAACAGTTAACAATTAGTTAGCCTTCGTTCGATCGATCTTCAAAATTCTGGCGGCGGCGCTTTTGTTTGGTGCGGGGCACTGCTGCATTTGGTGCAGCCTCTTGTTCCTGTCCGGGAATAATTTCGCCTTTGAAAACCCAAACTTTAATGCCCAGAATACCGTAGATGGTTTGAGCAGTGCAGTAGGAGTAGTCGATGTCTGCCCGCAGCGTGTGCAAGGGGACTCTTCCTTCGCGCGTCCATTCGGTACGTGCGATTTCTGCGCCGTTGAGGCGTCCGCTGACTTGAATTTTGATGCCTTGGATGCCTACTTTTTGGGCGCGGGTGATTGCTTGGCGGACTACTCGGCGGAAGGATACGCGCCGTTCTAGTTGCTGAGCGATGTATTCTGCGATCAGTGTGGCATCGGCATCTACTCGCTGGACTTCGACGACGTTGATGCGGATTTGGCGGTTGCTACCGAGTTGCTGCTGCAAACCGACGCGCAAAGTTTCGATGCCTGCTCCGCCGCGGCCGACGACAACGCCCGGTCTGGCGGTGAATACTTCGAGGTCGATTTGATCGGCTTTCCGCTCAATTCTGACTGAGGAAATGCCAGCATTGCTGAGGGTTTTGCGGACGTACTTGCGAATTTTGTAGTCTTCTTGCAAGAGTTCTGGATAGTTTCTGGCGTCAGCAAACCAGCGAGAGCGGTGCTCTTGGGTAATGCCGAGGCGGAAACCAATTGGATGTATTTTTTGGCCCATAAAAGTTGATGAGTTAGTTGGTAATTGGTAATTGGTAACTGGTAATTGGTAATTGGTGATTACCTGTTTTTTCAACTTAAAGCTGTTTATTACCTATTACGTTTTCCCTGATTAGTTTTCTACGAGCGGAGCCACTACTACGGTAATGTGACAAGTTGGCTTGCGGATTTGGTAGGCGCGACCTTGAGCGCGGGGTCTGAATCGTTTGAGGACTGGGCCTTGGTCTGCGTAAGCTTGAGAAACTACGAGCTTGGCTTTATCCAATCCTGCGTTGTGTTCGGCGTTTGCTACTGCCGATCGCAAAACTTTGACGATTGGTTCGCAGGCGCGGTAGGGCATGAATTCGAGTAAAATCAGGGCTTCTTGGTAGCTTTTGCCGCGAATTTGGTCGAGGACTCGGCGCACTTTGAAGGGGGATGTCCGGATGTAACGGGCGATCGCCTTAATTTCGGATGTGGTATCTATAGCCATTTCGATTTTGGTAATTGGTAATTGGTAATTGGGGAAAAGGTAATTGGTAATTGGTAATTTTTTTTCCTACTACCTATTACCTGTCACCTAATTAGGCTATCTTTTTGCCTTTTTATCACCACTTTTAGCGTGACCTCTAAAGGTACGAGTGGGGGAAAATTCTCCTAGTTTGTGACCTACCATTTGGTCTGTGAGGTAGACTGGTACGTGCTGTCTGCCGTTGTGAACGGCGATCGTGTGACCTACCATTTGGGGCAGGATTGTGGAAGAGCGCGACCAAGTTTTAATTACTTGTTTTTGGCCTGCGGCGTTGAGCTTTTCGATTTTTGTCATCAGATGATCTGCGACAAACGGGCCTTTTTTTAGCGATCGAGACATGATTTTTTTAGTAATTCAGGAGTCATTAATCAGGGTTCAGCAGTCATCGGTCATCAGTCCTCAGTCATTAGTTAGCAGTTAACAACTAAGGACTGAAGACTGCTGAGTGATGACTAACTTTGTCTGCCGCCCTTGCCGCGTTTGGAAGATTTGCGGCGGCGTCGGACGATTAAAGCGTCGCTGCGTTTGTTTTTGCGTCGGGTTTTGGCACCCAATGCTGGTTTGCCCCAAGGAGTGACAGGTCCCGGACGTCCGATGGGAGCTCTGCCTTCGCCACCGCCGTGCGGGTGGTCTACCGGGTTCATGACACTACCGCGAACGGTGGGTCTGCGACCTTTCCAGCGGGTGCGACCTGCTTTGCCGAGGCTAATGTTTCTCGCGTCTGTGTTGCCGACTTGACCGATGGTGGCGTAGCAGTCGGCGCGGACTTTGCGCTGTTCGCCTGATGGCAGTTTGAGGGTGACGTAGGTACCTTCTTTGGCCATTAGCTGAGCGCTGGAGCCGGCGGAGCGAACGATTTGTCCGCCTTTTCCGGGTACTAGCTCGACGTTGTGGATGCTGGTACCGAGGGGAATGTTCTTCAGGGGAAGGGCGTTACCGATTTCGATCGGCGCGTCTGGGCCTGAGACAATTACTGTACCGACGTTTAAGTTGAGCGGGTGCAGGATGTACCGTTTTTCGCCGTCTTTGTAGAACAGGAGGGCGATGCGGGCGTTGCGATTGGGGTCGTATTCGATCGCCTTGACGGTAGCGGGAATGCTGTGTTTGTCGCGGCGGAAGTCGATGTCTCTATACAGCCGTTTGTGACCGCCTCCCCGGTGGCGGCAGGTAATGACGCCTCGGTTGTTGCGGCCTTGTTTGGTGTGCTTGTTGCTGGTTAGAGACTTTTCAGGCTCTGATCTGGTAATTTCAGCGAAGTCCGAGACGGTCTGTTCCCGGGTGCTGGAGGTATAAGGTCGGTAAGAACGGATGCCCATAATCGATCTATTTTAGATTTTGGATTTTGGATTTTGGATTTGACGTTTATCGATTTTAGATTTTAGGTTGAAGATTGGCGATCTTTGGTTAACTTACGAGTTTTCTGGTTCGAGAATTTCCACCAGTTAACCGCAATTTAAAATCTAAAATCTAAAATCTAAAATCCAAAATCGTCTAGACTTCTGGGAATAGGAGTTTGCGGATCGAGTCTCCGTCCGTCAGAGTTACGGTTGCTCGCTTGTAACAAGGTTTAAAGCCGACGAATTTGCCAACTCGACGCTTTTTGCGCGGCGGGTTTTGGGTGTTAACTGCGGTGACTTTAACCTTAAACAGTTCTTCGATTGCAGCTTTGATTTGAGGCTTGGTCGCTTTGGGGGCTACATCAAATGTGAATTGATTTAACTCCATCATTCGGGTAGCTTTCTCGGTGAGAATCGGACGCTGGATCAAATCTGCGTAGTCGCGGGGGTCGATTTTACTCACCGTAAATCTCCTGAATTTTAGCTATGGCTGTAGATGTGACGATAATTTTGTCAGCCGCGAGAACGTCGTAAACATTCAGGGAAGTTGCCAAGATGACGTTTACTAATTCGATGTTGCGTCCTGATAAGTAGACGTTTAGTTGCGGTTCTGGCAAGATTAACAGAACTTTTGTATCGGGTTCGATGCCCCAGCGAGCGATCGCACTCAGCAATTCTTTGCTTTTCGGTCTCGGAAATTGCTCTGCAAATTCTTCAACCACAATTATGTCTTCGGTGCGACTTTGGAATGCTGTCCGCAAAGCGAGACGGCGTTCCTTTTTGTTCATTTTGACTTCAAAGTCTCTCGGTTTTGGCCCGAAGATGACACCGCCGCCCCGCCACAGCGGAGAACGGATCGAACCTGCTCTGGCTCGGCCGGTGCCTTTTTGACGCCAGGGTTTGCGGCCGCCGCCTCTGACTTCCGATCGAGTTTTGGTGCAAGCATTTCCTTGACGGGCGTTATTCAGTTGCCGCGTCAATGCTCTGTGAACGATGTGAGACGCATTTTCTTCTTTGGCTACGCGCAGTTCTAAAGTTGTTTCCCCAACTTCTTCGCCTTGCCAATTTCGCACTACACAGTTAACCATATCTTTTGTCCTTTGTCTGTTGTTAGTTGTCTGTTGTTAGTTTTCTGCTGTCTGTTGTCTGTTGTCTGTTGTCTGTTCTCAGGTCTTAGTTTTCAGGTCTTAGTTTTCAGCTTTTAGTTCTTAGTTATTGCTTGCTACTAACGGCCAACCACTATCTACTGACTGCTGACTACTGACTACTTACTACTGACTAACGTCCTACTTTTTTCTCAGGCACAACATTGACTAAGGCACCAGCTTTGCCGGGAACTGCTCCCTTAATTAGCAGCAAATTCTGCTCTGCATCCACCCGGATAACTGTTAGTTTGCGGACGGTGACTTGAACGTTGCCCATACGTCCTGCCATTCTTTTCCCGGGATAAACGCGACCGGGAGTAGTTCCAGGTCCGATCGATCCAGGCTCGCGGTGGTTCTTGGAACCGTGAGACATGGGGCCTCGTTTAAAGTTGTGGCGCTTTTGAAAACCTGCAAAACCTTTACCGATGCTTGTACCGATGACATCTACTATTTGTCCCGGTGTAAAGGTATCTGCTTTTAGTTGTTGACCTAATTCAAATGAACTGGTATCTTGCAAGCGGTATTCCTGCAAGTGGCGCAATGGACTGGCCCCAGACTTGCCAAGGTGTCCCAATTCTGGCTTGTTGAGAGCCTTTGGCTTGACTTCGTTGTATCCAACTTGAACGGCACTGTAGCCGTCAGTTTGTTTCGTTTTAATTTGCGTTACTGTACAAGGCCCTGCTTGTATGACGGTGACAGGGATTGCTCTCCCTTGGTCGTCAAACACTTGAGTCATGCCTAGTTTAGTGCCAAGAATGCCTACAGACACGGATTTTTTTCCTTTTATGTACGCAAGAGGTTTCGGATTGCGAAGTTTACGTCAATCCGCTTGCTCTTGTGCAGAAACATTTATTTCAGTGTTCCTGCAATTAACTGTTATCAACCAACAGCCTTCCTCGGTGTTTAAAATTGGAGTTTTAAATTTGGGAGCGAGCTTGTGGAAGTCTTGCAAGAGTTTAGATCTGCGGCTTTTTACCTGCTAAATCTCCGAGTTTTTTTTTCGGTCTTGCTTGTTTGCGCCAGGACTTGAGCATAAATGTACTCAGTATCCTTTACGGCGACGACAATTCACAATAGTACATGAAGTGTTTGCCGTTTGTCAAGGCCGCGATGAGAATTTTTCGCCTCAACTTTAGGATTTATAATATTTCAAGCTCGCAAGCAGCGATCGACCAAATTTAAGATAGCAGGCAAGACAAATTTATGGGACTGATTACGACGGGCTCGGATCTGATTCGGGATTTGGAAAAGTCGGGGTCGCTGGCCCTGTATGTTCCTTTAGAGGGAGGATTTGAGGGGCGCTACCTGCGGCGGCTGAGAGCTGCGGGTTACGGTGCGCACACGATTACGGCGCGGGGTTTGGGAGATTTGGCGATGTATTTGACGGGAGTTCACGGGGTGCGGCCGCCGCATTTGGGCAAGAAAACTACTGGCAACGAAGCGGCTGTGGGTTATACATACTACCTGCCACCGATTTTGCAAACTCAATTAGACAATTTGCGGCCGAAAGCAAAAGGACTGGTGCTGTGGATTATTGAAGGGCAAATTTTGTCGAGTCAGGAGATTGAGTATTTGACTGTTTTGCCGACGTTAGAACCGCGAGTTAAAATAGCAGTGGAGATGGGTGGCGATCGAGCTTTTAGCTGGAAGCCACTTAAAGATGCTTTAGTTGCAGCTTAAATTCGGCTATTTTCGATCGCAAATCACCTAAAAAATGCAGCGAGCAACTAAAGCTCAACAGCTTCTGCTCGCTGGTTTTGATTTTTTTGGAAAAAAACTTAATTAACAGGAAAAATCTTATGCTTCAGAACCGCGATTATACACTCATCATTGACAAAAGCGGCAGTATGTACACGAAAGACCTGACGGGCGGTAAAAGTCGGTGGGCGCTCATGCAAGAATCGACGATCGCATTGGCGAATAAATGCGAAGAACTCGACCCGGACGGCCTAACAGTTTATTTGTTTTCCGGTCGATTCAAGCGCTATGACAACGTAACATCAGCTAAAGTCGTGCAAATTTTCCAAGAAAACGAACCTTCGGGAACTACGAATTTAGCTGCTGTTCTGCAAGACGCCCTGGGCAGTTATTTTCAGCGCAAAGCATCCGGTAAGACCAAGCAAAATGGGGAAACAATATTAGTGGTGACGGACGGGGAACCGGACGATCGCAAAGAAGTGATGAAAACGATTATAGAGGCTTCGCGGAAGCTCGATCGAGATGAAGAGTTGGCGATTTCTTTCATTCAAGTAGGGAATGCGCCGGAAGCGACTAAGTTTCTCAAGATATTGGATGACGAACTGCAAAGCGCTGGGGCTAAATTCGATATCGTTGATACTGTCACGATGGATGATATTGAAGGAATGACCCTGACGGAGGTATTGCTGAATGCAATAACTGATTGAGGAGGCGGGCGAAGTTTCCGTGATTATATTGGGGCCAGTTGGCCCAGCAGCATTTTTTAGGGGGTTTAAGTTATGGAATCGATCGATCGCCTGTTAGGTGAACTTAAGGCAGAGTATCAAGCATCTCAAAAAATTGCTGAGTTGAAAAGTCAGGCGTCGGTGCAAGCACAAGCGCCGTCAAATCCAACATTTAAAACATCAGATATAAATTTGTATGCTAGTCCTTTAGATAAGGATTTGGCTCAAATTAAGGCTGAGTACGAAGCGCAAAATAAAGCTCAGGAAGCTGCTTCACAGGAACGGCTTAAGGCTGAGAACGAAGCACAAAATCAACCTCAGGAAGTGGCTTCACTTGAACCGAGGCCAGCAGAAAAAGTCGCGGGGCCGCAGTTGGAAGTACAAACGCACAGACAGAAAGTTAGGCAAGCTCAGGTTTGGCTGAAAAAGTTGGATAAGAATTCCGATGAGGGATATTGGTTCGATCAGTTTGCTTTTAAGTATTCTTCGAGGATAGATGCGGCGATCGACTATTTGCAAGCTGTGAATGAGTTTGATTGATTCAACTACACGGTATTCACAATTTGTCAGGACGTTTTTTGTTTAATTGCCATCTCTATTTGTTGTAAGGACACGGCAGTGCTGTGTCTTTACAAAGGGTAAAATAAATATCACTTGTATCACGCGGGATTTAGGATACGGCACTGCCGTATCCCTACAAATTGCCAGCAAATAAATATCATTTATAGGAACACAGCACAGTTACTTCCTATAGCTGCGACAACCACGGGGAGGATCTATCCTATACTAAATTTTTGGACACAGATGTAGGATTCAACAAAAACAAAGCCGCCTTTTTTGCTGTATCTTCAGATAGCTGAATTTGTTTTAACTCAACAATACCTTCACTTATAAAAGTATCTCTCAAAGCAGCTTTTTCTCCGCTGTTAAAAGTCGTTTCGTAAAACACTTCTCGAATTCCAGCCGCAATGACTAATTTCAAACAATAGATGCAGGGTTCTAAAGTGACGTAAATACTAGCCCCAGCAGTCGATATACCGTGTTTAGCAGCTTTCGCGATCGCATTTGCTTCAGCGTGAACCGCCCTTGATGGCAAAATTTTGCTGGCGTCGCAACTACTCAAACCAGGATAGCAGAAGCCTTGAGTTGTACAGTGTGCCGAACCTGACGGCGAACCGTTGTAACCCGTTGCTAAAACTTGCCTGTTTTTAGTTATCACTGCGCCTACAGGAAAGGCAAGACAAGTCGATCGAGTAGCAGCCAATTTTGCTAACATTAAGAAATATTCGTCCCAACTCGGTCTCTCTTCTTCTAGATTCATCGTCTATCCTGGATGTATTGGTTGCTTGTTTTCAGACACTCGGCCGCCTTTTGCAATTCTATTCCCAAATAACCAATATGCTCGCCTTTGATAGCCGGGGAAGCCGCACAAATTTCTCGCACTAACTTGAGAGGGTTTTTTCCAGAATAACAGGTGACAACTTCGCCGCTGCCGGGGGTGGTTTGCGTGACAACTATTTGATTGTCGGCTACTTCAACTAAAAAATTCCCCGCTGCATCAAAAAAGTCTCGATCTTCGCAGATTTTAGCATATTGGGTTTGAATTAGTCGATCGGCATTTTCAAAGGTATCGTCATACAAGTGAGCCGATTGACTCAGCGTTACCAACGGGCCCATTGTCAAATTATAATCGGAACGCCTCGCAATTTCATCTCGAATGTGCTGCTGCAAAGCCCGCAAACCCATTGCATTTGCCGGCCAAGCCGCAAACATATCGTTACTGCGGAGAGTTGCAGTTAGCGATATTTCCTCATCCACAACTCGCACCCAAATGTGATTTAAACAAGGACTGCCGCTGTGCTGGTGATCGGACGAACCGTCAGGTCTTCTGTTAATATTTCCGCCGGCATCCCACAAACTAATTACAGCACTTGCCGCATCAATTTCCTTAATTAGTTTAGCAATAACTTCTTCAATTTGATCGCGTCCGAACCACGACCGCATCCGCTGTGCGTAGGTATATTTAATGCCTTCGTTATATGGGGCATCTTCCAGCATTTGCGGTTTGTACTGTTCGAGGAAATCACGGTCTATTGGTAAGTAATTCGGTTCGGGAAAATAGAACTCCGCAGGTTCATCTGTAATCACTGCCATTAAGTCGATTAATTCTTGCCACTGTCCGTCGTAACCAGTCGGCCGCAAGGTGCCAGTGGTCTTAATTCGGTGGATGATTTTTACCCAAGTTTCAGCAATAGTTTTGCCTTCGATTCTGTGTCCGTATTTCTGACCCGGGAGTACAGTCGGGACGATTTCGACTAGCGGAAAAATAACGGTTTCTCCCCAAGGTTCAACAGATTCTTTTTGGGCAAAAGACTTGACAACAGTTACTGTTTCTGCTATAGTTTTGGCTTCTTTCCATTCGATGGAATGACGCAATAGTTCTAAGGCTTCTGCTGCTATTTCAATATCAATGTAGCCAAATATTGCAGATTTAATTAGCCAGCAATCTCTACCAGTATCGCTTTTGCCGGCTTTAAAGCCGTTGCGAAAAAAGTCGAGCAAGCACGCTGCCGCACCGGAGTTGCGGTCTTCTTTGGTAGCGTTGAGAATTACTAAAAAGCGGACGTGGGGATTGCACAGCAAGTTTCTAATTAAGAAGTTGATGCCGCGAGTAGGAGAGTACAGTTGTCCGATCGCAGCATATTCTTGAGGTTGTAAATGTTTGCCGATCGCACTTTTTACCGTCCAGCCGCTGACAATGGCTGTTTGCCCCGTTCCGCAAATTAATTGATTTGGTTTGTATAGGGGTTTGTACTCAAATTTATTGACTAGATTTGTGGCTGTCATGGTTTACCGTTTTTTGCACCGCGTACTACTATATCAATAGTTTGGATAGTTTGAAGGGGCGATCTGGCGGAACACTTCGAGAGATCGGATAGAATGCAGCCAAGGAATAAAGAACCTTTAATGATGCTCATCTTCCTGTTGTGAACCAGTCCTTTGTAGCTTGTTTCATCGACTTCAGTGCCGTGTGATGCGGCGATCGCACGATCCAATGACAACTACTCACTCTCTATATAGCTCCTCATCTCTGAAATTCTGTTTGAGCGGAATTTGAATTACAAATTCCGTGCCTTCTCCAGAGTGTGAGCTGCAACTTAAAGTGCCCTGATGCCGATCGGTGACGATCTGATAACTCATTGCCAGCCCCATGCCAGTGCCACTTCCAACCGGCTTGGTTGTAAAGAAGGGGTCAAAGATTTGCTGTTTGATAGCTTCTGGAATGCCGATGCCGTTGTCTCCAATTCGGATCTGGGCCCGACTCTCGTCGATGAGGGCCGTATGAATGGAGATTGCGGGAGTCATTTGTTTTCCCTGCTTAAACGCGATTTCAATGGCGTCAATGGCGTTAGATAAGATGTTCATAAAAACCTGATTGAGCGGTCCCGGATAGCACTCCACCAGGGGAAGAGAACCATAGTTTCGCAGGATTTCTATTCCTGGATGATTCGGCTTGGGCTTCAGACGGTTGCCCAGAATAACCAGCGTGCTATCAATGCCATCATGGATATTGATTGATTTAACTTCTGCTTCATCCAGCCGAGAGAATGTTCGTAATGCTAAGACAATTTCTTGAATTCGTCGCGCCCCCTCTTTCATTGATTCGATCAGCTTAGATAGATCGTTAACCATAAAATCTAAATCCATCGCCTTTGACTGCTGTGCGATCGCTGCTGGAGGTTCGGGGTAATGAGTCTGGTAAGCTTGCACGAGTTTTAAGAGTTCTTGAGTGTATTCATCGGCATGACTGAGATTGCCATAGATAAAATTCACTGGGTTATTAATTTCATGGGCAACTCCGGCAACTAGCAGCCCCAAACTCGACATTTTCTCGCTTTGAATCAGTTGAGTCTGGGCCAGTTGTAGTTCTCTGAGGGCAGTTTCAACTTCATCCTTTGCCGCTTTTAGCTCAGCCGTGCGTTCTTCGACTCGATGCTCTAATTGTTCATTGGCTTGTTCCAGCGTGTTAAATGATTCCTGTAACTGTTGAGCCATGCGGTTAAACGACTGCGTGAGTTCTTGCAACTCATAGACGGATGATTCTGTCACGGCTTGGCTCAGAGATCCGGCAGCCATTGCCGAAGATGCTTGATTGAGCTGCAAAATCGGTTGAGTAATCCAGCGAGTGGTGAGTATGCCAATTCCCAGAGAAATAGCTAGCGCCAGTAGACTTAACAAAATCGTACTTTGAGTATTGGCATTAATTTGTGCCATAAAGTCTGATTCTGGAACGGTGACAACCACCAGCCAGTCAATGCCCCTGCCATCCCGAAAAGGAGCAACTTGCACGAACTGGCGTGTACCGTTAATGGAAAACTCAAGCTGCTGAAATCCCTGGATCTGGTCAAAATCTTGAAACTTCTCTAGCAAAAACTGGCTTGTTTTCTGAGTGGTGGAATTTTCGCTATCGATCGCATTGAGTCGTTCAACCCGCTCTTCTGGAAGTTGCACAACTTTGTCTGGATAATATCGGAACGGTTTTTCGCCTGTAGAGGTGGCAATCATTTCTCCAGAACGTTCCAGAATAAAACTTTGTCCGGTTGTTCCTATTTTGAGGCTTCTGAGAAAATCCCCAATCATTGACAAGTTTAAGCTCGCCATCCACACGCCTTGCAGCTCACCTGCCTGGTTGTATACGGGTTTGCCAGGCGCAATATACATCGTTTTGCCACTGACGTGCCGAAACACTTTTCCCCAGGTTGCTTCCCTCTGCTGGACTGGAATTTTGTAGTAAGGCCGTTGGTGTGGCTCAAAGTTCGGCTCGCCAGCGCTTATGACTTCGAGTCGTGAGCCGCTTGAGTTAGTACGGTAGGTGATCAGCGCACGGTTACTTTCTACTTCAGAAGTGCGGATCACGATCGCACCATCATCTTGCCGCTCAGCACCAAAAAACTCTTGGTTGGTTGTAATGAACGCTGTCAGGCTGAGATTCCTAAAAGCAGGAAGTTGTCGCCACAGGAACTTCTCTATATCCCTTCCGTTATTAAGGTCGATCCGGTTTTGGCTTCGTGCAGCTTCATAACTTTCAAACGCTTGAAAAGGAGTGGCAACCAAGTGAGTTAGATTTTGTGCGATTCGATCGCTCGTTTCGTGGCGCAACTGAGCTGCTACATCGTTCACTGCCTTCTGTCCGTTCCTGAAGGAAAGATAACTGATAATACCCACTGCGCCCACCGTTTGAACAACAAATGGGACAATTAGAATCGCCTGTAATGGCACTTTAAAGAGCTTCGGGAAGGAAGGAGGCGATGATTCATCTGGCATACTGGCATTGTTCCGTTAATGATATCTATAACAAAGGTTGAGTTCAGCGGCCGCAGATCGCCTTTGCAGCATCACCCATCATCTTTATACTGCCGCTGCAACGATTTCTTATGCTGCGTCAACGCAGATCTTTGCCTGAAGGTCTTTTACAGCGATCGCCTTCACGGGAATTGAAATCACAAACTCTGTACCTTCACCTAAAGTTGAGTAGACTTCTAGACTGCCACAGTGTTTCTGCACTACGATTTGACGAGCGATCGCCAATCCTAGCCCTGTTCCTTGCCCCACGCCTTTGGTGGTAAACAGATGCTCAAAGATTTTTTGCTTCACCGCATCCGTCATGCCAATCCCATTATCCTGAATTCGGATCACTGCTTGAGATTCCGACAATTGTGTCTTGACAGTAATCTGGTTGGGGTTGGCTTTGATATGAGCAAAACTGCGTCCTTGATTTGATTCCTCCAGGGCATCGATCGCATTGGCCAGCAGATTCATAAATACCTGATTCAACTGTCCGGCAAAACATTCTACCTGTGGCAGATCGCCATAGTTTGTGATGACTTCAATTTCCGGGCGACATTCGTTGGCTTTGAGGCGATGCTTGAGAATCAAGAGCGTGCTGTCAATGCCGTCGTGGATATTGCAAGCAATGGGGAGATCGCAATCCGAACGCGAGAAGGTTCTTAAACTGGTGCTGATTGTGTGAATGCGATCGACTCCTTCTTGCATCGAATCGATTAACTTGGGTAAGTCCTCTTGTAAGTATTCCAAGTCTATTTCGTCCAGGAATGCCTGTAGCGTGGCACTTGGATAAGGGAGTTCTTTTTGGTAGAGAGCGATCGCTTGAAAAAGGTCTTTAATATAATCCTGAGCGGGTTTCAGATTGCCAACAATAAAGCCAAGCGGGTTATTAATCTCGTGCGCGACACCCGCCACTAAATTGCCCAAAGCAGACATCTTTTCGGTGTGGACTAACTGACACTGAGACTGTTGCAGTTGTGTGAATGCTGCTTCTAAATCAGCCGTTTGCTCAGCTACACGCTGTTCAAGATTTTTAGTTAACTGCCGTAGCTGCAAATGAGTTTTCACCCGTGCTAGCATCTCCTTTTCTTGAAAGGGTTTGGTGATGTAGTCCACAGCACCCAAGTCAAATCCTTTCTCCTTACTATCGGCATCGGAGAGAGCGGTCATAAAAATGATGGGAATACTGGCTGTTTTGGGATCTGCCTTCAGACGTTGGCAGGTTTCAAAGCCGTCAAGTCCTGGCATTTGAACATCGAGCAAGATCATATCGGGAGGATAAGCTTGGATCCTCTTAAGAGCGCGATCGCCGTTGATTGCGGTTGCCACTTCGTACCCCGCATCACTTAATGTTTCACAAACCACTTCTAAATTCGCAGGGGTATCATCCACCACCAGAATTAATTCAGGACTAGACATCGGCTTTCTTCTCTGTGAGGTGTTGTTGTAGCAACTCTTCAATCTCTTCGGCTTTAAATTGCTTGGCCAACTGAAGAATTTGTGAGGCAAAATCAGCGTAGCGAGGGTGAGAGTGAGCAATATGCTCTGTGTGCGATCGTAGGCGTTTTAAGTTGCCTTGCTGTGCCAGTTCTAGTAACGTCCTTAACTCTACAGGGGAAGGAATAATAATCCCTTCTGGTTTCTCTAATGCAGTGGTTGGAGTGGATGGCCCAGAGTCGTTCGAGGCTGTAATTCCATATTTCCACTTTAATTCCAAATGAGTGGCTAAGAGGTTAAATAATTCACTGAGTTCCACTGGCTTTGCCAGGAAATCATTTCCCCCTGCATCTAAACTCATCTGTCGATAGGCTTGTGCCACTGATGCAGAAGAGACAATGATCTTCTGGTGTTGCAAATCCTTTGCACTGCGAACTTGTTTGAGCAGTTCAAAGCCGTCCATCACTGGCATTGCCAAGTCTGTAATCACTAAGTCAGGTTGAGAATGTCGTATTTTTTCCAATCCTGCTTGTCCATTTTCTGCCTCACTAAGTTGGAATCCTAGTGGCTCTAACAAGTTGACGAGAACGGCTCGGTTTTCCCAACGATCGTCTACCACAAGAATGCTGCGTCGTTGTCCTTCGTAACCAATAATTTGTTTTCCAGTTGTGATGGAGTTTTGCTGTGCCCAATCGGTGGCGATCGCCAGTTCCACCTCAAAAAAGAAGTCGCTGCCGACTTCGGGTTGGCTGTTAACTTGGATTTGTCCGTTCATGAGTTGGACAATCCTTTGGCTGATAGCCAGTCCTAAACCGGTGCCCTCGGCTTGGCGCTGGCGATCGCCCACTTGTTCAAAAGCCTGAAAAATTTTCTCCAATTGATCGGGCGCAATTCCTACGCCCGTATCCTTAACTTGAAATTTGAAAGAGCGAGTGGACGGATTGGGATGATTCTCAACTACGGCAACCTTGAGCGTGACAGAACCTTTGTCGGTGAATTTAATCGCATTTCCCACCAAGTTGAGTAACACCTGACGCAGCCGTTTTTCATCGGCAAAAATCCCTTCAGGTAACTGCGGATCTGGATCGTAAACGAAGCCAATGTTTTTTTGGTCGGCACGAATGCGACAGATTTCAGCGACACCTTGGAGGAATGAGGGAAAGTGAATCGCTTTAGGTGTGAGTTCTAGTTTGCCGGCTTCAATTTTGGACAAGTCCAACACATCGTTAATCAGCGTCAGCAAATGAGAACCGCACTGGTAAATGATCTCTACCCCATGACGTTCTTTTGCTGGCAATGCGCTGCTGCGATTGAGGATTTGAGCATAGCCCAAAATACCATTGAGGGGAGTGCGGAGTTCGTGGCTCATGTTGGCGAGAAACTCGCTTTTTGCTTTGTTGGCATTGTCTGCAGCTTCCTTTGAATACTTGAGTTCGGCGGTGCGTTGTTCAACTCGCTGTTCAAGCTGCTGGTTAGTTTGCTCTAGGGCGGTGAAGGAATCGCGCAACTGCTGCGCCATTCGGTTAAAGGATTGAGCAAGTACACCCAGTTCTTTAATGCCAGAGGCTTCGACGTTTTGGTCGAGTTTTCCTTCGGCGATCGCTTCCGATGCGTGACTGAGCAGCAAAATGGGTCGAGCAATCCAGCGCGAGGTGTAGACACCCAAAACCGTTGCCAGCCCTAATGCGCCTAAGCACAGCCAAATCGTGTTGACGGTGTTGGCATTAATTCGTCCCATGAAATCTGATTCGGGCATGGCGACGACTACCAGCCAGTCCAATCCCCATTCGTCCTGCCAGGGAGTTACTTGAACAAACTGCCACTCACCCTGGAGGCGAAAGTCTAGCTGCTGGACGGTTTGAATGGTTTTGAGAGCGCCGAAGCGATCGCGGAGATACTTGGAGGTGGCTTGAATTAGGGCGTCCTTACTCTCAAAGCCCCGCAGTCGTTGAGGTTTGCCGTTCGTTACTGAAAACACGGGCGCATCGCTAGAACTGGCAACGATAAATCCGTTGCGCTCCAGAATGAACACCTTGCTGGATTGACTAACCTTAATTTCACGTAAAAAGTCACTAATTTGCGAAAGGCGCTGCTCGACTCCCACGCTGCCGATCAACTTACCATTCTTGTCATAGATGGGGCGACTCGTGGCGATCGACAACGGGTAGTTATTAGTCTCCCATTGATAGATCGCGCTCCATCCTGGCTTGCCCGTCTCGACACCTTTGGCGTACCAGCCTTCGTTCTGGAACTGATACGCTTTGGTGATTTCAAACATTTTAGTTGGCTGGCTTTGGTCATTCGTAATGTAGTTGTACAAATCAGGATTGCCGTACTGCTTCGGTAGCACCAAGCTAATGTCAGGGTTGCCGTGGTTCGGAATGGTTGACTCGCGGTAATATCCGGATGCGATAAAGTCCCCCGTTTTAGACCCGTACAGGATATAGCCAACGTTGTAGGTTTTTACCTGCTTTGCAAAGAATTGAGCCAGGCGATCGGCATCCTGTAAGTTCAACAGTCCCAGGTCAATTTGCTCGCCGTTGATTTGGGTCAAATAGCGGGTTGCAGCGGCATAGCTGTCGAGGTGCTGATCCACACGGTTACTCACCTCCGTTTGCAAGTTAGTCGCTAGTTCATTCACTGCTTTCTGTCCATTTCGCAGCGACAGATACCCTGTTAATCCTACGGCCGCGAAGATTTGCAGGATGAATGGAACAACCAGACCGGTTCGCAGAGGAACCTTACTAAAGCCTTGAGCAGCACCAATTGTGGACTTCGACAGCATAGCGTTCAAAACACTAAAGATAGGGTACAGGCCTGAGAGTTCCCAAACTTGGTTTAGAGGCACCAGATTTTATCTGCAATAAACAGGGAAAATATCGGCTTCGGTTGGACTTCTAAAAAAGCATTGCGGTTCAAGTTTTATAGCGTCAAATTCCGCACCACTTGGTAGCTGAAATAGGCACCGACGCTAACAATTAATGTCCTACCTCCAACGACCAGTCGCATTAGCAAGTTGCGAGTCGCTTTCTCTTTTTCACGGAGAGCAACAATGGCTGAGTTGGTTGATGTAGCGCTGGTTGGTGGAGTGGCTGGGAGGCTGCTATCAGCTTTGATCTGTTAGCAGACTGTTCTTTTTAGTAGAGCCGGCGATCGTTCTGGCTGAAGTTTAAAGGCGATCGCACTCCACCAACAATCTCTCAACCTCATTCCAATCGAAGACTACCGCTTACACAAAATCCCAGAGAAAGCCTAGGGCTTCTAGCCGTCGGATGAATCTGCTGACCCTTTAGGGTCAGTCCTTTTCAGTCTACGCCTCAGCCCCCTAATCAGAAGACATCTCCGAAAACAATCAAAGCCTCTGTGTAGTTAAGCTCCTTGACGTAAATGTAATCATCCTAAATTAGCTAGTGTGCACGATAAAA
>NZ_SRRZ01000086.1 GCF_013179805.1 Microcoleus asticus IPMA8 | reverse complement strand
TCTTCTTGCCGTTTTTACGGATATGGGTTGATTTACATTCTGGGCATTGCATAAATTATTCCTCCTATTCATACTCTAACTCAGCAACGCCAAATTGTAGATGGTCAGCAACGTCTAACAACTCTCACCATACTACTAGCTGCTCTCAGAGCATCATTGCCAACACAACACGCCAATGACTTGACCACTTATCTATACCAAAGAGGCAGCTTAATCGCGGGTATAGATAATCGTTACCGTCTGACTTTGCGCGAGCGAGATGCAGAATTTTTCAAGGAATATATTCAAAATGAAGGTGGTATTAACAAGCTCCAAAAATTGAACAATGCTGAGCTGATGGATACTCAGAAGCTTATTAAAGAAAATGCACATTTATTCTTGCAACGTTTGCAGACTATCGCGGAATCCCACCGTATACGTCTTGCCCAGTTCATCATTACCCAGTGCTTCTTGGTAGTGGTTTCTACGCCTGACTTTGACTCTGCATATCGGATATTTTCTGTGTTGAACAACAGGGGATTGGATCTCTCCCTAACTGATATCTTGAAAGCGGACATTATTGGAAAAATACCAGAAGGGCAAAAAGAAAAATATACTAAAAAGTGGGAAGATACCGAGGAGGAGCTGGGACGCGAGTTATTCAAAGACTTGTTTTCTCATATTCGGATGATTAAGGAAAAGAAAAAACTTAGCAAGAGTATCCTTAAAGAGTTTCAGGAAAACATCAATCCTGCGGCTGGGCCTCAGCAATTCATTGATGAAATTTTAGCTCCTTATGCTAAGGCTTTTTCGGAAATTCACAACTCAACCTATGAAAGCGAGGCGCGTGCAGAGGAAATTAATCAACTATTTAAATGGTTAAACAAAATTGAGAATTTTGACTGGATACCACCTGCCATTCTCTACCTATCTCGCAACCGTAATAAGCCCGATAATTTGGTGCGTTTCTTTATAGCTTTAGAACGCCTTGCCGCAGGTTTAATGATTGTCCGCGCTAATATCAATGAGCGCATTGAACGTTACAGCAGATTGCTTACTGCTATTGAGCAAGAGGAAGATTTATTCAATTCCAATTCACCGCTCCAGTTTACTCCTGAAGAGTCAAACAATATCCTTAGAGTCCTCGATAGTGACCTTTACCTAATTCAAAAAATTCGTCTTTATGTTTTGCTGCGCTTAGATGCTGCTCTGTCAGAAGGTGAAGCATCTTACAACTTCTCCAACATTACTGTCGAGCACGTACTTCCCCAAAATCCAGGTGCTAATAGTGAGTGGATGAAGTGGTTTCCTAGTCAGGAAGAACGCGATCAATATGTGCATCGTCTTGGCAACTTAGTTTTACTATCTCGTGGGAAAAACACTCAGGCAAAAAATTATGATTTTGATGTGAAAAAACAGAAGTATTTCACAACTAAAACAGGTGTTTCACCCTTTGCACTTACTACCCAAGTGCTGCGGGAACAGGAATGGACGCCAGAAGTAATCGCTCGACGACAGAAAGAGCTGATTAATGTTCTCAAGAATCTTTGGCGCTTATAGGATAATTGAATTTGATATCAAATCGCTCTTATCTGTCCATCAGCACAAAACCATCTGCGTCCATCTGCAGTCAAAAAAATCTAAATTCCGCCTGCACAAACTTTACTTTTTAGGTCGCTGCTGCTGGTAAACGCTGATAACTTTATCGGCATAAGTAGCTGTTGCCCCACTTTTACAAGCTGCGGAGTCCCCTGTCATCCACCAGCAAGCGGCGCGGCGTACTGCGGTTAATTCATTGTTGCTGCTAGCTTTGTATTCGTCGCGCAGCAAATCGCCCACGATACAGGTAACAATTGATTTGGCTTTTGTCGCGTCGGCCTCAAATTGTTGGGGTGTTAAATCTTGTTTGGTACAGAATTTGGCCCAGCGGGAAATATTGTTCGGTAAAACTTGCCACTGACTGTACATTCCGTCATTTGCGGCTTGTGGCGGGGCGACTTGTCGCAGCGCTTCTACAAGGGCGGAAACTTGCGCGTCGGTGACTGATTGCGCTGCTGCTGGAAGTGCTTGCAATCCGAGGCTAATTATCAGGCTGCCGAATAGTAGATTGGTTTTTGCGATCGATTTAAAATTCATTCACAAGGCCCTGTTTGATTTAAACTTTGTTTCCTCAAACAAGGTTTACTATTTTGTCGCTCGAATGCCTCTGTCTTAAGTATGATTTGCCTACTTAATGCACTGTCGATCGCACTTACGATAGAAATTGTTAATCAAGTACGATAAAATCATGGAAGTACAACCCAGGGAAATTCGCAACTACCTGAGAGCAGATGGGACAAATCCTTTTGAAGATTGGTATAACTCGCTCCGGGATACCACAGGCAAAAATAAGATTCGGTTAAGGCTTAAGCGAGTCATGACTGGTAATCTAGGAGATTGTAAGTCCGTCGGAGAAGGAGTTTTTGAACTCAAAATTGACTTTGGCCCTGGATATCGGCTTTACTTTGGACAAGTCGGGCTGACAATTGTACTTCTGCTAATAGGTGGAGATAAGAGCACTCAAGAGCGAGATATTGGCAAAGCTATTCAATATTGGAGAGACTATGAAAGACGTGAAAGCACCAACGAGTAGGAGCTACCAAGAATTTCTGATCGAATCTCTGAGAAATGCCCAAGAAGCAGCAGGTTATATCGAGGTGACATTGACAGAAGCCAGCGATGAACCTAAATTGCTCCAAATGGTACTCAAAGACGTTGTAGATTCTCGGCTAAAGTTCAACAATTTATCAGAGTCAGCTCAACTTCAATGGGAAAAGCTTGACAAGATGCTGACTGAAAGCGGCGGTTCGGAAATTTACAGTTTGGTAGCACTGCTCGAAGCATTAGGATTTAAACTAGAAATTACTGTCGCAGATACTGAATTGCCCGCTGACTCGGAATCAACGGATTTTGGGGAATCAGAATTATCGCCCGAACCAGTAGTAATTAATCCCAGTTAATGAGTAAATCGCGCCCTTACCCTTCCCTCACAAAATCAAACAATCGGTGAGCCATTTCTAGCTTGCTGCAAGGTGCGATTTCTACTTGCTTGCCGGCGGCATTAATTAATATTGCTTGATTGGTATTGCTGCCGAAACCTGCACCTATTCGATCGATCGGGTTTGCGGCAATTACATCCAGTTTCTTTGCCCGCAATTTCTCCAAAGCTGGCTTGACAATATCTCCAGTTTGTGCTGCAAACCCGATTAATTTTTGGTGCGGCTGTTTCAATTTTCCCAACTCTGCCACAATATCCGCTACCGGTGTCAAAGGCAAACAATTAGGGAGCGATCGCTTCGGCAATTTTTCACTGCTGTACTCAGCCGGCTTCACATCCGCTACCGCCGCCGCCATCACCGTCAAATCCGCATCGTGAAAGCATTGCAGCATCGCCTGCCACATTTCTTCTGCACTCGCAACTGCGATCGCCCGCACACCTGAGAGCGGCAATTCGCCAGTTATACTGTGTACCAGCGTCACTGTCGCGCCGCGGTGCTGTGCAGCTTGCGCCAAAGCTATGCCCATTTTGCCGCTGGAAGGATTGCCGATAAACCGCACCGGATCGAGGTGTTCCCGCGTTCCTCCCGCACCGATCAACACCCGAAGCCCCGCTAAATCTCGATCGCCCTTCGCATACAACAGCGATTCAATATGAGGCAAAATCTCACCAGGTTCTGCCATCCTGCCGACACCCGCGCGATCGCACGCCAGCATTCCCGCCCCCGGATTCGCAGCATGATAGCGCCGATAAGTCAACACTTCCCGCCAATTCCGCTGCACCGCCGGCTGTTCCCACATATCCGTATTCATCGCCGGTGCCAGCAAAATTGGGCAAGTAGAAGCTAAGACAGTATTAGTCAGCAAATTATCAGCAAAACCCCCCGCCAACTTAGCCAAAGTATTAGCTGTCAGGGGAGCAATAACAAAAACTTCCGCCCATTCTCCCAGTTGAATGTGCAGGGGGCGCCCGTGACTTGCTTGCCAAAAATCTTTGTCAGTAAAAGCAGGATGGCGGCAAAGAGTAGCAAAAGTCAAAGGCGTTACAAACTCCGCGGCCGCATCAGTAAGAATAGCTTTAACTTCAGCTCCAGCTTTCGCTAAAGTTGAAACTACTTCGCAAACTTTGTAAGCCGCAATTCCGCCGCTAACGCCGATTAAAATTCGTCTGCCTTTCATGTCATACCATTTTTGATTTTAGATTTTAGATTTTAGATTTTAAATTGGGAATGACTGATGAATACCAGGGTTGATAGCTGGCCTACATTCACATTTTTTTTTGAAAATGGTGTCATTTTTTCATAAAAAAGAATCAAGAAAGAAATTAAGATGAAAATAGACAAAAATCCATAACTCATCTGTTCAATTCACAACAAAATATGCTGCTAACTTCTTCCTCAATTCCGTCGAAATTTTTAAGCTAGATTTTTTAGGCTATGCTTCGTCGTAGGCTTCCATATCCAGAAGGTGGAGATAAGGTTCAACCATCTCCGGCCGCTGAAAGGCAAGCGATCGCAACAAATGCCAATCATTCAATCCCTCAAAAGGATCTGTATAATCGTCCACTTCCAAACGGACAGCCAATTCTGCCACGTCCTGAGAAGTAAGTACAGCAATATCGCGCGATGCTTTGGTTAAAGTTTTCATTTTTTTCCCCTGCCCGAGACTTCCGCCATACTATATCCTAAGCCTTTAATCTGATTTCGACACAGTTTCTACAACAAAACTTCGCATTACATCTATAACTTCGGGCAGAATCTCGTGTCCCATGATAAATTCTCGATACTGCACCGCAGTTCCCCAAGCAGTCAAACTGTCGCGCGATCGCACAGCAGCACTAACGGGCACAATAGTATCTTGAGTACCGTGCACGATTAAAACAGGTGGCAAAGCACTCCCAGCAACTGGCGAAATCGACGGGTGTAAATAACCGCTCAGACAAATTAAACCGGCTACAGGCAAAGTCAATCCCACATCTAGAGTCATCGCTCCCCCTTGAGAAAAACCGCCTAAAATAGTGCGAGACAAAGGCACGCCCGTGCTGCTTTCCAAAGACAGCAATAATTCCCTCAGCAATTGCCGGCTTTTTACCAATCCCTGAGCGTCTTTACCTTGAAGGTCATACCACGCTTTGCCGCCCATTGCCTGGGGATGGGGAAAGGGGGCGTCGGGAAACACAAACTGATAATCCGGTAAATTGAAAGCCGGTGCTAAGGAAGTCAAATCCCGAGCATTAGCACCCCATCCGTGCAAAGCGACAATCACAGCGACAGGTTTGCGATCGGTTTTTGGCGGAATGCTAATAAATTGTAAAGACATCGTAATTAATAATTGGTAATCTGGCATTGCTACAATTATAAATTGTCGCGGTGAGTAAAACCCAAGATATTTGTTTTGCGCAAGATTTGACTCGAAATTAGCACGCACTTGCCAATAACTCTAACTGTTAACTGTTGACTGTTAGCTGTTAACTGTTGGGTGCGCAATCCGCACCTTTCCCAAGTATGGTTCGCACCTTTCCTAAAGAAATAAAAAACAGAGAGAACGGCGACACTCTTGCGTTCCCATTAGAAAGAGAGATGCCAGGGGGAGCGAGGCTAGACTCAGCTATAAGCGAGATTTCTCCCGCTAATTTCAACTAACACCTACCGCAGGTGAAACCTTATAAACAGATTACTGGGACTGTTGCCGCACCGGCACCTCAATCGAGAATTCAGTTCCCTCTCCCGGAGCCGATACGCACCTGAGCGAACCTTGATGTTTGTCCACTATTTGATAGCCGAGCGACAATCCCAAGCCAGTACCTTTGCCTACAGGCTTGGTAGTGAAAAACGGCTCAAACAAACGTTTTTTGACATTCTCCGTCATGCCCGTTCCATTGTCAGAGATTCGCACGCATACACAATTAGAATTTAAAAGTTCAGTGCGAATCCGAATTGTAGGTAAAAACGGCGAATTTGAGAAGCTTTGCCCGAGCAGCTTTTTTTGATTTTGTGCGTCATATAAAACATCAATAGCATTTATCAAAATATTCATAAATACCTGATTTAATTGTCCCGCAAAACACTCCACTAAGGGCAAATTTCCGTATTCTTTGATGACTTGAATGCCCGGAAAATCAGCTTGGGGTTTCAGCCGACTCTCCAAAATCATCAAGGTGCTGTCAATACCTTCGTGAATGTCAACAGACTTCATTTCAGCTTCATCCAAGCGCGAAAAATTCCGCATAGAAAGCACGATCTGCCGGATGCGTTCAGCTCCCAAATTCATAGATTTTAGGATTTTAGGTAAGTCTTCAATGATAAACTCCAATTCGATATCTTTTTGTTTGTCTTGCACTTCTGGCGTTGGGTTCGGATATTGCTGCTGGTATATTTCCACAAGTTCCAGCAAGTTTCGAGTATATTCGCCTGTATGGATCAGGTTCCCAGAGATGAAGTTGACAGGATTGTTAATTTCGTGGGCAACTCCAGCCACCAACTGCCCCAAGCTGGACATTTTTTCAGTTTGGATTAGTTTAAATTGAGTTTCCTGCTTTTTTAGTGCTGTTTCTAGTTCAGCGGTGCGCTCTTTTAGTTGAATTGTGCGATCGTACACTTGCTGTTCTACTTTGGCGGTACGTTCTAGAGACATCGACAGGTAAATCGTCAAGCTGCCAGCCATCAATAGCCCGATCGCACAAATAGCCAGCGAACCCTGATGCGTCCTCAGACCGTTGTACCCATTCCCGGGCAAAACTAGCAGCATCCACTGGCGGTCTGCTACGTTCAATAAGCGAGTGCAAGCACTAGGATTTTGACAGATTTCCCCCCGAACATCAGTTAACTCTGGCTTTTCTAGTTTTGGGTTATCTATCAACTGCTTAGCTTGTGAGTCGTAGCGCACCAGAAAGCGTTCTTTCCCTGTAGCCGAGTTGTCGTATAGGTAAAAATTAATGCTGTCTAAATTTAGGGATTCTAAAGAGAAATCGACCATATGGGTGATCTGAAACAGACCCGCAATAACTCCCATGAGATTTTCGCGGTTCTTGACCGATTTATCTAGAGAAGTTGTGCGACGGGGTACTGGCAGAAATACTTGCAATCCCGGTTGATTGTTGGTGACTAATGTAATCCGCGCGGAAGCCGCTATTTTTCCGGTATTCACCGACTTCTCTAAAGCTGCTTTGCGATCGGGGCTGGAGGCAACATCAAAACCGATCGCTTTGTTATCTTCTTCTAGTGCTTCTCTGTAAATAATTGGAAAGTATTCCGATCGCACTTTTGCTTCGATCGGCTTTTGGTCACGAGTTCGCTCGTAAATTTGAAATGCCGGAAAACCTTCCGCTCGAATTGCGGCTTCGTAAGCTGCTTTTTGGGCAGCAGGCACGCGCACACTCCAGTTAACAGAATAGATGGCAGAATGTCGGGAAAGTGCAGGTTGAACGAATTGCTTAAAATCTTGTCTGCTAACTTCAGTAGATGCGTTGTAGAATGCTTGAAGTGAGTAAAGAACTTCTAAATTGTGATTGATGCTTTGCTGCAAAGTCACATTCAGGCGATCGGCTTGCTCGTGAAATTGAACTTGCATTCGTTGGTTTTCCGAATGCCACACAAGGGCAGTGGCTGCCAATGACAAGCTCGTACCTATCCAAAGAGTCAGCGCTGCTGGAATGTAGCGACGGTGCGACACTAAACTTTCCGCCAGCGAATTAAACCAATTGCTGCCAACATTCATATTTCCACACCTTCTGCCACCTGAGTGCAATTAGTTTAAAGACTTGTGAAATTCCTTGATAACACAAGAGACCGCCCATAAAATACATTCTCTAAAAACTTACGATCGCAGGAATAGGGCTTACCCTAGGAAACCCAATTTCTACGAAAATATTGGTGTGGTAACGAGAAATCTGGCAAGAAACCCGGTTTCTTAGGAATAGTGAATCCACTGAGGAATTGCCACCCATTGTAACTAAGTGAAACGAAGCGAGTTCAAATCTGGGGGATCCCCAATTTCCTTCCCCGGAAGCACCCGGGAACGAGAAAAAGCCTTTATCTGGTGGGGCGGGTACTCAAAACCCGCCCCACAAAGCCAACTTAAATGTCGAACAGGTTACAAAATAGTCCCTATTTCCTTCAAATAAACCCGTGTAAACGGTTCCCCATCTCCCAGGGTATACTGTTCGATCAACCCCTGGCGGCGAATAGAAATACTATTTTCTTCCCTCACCACAACAGTATCGTCATCAGTGCTTTCTCTGCTCAACATCATCTCAGTTTCCCCCGGATTGTCCAGCACCACCATATTGCTCCCTTGATAAAACATTCCGTCCGCTTCCAAAATATTTCCGGGATATTCAGCAATTAACAAATCGAGCTTGGGATTCCGCAGCAAACTTTGCACATTAAGATTGTAATTCTTATGCAAAACTTTTTCAGAACGGTTGACAAAAAGTCCACCGCGGCAAACAGCACCGATCGTCCAATCGGGATGCTGCAACAAAATGTGGTCGATTGTTTCTTGCAGTTCTTGCACCGAAATTTTGTTGAAAGTAATAATCGGAACTCTGGCTGATTTTCCCGAGTCAAAGAAAGTTTCGATAATATGGGAAGGCACATCAACCCCTTCGCCTACAGCCGGGTTGAGGTGCATAAAAATTCCCGGCGCGGCATTGATTTCGAGAATCCCAAAATTGCCTGTTTTCCAAGATTTGGCGAGAGTTTCTGTTACCACATCCACCCCCAAACAAGTTAACCGAAAATGTAGGGCGATATCTTGAGCCAAAACAATGTTATCCGGGTGAATAGTTTGGGTAGCGTCGATGCTGACGCCGCCTGCGGAAAGATTGGCGACTTTGCGCAGAGATACAGTGCGATCGCCCTCTAGGACACTATCCAATGACAGCCCTTGTTCTGCCAGATACATTTCCATCGATTCGTCGGACTGAATTTTGCTCAGGGCCGAAGTTGGCGTATCCAAACGTTGGGATTTGCGGTTTTCACGGCGGATCAATTCGCGAATTGTTGAGTCGCCGTCCCCTGTTACCCAAGCGGGCCGGCGTTCAGTTGCCGAAACAAATTTGCCGTCAACGCACAACAGCCTAAAATCCGATCCTTTGATGCTATTTTCCACAATTACTCGCACCGATTCTGTTTCGGGAATTGCCTTAACAGCTCTTTTAAAAGCGGCCTGCAATTCCTCAGCATCTCGGATATCTGCTGTGACGCCAATTCCTTTATGACCGACTACTGGTTTGACAGCAACTGGGTAACCAATGTCTTTAGCAACTGCCAGAGATCCGCTTTCTGTGGAGACGATATCGCCTTTGGGAACAGGAAATCCTAATGTAGCGAGAAAAGCTTTACAATCGTCTTTGCGGGTGGTAAAATCTGAGTCTAAGTGGCTGTCAGAGTCAAAAGTAGTTGCAGAGCCGCGCACGAGTTTTTTGCCGTACCCGTATTGCATCAATCCTTCATCCCACAAATAAAATACGGGAATGCCTTTTTGCGATGCCGCTCGCATTAACGAATAAACTGTCGGGCCTCCGTAAACTGACTGCCGGAACATATTTTGCAGCGCGTCTATTTGTGATTCCAAGGGAAAATCTTGATTTTGATTGATGGCTTCAAACCAATCCCAAACAGCGTAAACTACGGCTCTGGCGCTGCGGGCGTGAACTGCTTCTATGCTAATTCTGTTAAACTGAGAAAACGGCTTGACGTTCCAGTGTTGGAAGTGCAAACCCATGTCAAGTTTTGCAACTTCTGAAGCGGTACGGCCGAACAGTTCGGCGTGGTTTGAGAAAGTTTCCTGCAGGAGTTGCGGGTAGCGATCGCTAATAATTTCATGGTAATGTGCGATCGGCAAAGGTTCGCTCGCGCCCGTCACCGCCAAATCGAAAACTAAAGCCGCTGTTCCTAAATAAGGGTTTGGCCCCATATAATGTTTGAAGTTGAAAACATCAAAAACATCTGTTTTTCGAGCATTGACCCGCGCTGTTTCGGTGCTTTTTTCTTGCAGCATTTTCTAACCTCCTTTTCGTCAATTTTCCACATTAACTCTATTGTCGGTGCATTAGATACTACCCGCAGGCATAGATATTGCAGTAGCAGTTGATACAAACACTCCGACCAATTCTGCCTTCAGCATCGCGGGAGTGGGGGAGTGGGGAGTGGAGGAGTGGGGAGAGGGGAAGAGTGGGAAAATATTTCTTCTTCCTTCAACATCTAACTAAGCACTGATGACTGAGCACCTAAGACTGAGCACCTATGACTGAGGACTTATAGCTAAGCACTCTACTTCCTTGCCCCCGGCAGAAAAAAAGCTATAACCTTTGAGAGGTGCACTGCCCACTTATAATTGTTTATGACTGTGAAGAAGAATATAAGAAGCAGCAAATTTATGAAGATCGCACAAACTGCTCTCAGGGATCAAGTTCACCAATTAGCTGAGGAAGCATTTCACCGGAAGCTAATTTCTGGCTACGGCGACGGCCAAAACAGCAACGAATATCAGATTGTCTGGAATGGCAAACCCAGACACCTACCTTTAGAACGGGCGCGTACGGTATTGAGCAATTTGATTGAGGGATCGCACTAACGGGCGATCGTACTAATTTAGGACTTACGCTCATAAACCCGGTTTCTACGAGAAATAAGAGGTTATGAGGGAAGTATCCAGTCAGAAACCGAGTTTATGACCAGCGCGCGCGTAAGTCCTGTAATTTAACTCATTTTTTCACCCCTCCTATATTTTGTTAGGGGGGGTAGGTTTTTTTTAGCACAAACATCTTTACAGCCCGCGGCCCGAGTAAACAAACCCCAGAACCCTTGAGTTTTGTGCGTCCAGGAATCAGCAAATTCAGATAGTTTTGTGTATCTATCTATACCTTTTGGCAGTTTCCAGAAGGAAGAATTTTGTGTTTTAGTGAAATTTAATAAATTAAAAGTGGAGATAATATGGCGAGCAACGAAAATCAGGGAAAGTTGCTAATTATTGGGGGCGCAGAAGACAAAGAGGGGGAGTGTAAAATTCTGCGGGAATTCTTGCGGTGCGCCGGAGGAACTAAAGCCCACATTGTGATCATGACGGCTGCAACCAGCTTGCCGGGAGAAGTAGGAGATAATTACATCCGAGTGTTTGAGCGACTCGGCGCTGAAGATGTGCGAGTTGTTGACACCCAGACACCCGAAGATGCCAAAAATCCAGATTATTTAGAAGCCATCGAACAAGCCACTGGCATATTCTTTACCGGCGGAGATCAAGCGCGGATTATTAGCTGCTTGAAAGACACCCAACTCGACGTAGCTATGCACAAACGCTACTCTGAAGGGGCGATCGTTGGCGGCACCAGTGCCGGCGCGGCCATGATGCCAGACATGATGATTATTGAAGGAGACTCGGAGACAAATCCCCGCGTTGATGTGGTAGCAATGGGCCCGGGAATGGGTTTCCTGCCGGGAGTTGTCATCGACCAGCACTTCGCCCAGCGAGGCCGTCTCGGACGCTTAGTTACGGCACTCTTGCTGCAACCGGCCGTGTTGGGATTTGGTATTGACGAAAATACAGCTATTTTAGTCAGCGGTGACGAGTTGGAAGTTATTGGCGAAAGCGCTGTAACTATCATCGACGAGTCGGAAAAACTCCACGACAATATGGAAGGACGGTTGAAGGATGAGGGTTTGGCTATTTGCGGCGCCAAGTTGCACATCCTCCCCCACGGATACCGGTTTAACTTGAAAACTCACCAGCCGGTGCTCGATAACGTAACAACTACAGCAGATAGGGAAACGGCGATCGCCTAATTTATTTCCAACGCCGCCATAGTAAATCTCAAAATTATGTAGGGTGGGCAGTGCGCACCTTACCGCTTCAAGGAAATATCAGGGTTTTTAAACCCCGATACTTCGTTGAGAACTCATAAAAAGAAGAGGTAAACTCCTCTTCTTTTTTTATTGCGGATTGTGGTTTTTTAAGCACTTTTCTGTTCGCCAAACATCGACTGCTGCCCTTCTTCAGTCGAAATTAAATTCCACCCTTGAGTTTTCAGCTTCTGAAATGTTGCCCATCCGTTAGAACCGCCCGGTTCCCGGTAGTCGGGTGCAGCGAACTGCGGAAAAGCTGTGTAAGGCCGCCACGCTTGACGGGCTTCGGTGCGCAAGTGCAATATCTTTTCTCCATTGCCTCCCAATCTGGGCAACCAGCACATTTGTTTTAGCATTTTTAACACTCCAGAGTTTTACAGTAACGGTAATTTGCCAACATCCCACATTAAACTTTTAGAACCCTAGAGCCGCTGCTCGGAATATCTAACGGGTAACAGGGACGGATGAGATTTTCACCGATTACCAATTACTGAGGTAGCAGCAGTCGTTAAAGCTGATTTTGGTTCTGCAAAGTTTGCCAGTCAAGAACTATAAAACAAGTGCTGCCAAGGCATAAGCAAAAATAATCATTGCTCTTCTCGGCTCAAACTTGAGTTAAAGTCGATCGCCCGAAAATCCAGTTGAATAAAGCATTCATGTTTCTGGTTTTCCTTGCCTTCCAATTACAAGCCGATCCTCCCCTTTTCCGCTTAAAAAGACATCTTTCTACAGTATTAGCTCTGTCAGCGAAAAAATGTTCCTTTAGTTACAATTATTAAATTTTTATCACGATTTATTTAGTTATCAAAAGTTAAATTACTTTTCATAAACAGCGCTTAATATTTTTTAGTTACTTTAACTACATTTTTGATTGATTTAAATCTGGCCTCCGGGTGCTTAGCGGCGCACCTTACTCAACCGCTAGGGTGTCTACTACTACTAAATCCTCGGGGTGCGGCCATAACTGCCTGACAACATAAGAGTTACAGGTTTAACTCTTAAGAACGATGGCGACTGATTTGCAAAATGGTAACAATGAATACTAATCACAGTTATAAGCTCTGCAAACAAGCTATTCATGGCCGCTGCAATTGAATTTAAACTCTTCGCTCCCAACAACAAAGCAGCTACACTGCTCGGCTCCTTTTGCTTATGGGAAGAAACTGCTTTAGAAAAAGATGACAGAGGTTATTTCCGCACTCTAATTCAGTTAGAAGACGGTATTTATCAATACAAATTCCGAGTTCAATCGCAAAGTCCCTGTTGTGAACCCGACGAATGGGTAGAAGTCAACGATCCCTACGCTACTGAAATTGACCGCACTACTAATACAAGTACAATTCGCATCAAAGCAGGCGCGCGAATTATTGATACCTATGTTTGGCAGCACGACGACAAAAAACTCCCCGAAAATGAAGAATTAGTTATTTACGAACTTCACGTTGCTGATTTTTCCGGTGCAGATGGTTCCGACAGTGGCGGTAAATTCCAGCAGGCGATCGAGAAATTAGATTATCTGTGCGATTTGGGGATAAATGCGATCGAACTAATGCCAGTTAATGAATATCGGGGCGATTATAGCTGGGGCTACAAAGTCCGCGATTTCTTTGCCGTAGAGTCCAGCTACGGTGCAACCGCAGATTTGAAGCAATTGATTGACGAATGCCACAGACGGGGCATTCGGGTGATTCTGGACGGCATTTACAACCACTGCGATGAAGAATGTCCCTTATTGCTCATCGATCGCAATTATTGGTACTACCGCGACAAACACTATCCCGAAGATCCCGCTAACTACTGGGGCCCGGAGTTTAACTACGATAACTTCGACTCAAAACTCGGCATTCGTCCCGCTTGGAAATTCATCGGCGATGTCGTTAATTTCTGGATTCAAGAATATCATATCGACGGCATTCGCTACGATGCAGTGCGGCAGTTGGACAATCGAGATTTCCTGCACTGGATAACTCGCGAAGCGAAAAAAACCGCCGGCGACAAGCCATTTTACAACGTAGCAGAACACATTCCCGAACTTACCGAACTCGTGGCTGCGGACGGGCCGATGGACGGTTGCTGGCACGAAAGTTTTCGCATTTTTGCTATAGAAAATCTCGCCGGGGATCGTTTCGATCTCGAAAATCTCAAGCAAGCTCTGGATGCCAAACAACAAGGCTATCAAAAAACAACTAATGTTATCAATTATTTAGCCAGTCACGACCGCGACCACTTGCTGGCGGAACCAAGCTTTCCGAATCTCGACCGAGAAGCTGCTTTTAAACGAGCTAAATTGGGAGCAGTTTTGTTAGTAACCGCAGTAGGAATACCGATGCTGTGGATGGGGGAAGAGTTTGGACAATCCACTCGGCAAACTCCCAACCAGCCGAATAAACTGCAATGGTCTTTGTTGGAAAATCAGCCAAATCATGAGTTGTTGGAATACTACAAACACGTGATTCGGCTGCGGCAAAAAATCCCGGCACTTTACACGGAAAATATTGAATTTTTCCACGAAAATGCGGAAGCCAAAGTCCTCGCTTACTGCCGCTGGAGCGATGAGGGAACGCGAGCAGTAGTTGTGGGAAATTTTTCGGATACTTATCTATCTTGTTACTGCATTCCTAACTTTCCCGCAGCAGGAACTTGGCATGAGTGGATGTACAATAAAATTGTAGAAGTTGGGGAAGAAGGGTTTAAGTTTGATTTGCCGGAATGGTCAGCGCAGGTATTTGTTTGACCGCCGGAGAATTTATGTCTCCAGGCAGATGATGGGCGAAGTTGTAGAACAGTAAATTGTATTTACGACTGTCGCACCAAACTCAACAAACTGGGTTTTTCTACCGGGGCGGATGTCTGGAAGATAGTTTTTTGTAGAAAAATCCGGTTTCTGCGTCCCAGGGTGCGATCGTAATTCCTGGTATTGAGATTAACAATTGCACCGCGACGTGCCACCTGTCAATTAACACGTCAATTAACACAAACTTTGTGGGAGGACAAACTCTATGGGTTGGCTAAAAAGATTGTTTGGTTTAGAAAAACTTGAAAATCAAGAAACTGTTGACGCTCCTGCTTACCAAGCACCTGTAGCTCAAGCTCAAGCTCAAGCTCAACCTGCTGCGAGCGCTCAGACAGTTCCGGCGGAACGCATGGGATTGAATGGAGAATACGATGAAAGCGGTTTAGCTAAACGGGTGGCTCAGGCTTTTGATGCAAATCCAGATGTTGCAGATATTGAGACTGTTTATGTGGCTCAACACGGCTCTACGGTGGTTCTCAAAGGTACAGTTCCCGATCAGGCAATTGTCACCAAGTTGGTGACAATTGCTAAAGGTGTCAAGGGTGCAACTGGGGTGGAAACGAATCAAGTTACTGTAGGCTAGCGCGACAGTTGTTGCTAACATATAACAGTTAACAGTTAACTTTTACCAGTTAACTGTTAACTGTTATAAGCTTTTCTGCATCTTGCGTTGTATTTTTCGGGCGGGCGAGATACCCCACAATAATTTCATCAAAATTGACTGTAAAATTTAGATGCGCCTGGGCTTAGCAATCGTCCTGACGATGAGCACGTTCTTCATTGCTGAAACATAAGATATTACATTGCTTCTGACTTTTTCCCTCCTTTACATCCCGTACATTGCTCGCTGCCGAACTTCCTTCTTCAATAAGTGTGTTTTTGAGCGATCTTTTTTTAATTAAAAAATATGACCGGCGAAACCTTAGAACCTACTCGCGGGAAATTAGAACGGAGTCTTTCGCAGGGGATTCAAGCTTTGTACCGTTCTCAACTCGGACAACAAACGAGTCAACCGCTATGCCATCTTGTGGATGACAAGTTGATAATTGTGATCGAAAATGGGGTTACTCAACCAGAAAAACTGCTGGCTGAGAACGGTCAGCAAGATTTGGCTTGGCAGGTGCGAACGGAATTAGAATCAGTCCTAGAAGGGCAACTGAAAGACTTAATCAAAGAGGTTTTGGGTGTGGGAGTAACTGATTTGCTCAGCGATGCGACCTTGGAGACGGGCCGCACCGGAACGATCGCAATTTTGGAGTCTGCACCTAAAGTTCGCGATTCTAGTTCCCAGTCTAAAACTCAACCTAAAACTCAACCAGAAACATCTGAGAGTTGAGGTGCTGGCGGATAATTATTTCTAAATCCTTGATGTTAAAAGGTTTAGAAATGTATTCAACGCAGCCGGCTTGGAGAATCCGATCGCGGTCTTCTGCTTTTGCTAGTGCAGTGACAGCCACAATCGGAATATGTCTGAGCTCCGGGTTTTGTTGGATGCGTTTTACTACTTCTATACCGTCTATATCCGGCAGGCAAATGTCGAGTACGATTAGGTCGGGAGGTCGATCGACTGCTGCTGAAATAGCTGCGTAGCCGTCCCCAGCTCCCATGCACTCGCAGCCGAATAAATCGAGTATTTGTGTCAGCAGCTCTAAGTTGTCGTGATTGTCGTCTACAGCCAACACTAAAGGACGCTTGTCAACTGCCGATGCGTCGCTATCTAAAAACGAGGATTCCAAATTATTCTTCCAAGTAGGGTAGTTCATAAATGCCGATCGAAAAACGATCGAAAAAAGAATCAAAAAACTTTTCCCCGAGGCATTCTTCAAGTGGCGCTCGGGCACTTGAAACAGATTGGCTCGTATTTGTAGCTCTCAGATGGCTAGTTACCGATATCACCAGATTGTACAATATCGCTACAACCTGGGGCAAAGACGGCCAAAGTCGATCGATCGCATAGCATCTGCTTAATTGTACCTACCCCAGCCGCAATTACCAACTTAGGCGCTATCGGTACGTCAGCTTTGGTAACAACACGTAATAAATACGGAACATATTACCAATAAAGCATCCTAGCGTAATAGCATTGAAGAGTGGCGGCAGCTTTTCAGGATAATCACAACAGTAAACCTGGGTTCCCCTACATGGATCTACCTAGAGGAAGATTCTACCGCACACTTAATTTTCACAACTTCCACCTGCTGAGAGATACTTATTACTCTAGTTTAGAGTTTAATATTTTTAAGTAGTAATCATCACATTTTTAGCAAGTAAAAAAATTCAGTTTTTACTTGAGCTTTACCGGATATTAACTAGGAGGTTTAAATGACAATTCCAATCAGAGAGGACCTGACTTACATTTTGCTCAAAAAGATTGGCAGCGGAAACGGCAAGGGAGAGTCGGAAATTAGGAACGCAGCCGAAGAATATGTCGGTCACGAGGTGGCGGAAGCGGAATTGCTAGGTCATTTGGACTACCTCAACCAAAAAGAATTTATCAAAGCGGAGTTTAGTGGAGAGCCTTACGGAGGAACTGAGTTATTGCCGCCTTTAGTGGCATTTCAAGAAGCTGATTTAACAGAAAAAGGCCGCAAACTGTTACAGAAAATGGAGACAAATCCTCCGAAGTCGCTCCACCAGGAAGGATCGGCAGTTCCTATCGCTTCAAAGGATATGCCGTTTTTGGAAAAAGTGATGGTAAACGGTCACTTGGAGGATATTTTTGATGCCCGCGACATTACCGAATTAGTGTACCGGACAATGCGCGATTTGATGACAACAGAAGCCAGCGATCGCGTGGAAGCTGAACTGCACAAAGAAGTTTTGCCTACGGACGACAAAACCCTGCAAAAAGAAATAGCAGACCTCTGGAAAGATATGAATCCGCTGGTGGGATTGCTGAGCCGGGTGCGTCCGCCTTGGCACGGGCCTGCACCTTTCGTGATCGATTCCGACTTGTTTGCTTTTCGGGTGGAACAAGAAGGCGCACTTCCTTCGGGAGTAAAACCGGAAACTGCGATCGCCGCTGTATTCTCGGCAACGAAGGATGAGCTGTCCGAGGAGCGAATTCAGGAAATAGCGGGCTTTTTGCCGGACAGAATTCGGGGAATTTGGGAGTCGGCTTAACGCAATATTTCACAGTATAAATACTTACACGCCGGGTTGACGAACCAGTATTCTGCGCTCTTGAGCCAGAATGCTGTTACGTCAACCCGGTTTCTCTATATCTGTTGCCTTGTAATTCTGAAAGTATTTTGCAGTCAGGACTTCAGTCCCGATCTAACTCGATCGAGCTTTCGTCTTAACTACTTGTCCGATCGCTGATTCCTTCTCCTCTAACTGCTCTGAGAAACGCGGTTTCTCAGGGAAATTTGTCGGGAAACCAGATAATATCTGCACAAACCAAGTTGCTGGCTCCCGGGTTGGCTAAATCGAATAGATGTCGCAAAAGTGTTGTATTCTATAATACAGGGCGAGTAAAGACTGTGGCTCGCAAAGATGCTGTCAACAGCTTTGGAGCTCAAAACAGATGCCCCGCACAAAAGTTAGACAAATGTTGCAATCGGCTTTAGAACAAGAGATTTTACTGAATCGAATTACCAATCGCATCCGCAATTCTTTAGAACTGCAAGAGATTTTGATGACAACCACCCGAGAAATCCGCAGCTTTTTAGCGAGCGATCGGGTAAAAATTTATCGCTTTGAGTCCGACGGTAGCGGTGAGGTCATTGCTGAGTCCATCAACGGCGACAGCTTGTCATCTCTGCTGGGTTTGCGCTTTCCACCAGGCGACATTCCCAATAGTGCTCGGGAAATGTTTCTCAAAGCGCGGCAGCGAGTGATTGTAGATGTGGAATTGAAGCATCAAATAATTAATCGCTTAGATTCTCTCGAAACCGGCAAAACTTTAGCAGTTGAAGATATTAGCTATCGTCCTGTAGACCCCTGTCACGCTGAATATCTGAAGGCTATGGGGGCACGTTCTTCTCTGACAGTGCCGATTTTGCATCAAAATCAGCTTTGGGGGCTGTTGGTTTCTCACCACAGCCAACCGAAACGGTTTAGCGATCGAGAATTGAAAATGGTGCAGTTGCTTGTGGATCAACTTTCAATTGCGATCGCCCAATCCTTTCTGCTCAGTCAAGCTCGACAGCAAGCGCGCGACGAAGCCGTTGTCAACCAAATTACCAGTTTGCTGCACTCTCCTCTAGAACTAACCGAAATTCGGCAAGCAGTTCTCGAACAAACTGTCAACCATTTGCATGGTTCGGGAGGGCGACTGTACATTGCAGCCGAGTTTGGCGATCGGCCGGCTTTACTTTATACCTGCGGTCAGCAGCCCTCGGACATCGACCTTGAACTCAGCCCGTTTTGGCAGCAGATCATGGGGTTTCCCAACCAAGACGATCGAGCAAAAACTCCTGATACCAGCCAATTAGGTTATTTTCAAAATATATATTCCCAGCATTACACTTCAATTGACAAAAATATTTCTAGTTTAATCGTACCCCACTTGTACGCGATTTCCGATATTTCTAAAGAACCTCAAATCAAATCTTTATCTGCCAATTTTCTCGAAGCTTCCATTCGATCGTTTTTGGCAGTACCGCTGCAATACGGCCAACAGTGCATCGGCTGTCTCACCATTTTTCGCAGCCCTATAGAAACCGAAATTATGTGGGCGGGCCGTTGCAGTTCCGACGTCCGGACCGATCGTCCCCGACAGTCGTTTGCAGCTTGGAAAGAAATCAAAACCGGCGAAACTCAACCGTGGAGCAGCGAGGAACAGAAGCTAGCAAAAGCTTTAGGAACTCACCTGTACATGGCTGCAATGCAGAGGCGCGTCGAGGCGATGATCCGACATCAAGCTTCTCACGACTCATTAACCGGTTTACCTAATAGATTGCTCTTTAATGAAAGGCTGTCTTTAGCTTTAGCTAGCGCTCACCAAAACGCCGAAATGCTGGGGGTGATCTTTCTAGATTTGGATAGATTTAAAAATGTTAACGATACTCTCGGACACCCAGTGGGCGATTTGTTGCTGCAAAGTGTATCTCGGCGTTTGAGTAACTGTTTGCGCGCGGGAGATTCTATTGCCCGTTGGGGCGGGGATGAATTTACCGTGCTGCTGTACAATCTCAACAGCCGTGAGGAAGCAACTAAGATTTGCCAGCTAATTATCCAGAGTTTAAGCAGTCCTTTTGATTTTGAAGGTCTAGAACTTTATACTAAGGCTAGCTTGGGAATTGCTTTGGCTCCTTACGACGGAGAAGATGCAGAAACGTTGCTGAAAAATGCTGATGCTGCGATGTACAAAGCTAAACAGAAAGGTCGGAATAATTATCAGTTTTACACGCGGGCGATCGGCAGTAAAGTCTCCGAGGATCTTAACTTAGAAAATCATCTTTATAAAGCTCTTAACAAATCCGAGTTTGTGCTGCACTATCAACCGCAAATAAACTTAAATACTCGCCAAATAGTCGGCATGGAAGCTCTGATTCGCTGGCAGCATCCCGAACGCGGTTTGATTTCTCCCGATCGATTTATTCCCTTAGCTGAGGAAACAGGATTAATCTGCCAAATTGACGAATGGGTGATGCGGACTGCTTGCTTGCAAAATCGAGCGTGGCAGTTACTGGGATTGCCACCGATGCGGATAGCTGTGAATTTGTCAGGCCGGCAGTTTCTGCAAGCTAACACGGTAAAAACCATCGCTGAAATTTTATCAGAAACCAAGTTAAATCATCAGTATTTAGAAATAGAAATTACCGAAAGCGTTGCCATGACAGATGTGAATGTAACGGTGTCGGTATTGCAGCAGTTGCAGGAAATGGGAATTCAAATTTCTCTGGACGATTTTGGCACCGGTTATTCTTCGCTGTGGTCTCTAAAAAACTTTCCGCTTAATAATTTAAAAATAGACAAATCCTTCGTGGCTGATTTGGTGAACGGCAGCAGCGGTGCTACTATTGTCAAACTGGCGATCGCCTTGGGACAGGGCCTGAATTTACAGGTGATTGCTGAGGGAGTAGAAACAGCAGAACAGTTGGCTTTTTTGCAGTCGCATCAGTGCAATATGGGCCAGGGTTACTTCTTTAGCAAACCAATACCGGCGGAGGCCATAACCCAATTGTGCCGAGAAAATCAACCTGGGACAATAAGTAGTTTAAATTAACAATCAGGAAGCGGAAGGAAGAAGGAAGAAGGAAGAAGGAAGAAGGAAGAAGGAAGAAGGAAGAAGGAAGAAGGAAGAAGGAAGAAGGAAGAAGGAAGAAGGAAGAAAATCTAGGGTTTTAGCAATTAAGTACATCATAACCGTCGGCGCGGCTACTATAATACTAAAAGGCTATTGTGGTTTAATGGACTGCTCAATAATTGTTTTGAGTTAACAATGTTAAGTTGTAAGTTCCTGGAGCAGGACACGGCATTGCCGTGTTTCTAGATATTATGTAGCGCTATTTTTCAGAATTGGTATTATTTAAATATCCCCAAGCTTCTAACCTGCTAGTTACAATAGTTTGAATTTCCTGAGCGACTTCATATTCAGGGCGATCGGCATTTATCCGGACAATTCGAGATTTATTTTCCTGGGCTAACTCCGCAAAACCTTGCTGTACAAGACGGTGAAACTTCAAATCAGCTTGCTCGATCC
Organism: Microcoleus asticus IPMA8; assembly: GCF_013179805.1. GTDB lineage: Bacteria > Cyanobacteriota > Cyanobacteriia > Cyanobacteriales > Microcoleaceae > Microcoleus > Microcoleus asticus. The sequence goes on along the minus strand of NZ_SRRZ01000086.1, from coordinate 11,253 downwards.
GATCGCACCCTCCCCGAACCCTTACCCTCGCCAAACCCGCCTCCACCTTAATATCCAGCCACAAAGTCAGATCGCTTTCCAAGCCGCAGGTGGCAATTTCATTCAACTGTTTAATTAAATTTAAGTTAAGACCGCGGCCGTAGCCCTGATAAGCAATCGTAGAGTCAGTAAAGCGATCGCATAAAACAATCGTTCCTTTCGATAACTCTGGTTTAAGAAAAGTTTCGACGTGCTGAGCGCGATCTGCAGCGTACATCAGTAATTCTGCTCTATCGGATACAAATTCCCCCGAATCTTGTTTTAGCAGCAAATGTCGCAGTCCCCTTCCCAACTCAGTACCCCCCGGTTCGCGAGTAGCCACCAACCGGACTTTCAGAAAGCAACTTGCTTGCAGCCAATGTATCAGCCGCTGCATTTGCGTAGTTTTACCCGCACCTTCAACCCCCTCAAACACGATAAGTTTGCCTTTCATTGCCCTAACTTTCCACCTGAATAAAATAAATCTATATTGTTCTGTGAATCGGTTCTAGGTTCGGTATGATAATAAAGTCTAAATGCCTCACGGCTGGAGTTGTCTATGGCTCGCTATACTGGTTTTTTTATCGTTGCCGTTCCGATCGACCGTCTCCGTCAGTCCCTGATTGAAATTTTAGAGTCATGCAATCTTGATATTATCTACAATACAGGAGATTCCGTCATGGCTCGCGAACTTCCCGGTCAAGTTTCGATTCCCAAACTTGTCACCGCAGAAGTCCTAATTGAGAAAAACACGGCCAGCGACTCAGAGGTTCGCATGAACTTCGTGATTAAAAACGAGGAACTGCCACTGCAAACCAACAACCACTGCCGTCAAATGTTCGAGCTAGTGAGTCGTTCAATTATGAACAACAATAATTGGCGGCTCTTGGAAAGTATGGCACTGTAGCCATCAGTCAGTCAATTTGAGGTGTGAGATTTTCGATTGACTCTAAAGATGAATCAGGGGGTTCTAAGTAACGTCGAAACTTCTTGGGTCTCGACTCCTGGTGTGAGGGGTTTGTCACCCTCTTGGGATGAGGTCATCAGTCATTAATTCCTAACTAATGACCGATGACCTCCGACTTTTATCTGTCATCCATACATTTAAGCTCGAAATCCCCGGCGCAAAAACAAAGAATTTGTCACAACGCTAACAGAACTAAACGCCATAAATGCACCGGCCGCCGCAGGACTGAGTAGAATTCCGGTTGCAGGCAGCAAAAGACCGGCTGCAACCGGAATTCCCAGAGTATTGTAACCAAAAGCCCAAAATAAATTTTGGCGAATTTTGTTGAAAGTAGCACGTCCCAGCTCGATCGACTCAACAACATCCATCAAAGCATTTCGCATCAGCACAATTTGAGCAGTCTCAACTGCCACATCCGTGCCGCAGTGCAAACCGATACCGACATCAGCTTGAGCCAAAGCCGGGGCGTCATTGATGCCATCCCCCACCACAGCCACTTTACAGCCTTGGGCTTGCAAAGTCGCGATCGCCCGAGCCTTGCCCTCCGGCCGCACCTCGGCCAAAACATCAGCCGCCGCCAAATCTAGCTGCTGCGCTGTCGCCGCCGCCGCTGACGCTGTATCTCCCGTCAGCATCATCACCCGCAATCCCATGCCCCGCAAACGTTCCACCGTCGCCTTAGCATCCGGCCTCAGACTATCTTTTAGCCCGATTACCCCCAGCAAAACGCCCCCAGAAGCCACGTAAACCGCCGTTTTGCCTTTGCAAGACCCCGACAATTCCGCCGCCACAGCGACCCCCTGCTCCTTCATCCACTCGGCATTCCCCGCGAACACCCGCCGGCCCTCCACCAAAGCAGAAACCCCGAATCCCGGTTCCGTGCAGAAATCCTCAGCAGCTAGCATCGGCAAACCTTGATGTTGAGCTTCCAGCAAAATCGCTGCGGCGATGGGATGACAAGCGCCCCTTTCCACCGCCGCCGCAATTTGCAGCAGTTTTGAATTAACCGCACTGCCAGAAACTCCATCAATTGTGGAACAAACATCTTGTTTCTCTCCAGAAACTCCATCAATTGTGGAACAGGCATCTTGCCTGTTTCCAGAAACTCCATCAATTATGGAACTAACCTTTTGTTTGTCTCCAGAAAATCCATCACTTGTGGAATTAACATCTTGTTTGTCGCCAGAGACTCCATCAATTGTGGAACAAACATCTTGTTTGTTTCCAACATTAATATCTGAGTTCAAATCCCACTCCGAATTCTGGAAAATCGGCAAATAATCTGTGAGTGTGAGATTTCCGGTTGTCAGAGTGCCAGTTTTATCAAAAACCACCGTATCTAATTGATGCACCCGTTCTAAAACATCGCCACCGCGAATTAAAAGTCCGCGCTCCGCCCCGATGCCAGAACCGACTAAAATTGCTGTTGGGGTAGCCAGTCCCAAAGCGCAAGGACAAGCAATAACTAAAACTGCGATCGCCAATTTCAAACTTAACAGCAAAGGCGATTGATAATGGATAATAGGCAATTCATTTCCCATATTCATTACTCCGTGTCCCATATCCATTGCCCCGTGTCCTAAAAGCACAGAAGGCCAAATATGAGTGCCGGCAAAATACCAAAATAGGAAAGTTAAAAGCGATATCCCCATTACCCCATACACAAAATATCCCGCGACAGTATCAGCTAAATTTTGAATCGGCGCTTTGCGAGTTTGGGCTGCCTGCACCAAAGCCACCATTTGAGCTACAGTTGTTTCCTTACCGGTGCGAGTTGCCCGCATCACAACTGCCCCAGATTTATTGATAGTTCCGGCGGCAACTGTATCTCCTGGTTGCTTCAAAACCGGCATCGATTCGCCAGTCAGCATCGACTCATCTATCGTTGTTTTGCCTTCGCAAACTTCACCGTCTACCGGAATTTTTTCCCCGGGCAAAACTTGCAGCCATTCTCCCACTCGGACGCGATCGGCTGGAATTTCAATGTATTGTGGATCGTAGACCGCAGATGTCGAGTCTAAAGGCAATTCTTCCGATCGCAAATCTAAACTCGGGAGTTTAAAATCAACTAAGCGGGCTTTCGCAGGCTGCAATGCGATTAAAGCTTGCAAAGCTGATGCAGCGCGCCGTCTGGCTTGCTGTTCCAGAGTTTTGCCCAACAAAATAAAGCCCAGCAGCATCACCGGTTCGTCAAAAAAGCACTCCCATCCCATCCGTGGAAACAGCAGCGCGGCGTTGCTAGCGGTGTAAGCTGTCACAGCGCCTAAAGCTACCAAAGTATTCATGTTAGGTGCATTTCGCCACAAACTGCGGCACCCGTCAACGATAATCGGGCGGCCCGGTAGCAGCAAAGCTAGGGTGGCGAGTCCCCAGTGAAACCAAATATTGCTGAGAATTGGGGCTTTTGTGCCGAGTACGTGACCTAAACCGGATAGAATAATTAGGATTAGGGCGATCGTCAATTGCTTGATTTGCTGTCGAATTTCTTGCCGTCGCCGTTCAATTGTTGTCGCTTCTGCTTCCTGCTGATTTTCACCTGAACGAGACTGAGAGGGAAATCCATTATCAGTCAACTTTTTCGCTAAAGCTTCTGCATCGACAGTCCCCGGTTGACACTCAACCGTCGCGACTTCTACGGCCAAGTTAACGCAAGCTGAAATTACGCCTGAATACTGCATGAGTTGGCGTTCCACAGCTTTCGCGCAGCCGGCACATTTCATCCCGCCGACATCGAAAGTAACAAGTTCTGGCGGTGATTCTTTAACTGGTATGATTTCTGGTTGAATTTCGGGGATTGTTTTGGGTAGAAATTGCATGGTTTTTTTTGGTATTGATTAGAATATTTCGCCACTTATGAAAGGGCTTAATCCACTGTTTAGACAAATGTCTATATTTTGATAATAGATAAATATTGTGGCATCTTCCGAAAGTGTTAGTTTTTTTTAATTCTTATTAATTCCATGCGGTTAAATCCGCACTCCTGCAGGGGTTGAAACCAATGTCGGACTGCGGGTTTAATGCTAAGACAGGCTTTGGGCACGGTAGTGCTGTTTCCCTATTTGATATAATGAGCCAATTGCCTAGTTAGTATCCAGCTTTTATTTGACGAATTTAGCTATGACAGAAACACCAAAATTTTATATTGTCAAACGTCCTGCCGGTAATTGCGAGATTTTGCCGAGCGCGCAACTCGAACAACAAAACCCCACTATTATTGAAAAGTGGGGCCCTTACGATTCGCCCGAAGATGCCATAGCCCGCCGCATCGGATTAATTCGCGCCGGCAAATGCCAGCCACAATGACCAAAAGCATCCAGGATACAAGCCCCCGGATTCATCCGTCCAGAAATAAAAAACCTGTATCCGATAAAGGAGCCCCGAATTTATCCGTGGGGTCAGTCGATTTGAGATTTTAGATTTTAGATTTTAGATTTACCCCACAGATAAATCTGGGAGCTTGAACTAGGGTCTAAAATTTTTATCTTTCCAGGACTTAAGTACGTGGCAGCGTATCCGTTTTTGGGCCTTGTCAATGCTTCAATTCTAAAATCTAAAATCTAAAATCTCAAATCGATTGACTCGCATTGACGCATTGCAAAAAATAGCGAAGCATTCGAGTTGAAAATGTTGGCTTTGAGCCGTAATCATTCCCCCGAATGCTTTTTTTTAACTGAAACCCTACACAGGTTTTCTACTTCGATTTAGAAGGTGCTGCACTCGGTTTTGCTTGCGTTGCAGTCGGCTTAGGTGGCGCAGCATTCGGTTTCGCCTCAGCCTTATTGTTCCCGGTTTTACCAGTAACTTGCTGTGTCAAAACTTCCATAGCTTTCGCGTACTGCGGATCGGCCGCCGTAGCAATTTTATCGCGATCGCGCCTCAATTCCTGTTTTTGAGCGTCGGTGAGTTCTACCTTAAAATCCGGTTCAATTCCGGCGTGGTTGATATCAGTGCCGTTAGGAGTAAAATACTTGGCAATTGTCACCGCCAAACCCGCACCATTTCCGACGCCGCGTACTGACTGAACTAAACCTTTACCAAACGTCTTTGTTCCCACCAAAACCGCGCGTTTGTTGTCTTGCAAAGCACCGGATAGAATCTCGCTAGCACTTGCTGAACCGCCGTCTACCAGTACAACTAACGGTTTGTCTGTGAGCTCTGCCTTATTTGCCGTTTGTTTATCGGCCTCACCGATTCGATCGACCGTCGAGACGATCGTACCTTCTTTGAGCCACATCCGAGCAATTTCAATACTTCCGTACAGCAACCCGCCGGGATTGGAACGCAAGTCTAAAATATAGCCTGTCACCTTTTTCTGTTCCAAATCCTTAATTGCCGATCGCATTTCCGATGCAGCATTCGCACTGAACTGATTTAAGCGAATATAGCCGACTTCTCCAATGGGAGTTTTCTGCACCGACTTCCGCACGGGATGAATTTCGATTTTAGCGCGCTTCAGCTTAAATTCTAATTCCTTTTTTTCCCGCAAAATGGTCAGCGTCACCTCAGTATTCGCCTGACCGCGAATCAAACTTACCGCTTGATTCGTATCCATGCCTTCTGTGCTCTTGCCGTCAATCTTAGTAATGATATCTTTTGCCAGAATACCAGCAGTAAAAGCCGGGGTATCTTCGATCGGCGAAATCACCACCAACTTTTTGGTTTCCTCATCTTGGGTCAACTGAATCCCAACTCCTGTCAGTTCCCCAGAAGTTTCAACCTGCATATTCTTGAACTCTTCAGGGTCCATAAACCGCGTATAAGGATCGTCCAGCTTCTTCAGCATTTCCCGAATTGCTTTGTAAGCTTCGTCGTCGCTGGTATAAGTCCGGTTCAAATAATCATTCCGCACCGCTTTCCAGTCAACCTGGTTAAAAGTGCCATCCACATAACTTTTGTCAATAATCTGCCAAACTTCATCAACCAATTCTTTAGGGCTTCCCCGAAAAGAAGCCAGAGATTTAGAACTGCAACCAGTGTTCGCAAGAGTTACAGCAGTGAGTACCACTGCTGCTGCACTTAGAACAAGCCCTCGTTTTGTTATAACCATTTGTCTGACGCGCGGGAGAAAAAGAGTTCAGAATAATTACGCTCAATCTAACACAGGCAAAGCCGGCTCGCGTTTGGCGTACATATATTATTCAACTTTGCCGACTTCTATTCAGGGCGGGCTAGAAGCAACGGCCCACAAGAAACTTGATGTTTTTATTGTGGAACAGGCATCTTGCCTGTTCCTGACGGGCTAGGAGCAACGGCCCACAAGAAACTTGATGTTTTGTGGAACCGGCCCGAAAGCCTGTTCTTCGGGGGCTAAGGCTCAACCCAGCGATCGTCCGATTTAATCAAATCAATCAATTCTGCCACACCTCGGTCTTCTGGCACTTTCTTAATTTCTTCCCGGCCCCGGTACAGCGAAATATAACCCGGTTGCTTCCCGACGTAGCCGTAATCAGCATCAGCCATTTCTCCCGGGCCATTGACAATACAGCCCATTACTGCTATATCCAAACCCGTGAGATGCTTCGTCGCCTCTCTCACTTTGTGTAACACTTCCTCTAAATTAAACAAAGTGCGACCGCAGGAAGGACAAGCGACATACTCAACCATGGTTTTCCGCAGTCCCAAGGCTTGCAGAATGCTGTAGCAAACGGGAATCTCCTTTTCTGGGGCCTCTGTCAGCGAGACGCGGATGGTGTCGCCGATACCGTCAGTCAGCAGCGGTGCGAGGCCTGCGGTGGATTTGATGCGGCCGTATTCGCCGTCTCCTGCTTCGGTGACGCCCAAATGCAGCGGGTAATCCATGCCGAGTTCGTCCATCCGGTGCACCATCAAGCGGTAAGCAGCAACCATCACCGGCGCGCGGGAGGCTTTCAGGGAAAGTACGATATTTCGGAAGTCTAGGGATTCGCAAATTTTGATGAATTCCAGGGCCGATTCTACCATGCCTTCGGGCGTGTCGCCGTAGGTAAACAGCATCCGTTCGGCGAGGGAACCGTGATTGACGCCGATTCGCAAAGCTTTGCCTTGGTCGCGCAGGGAAATCACCAGAGGTTCCAGGGTTTCGCGGATTTTTGCGCCAATTTCCGCGAATTCGCTGTCGGTGTATTCGCTTCTGTCGGCTTTCGGCTTCTCGAACACGTAAAGTCCGGGATTGATTCTCACTTTGTCTACGTGTTTCGCCACTTCGAGGGCAATTTTCATGCCGTTGTGGTGGACATCGGCAACGAGGGGCACGGGTTGGTAGGTGGCGTGCAGTTTTTGCTTGATTTCGGCTAAAGCTTTAGCGTGGGCCATGCTGGGCACGGTGACGCGGACGATTTCGCAGCCAATCTCGTGCAAGCGCCGAATTCCGGCGACTGATCCGTCGATGTCGAGGGTGTCTTCGTTAATCATCGACTGTACGACGACGGGGTAGCCGCCGCCGATGGTGACGCTACCGACTTTGACGGGCCGGGTTTTGCGGCGTTTGATGGTGGTGTCGAAGGTTGGTTCGGTGGTGGGGGTTTTAGTGGGGTTCGGCAGAGTTTGCATAACTGGTTGCGAGGGTTCTGTAATTAGAGTTTATAAAATTGTGTCTGCTGTTTTTTAGGTTTGCACAGAAAGGGTCTGTTTGGGCAATGAGGTTTTGGGATTTATGATTCTTAATGAAATTGCTGCGAATTTGTCGATCGAATTATGTCGGAAAAGGGCGATCGAACTAAAAGCTAGCCATCACCGGGAAGGCGAACTGAAGTTGGGCCCGTGGAACTAAACCGAACTTACAAAATTAAGACGTTCTGAGTTTTTGAAATTCGCTGATTCTATTCCCTTCTTCCCCTAGCCTAAGCGCCCCTAAACCGCCCTGGCGGTTGCTATAATTTTGGTTAATTTTTGAGAATCGGCAATTCCAGTATAAACTCCGTTCCTTCTCCTGGAGTAGAGTTAACTGTAATTGTCCCTTGATGTTTTTCTACTATGATTTGACGCGCGATCGCCATTCCTAAACCCGTGCCTTTCCCTACGGATTTTGTAGTAAATAAATAATCAAAAATTTTTTGTTTTACCTCTTCTGTCATGCCGATGCCATTATCGCTAAAACGAATTAAAACTGACTCGCGATCGCTCGATAGTTCAGTTTCGATCGTAATCCGGTTTGGGTTGGCTTTAATATCGGCAAAAGTACGTCCGTGATTTGATTCTTCTATTGCCTCGATCCCATTAGCCAAAATATTCATAAATACTTGATTTAATTGGCCCAAGAAGCATTTTATTTCTGGGATATCCTCATAATTAGTAATAACTTCAATTTCCGGTCTAAATTCCGAAGCTTTGAGGCGATGTTTGAGAATTAAAATTGTGCTATCAATACCTTCATGCAGATTCGCCTTCACTGGAAAATCGCGATCGGCTCTGGAAAATGTTCGTAAACTCGTGCTGATACTTTTGATGCGATCGCACCCCACTTTCATTGAGTCTATCATCTTCGGCACATCTTCTAGGAGATAGTCTAGCTCGATTTCTGCGGCATGATTGTTAATATCTGTTTCAGTCGCGCGATCGCCATATAATTTCAGATGTTCGATCAAATCTTGTAATGCTTGCCCAGCTTGGTCGAGGTTGCCATAAATAAACCCCACAGGATTATTAATTTCATGGGCAACTCCAGCAACTAAATTACCTAATGCCGACATCTTTTCACTTTGAATTACTTGCAATTGCGCTTGCTGGAGTTGACTGTATTGTTCTTTCAACTCTTGATTAGCTTTCTCTAATGCTTCATTCATCTGCTGGAGTTGGCAATTTTGTTCCGCTAATTTTTGAGCCTGAAGAGAATTTTCCTGTTTCAGGAGTTTTTGTAAGCGACTGAGTTCTAAATGAGTAGAAATCCGAGCTAAAACTTCCTCTGCTTGAAATGGTTTTGTAATGTAGTCTACGCCACCTACAGTAAAAGCTTTTAGCTTATCCATCATTTCATCCAAAGCACTGATAAAAATTACTGGAATATCCCAAGTCAATTCGTTAGCTTTGAGATGTTTACAAACTTCGTAGCCATCCATCTGTGGCATTTGAATATCTAACAAAATCAAACTAGGAGATGATTGTTCAATAACTCCTAGAGCTAACTTGCCGCTCGGAAATGCTCGCGGCAGGTAGCCATTTTCCTTAAGAAGACTGACAAGCAGATGTAAGTTTGCGGGCGTATCATCAATAATAAAAATTTGACCTTGACTGTCGTTCATGTTTTACTCCTTTTATGCTATAGTAGCCGCAATTAAGTTCAAAACCTTTTCATATTCAAAGTTGTGTAGAGAAGTTGCGATCGCCTCAGCTAAAGGCTCATTGTAAGTAGCTATTTTTTTCACCACCGCAGCAATTAATTCAGAATCGGAATACATTACGGCCTCTTGGAGTTGAGCTAATAGATTCCTCGGAATTTCTGCCAGTGCTTCTGTGGTTAGAACCTCTCTTGTTTGTATTTTATCCGTATTTTTGGGTGTTAATTCTTCATAAACATATTTCACTCCAATATGCTTATTCATCCCATTAAATATTTCTTCCTCTCGGAAAGGTTTCCTCAAGAAATCATCACATCCCGCCGACAGAACCACCGCTTTTTCTTCTTCTAGTACGCTAGCTGTCAAAGCAATAATCGCCGTTGCTTGACCTTTTGTCTGAGATTTAATAGTTTGAGTAGCGGTGTAACCATCCATCACCGGCATCCTCATATCCATCCAAATTAAGTTTGGCTCCCACCTCTCCCAAATGTCAACTGCTTCTTGACCGTTACTGGCTTCCTGAAGCTCAAATCCCAAGGGAGATAGCAGTTTAATTAACAATTGGCGATTGAGAGGTTTATCGTCAACTATTAAAATGCGATATTTGGGTTGATTGGGTTCTAGAGCGATGACTCTGCGAGAGGGTTGGTGTGTAGCAATGTCGCTAGCTTCTACTTCATTAACTTGAATATTAAATAAGAAGATTGTGCATTGTCCCACTTGGCTTTTGACTGTAATATCGCCTCCCATAAGATGCACAAGTTGGCGGCTAATTGGCAAGCCTAAACCCGTACCTTCCTGAGCTTGTTTTCCGGTTTCTGTTTGGGTGAAGGCTTCAAACAAATTCCCAATTTCTTCAGGGGCAATTCCAGATCCTGAATCTTCAATTTCAAAATGTATGGTGTATGAATTGGTATCAGCCGCTGCCGCTGTTTGTTGGGAATGGACAGGAGTTTCTAAAACGCTAACTCTTACTGAAACTCCTCCCTCTTGAGTAAATTTAAGAGCATTATTAATCAAGTTAATGAGAACTTGACGCAATTTAACATCATCGGTACGGACGTAATGAGGCAGATTGCGATCGTATTCCAAGAGTAACTGTAAACCTTTCTCTTCAGCTTTCATTTGAAACATATCGTGTATGTCGTCAAGTAAGCGATGGAGATCGAAGTTTTTAGGATTAAGGCTGGTTTTACCTGCTTCGATTTTAGAGAGGTCGAGAACGTTGTTAATGAGGGTTAGTAGGTGTTCGCCGCTGCGAGAGATAATGCCGACGCTTTCTTGATGTTCGCGAGGGAGGGTTTGAGAGCGAGTCATAATTTGAGAAAATCCCATAATTGCGTTGAGAGGAGAGCGTAATTCGTGGCTCATGTTGGCTAAAAATTCGCTTTTGGCACTGTTGGCAACTTCGGCTTTTTCTTTAGCATGGGCGAGTTCTGCTGTGCGTTCCTCGACTCTACTTTCTAACTCTTCATTTGATCTTTTTAGTCGGGCTTCTGCTTCTGTGTTTTCTGTAATTACCGCCGATAAAATCAAAGTTGTAATAGCAACAACACTCATAAAGGATTGCAATAGTAACAATGACTCATTGAGTGACGGACGAACAAATGGCCCTAAACCCTTAGCAGTTCCCACCATAGAAATGACTGACACGATGACGATTAGTAATGTTGAACCCTGTTGTCCGAATCGAAAGGCTGACCAAACTAAGAGGGGAATCAACATATACACGACAGGATATCCACCGCCAAAACTAATCTGACTGATGATAATTACTAGGAATAGTAACAGTGCTGCTTCTACAAATCTTTGTTTAAATAGTAATTTAATTGGCTGAAGTTCCCGACTCCATGCTAATAAGACTGGTCCAAAAACAAGTGTTCCGATCGCCTCCCCTGTCCACCATGTCCACCAAATTACTCCATAAGACATCTCCAAAATAGTAACATTTTGTGGTACAAGAAGATCGTAAAGCTTTTTTGAGACAGAAACATGAGCGACATCCTGAATCATATT
>NZ_SRRZ01000085.1 GCF_013179805.1 Microcoleus asticus IPMA8 | reverse complement strand
AAAATTATTTTTGATGACTATCTACCCAAATGGAATTATCGTGCAGTTCCGACTATTTAGCAGACGCTAAAGTTATTAAATTTTCATTCCTCAGAGAGATTGCACGATCCTGTTCCGGATGTCCGAACCGACCATTTCCGTAGCCGAAGCATTGGGTTGTGATCGTTGGAGCCGGGGCGTCCCACTTCATACGACCATACACGCTAGCATAAGTTTGTCCAGATTTCTTACGATGACATGGTGCCAGCAGTGAATCATCCCAGTCATGCCATGTGCCTCCGGGTTTTGAGGCTCTGATTCGGCGGAGGTTCAGGTCACTTAGTGAGGATGCGGTATGAAGTGCGTCATTTGGATCGGAGCATCCGGCTGCTAAGGCGGGTAGATGGGAAATGGCCTCACGCACAGTTGTGCACGATCGTCTAGAAAAGATTGGAGGTACTAATTCTACTGGCCCGAATCGGGACGCTAGCAGCACAAGCCGTTTACGAGTCTGTGGAACTCCATATTGAACACAATCTACAATACTGCAACTGGTCGCATAGCCTTCGAGGTCCTTCAAAAAATCCTTGAAAACTTCATGCTCTAAAAGCTGTGGCACATTCTCCATCGTTACGAAGTCGGGTTGAGTCTCCCGTACCAACCGACCGAAGTCGGATACGAGAACCCACTTAGTGTGCTGGCGTTCCTGGCGTCCCTTACGGCTGTAAGTCGAGAATGGTTGGCAGGGCGTGCAGCCGGCCAGCAAACGCAATGTCCCATCGCCAAAAATATCTGCAAGTTGGGAACCAGATAGATCGCTGACATCCTGCTGGACGAAAAGGGCGTCGTTGTTGCTCTCATATGGGAAGCGACATTGTGGATCGATGTCGATGCCCGCAACAACCTGAATACCTCCTCGGATCAGTCCATGCGTAAGACCGCCCAAACCGCAAAACAGATCGATGCAGCTAATGGCTGTACTTCTGCGATCGATCTGAGGCTCTTTGCCATTGTGAGCGCCGACCATAGTCTCATCTGGATTCATGCCTTGGCTCATGTAGGTCGGTTCTCCGGCATTAGGAACTCATGTGCATCGATCGATAACTTGAAGCAATTTACAACCTCTCTCAGATACAATGCTGTTCGTTCAGTGAGGTCACGAAGCTGGCTAACAGTAATATTATTGCCACTCTCTGCAAATGATAGATTACCGTGTGCTAGTTTGTTCCGAAAACTTTTGATCAGGGAAAGTGCGCCTTGGTCATCCCGAAATGGTTGTTTGACAGCACGATTAGCCTGACGACTTATATTTAAGGACAATCCTAGACGTTTACTAAGTTTGTAAATCTCCTCATCATCCCAATTTCCACCTCCACCTTTTTCAACTTCAAAAGTTGATATGGGGAGCGCTTGCACTAGGTGATCGCAGAGGTTCAATGCAGATTCCAGGCGATTATCGTAGTTGAGATCAGTATGGGTGCGTGCGGTGCATCGCACCCACTCGCGGCGCAACTCAATGGACAACTCATTGGGCTGCGATCTGTTATTAACCACTGCCTTAGATACGGCATCTACGCACCGAGTAATAGTTGACTCGACAAGATTGTAGAGCTGTAAGTAAACACTCGAATAGAGGATTTTCTGCTGTTGCGGAGTGATCGTAGCTTCTCCGATTTGTGGAGGTCCTCCCTGCACTTGTTCCTGTATGGACTCAAGCAGGTCAAGGTAAGTTTCAATTTCCTGTAAACGCTCTTCAAAAGCTTGGCTCAAATCCTCCATCCTCAATCTCCAAGTAAACGATCGCGAACGAAATGTATACGAGCCCTGAGTCTGCCTATTGCGTTCGCACCGTCGGCGCCGGTTACTTTTGTAAAGTCCTTGCTGTTCAACCATTCTTCAACTTTGAGCGATTGGTTAGCTATCTCAGGCCGTTGCTGAAGTGCTAGATAGCTTCCAATGGCTATAGCTTCAAAACGCGATCGGGGTGTAGCCTTACCTTTAAGTGTTTTGCGGAAACCCGACGGGAAGTTGCGCGAGACAAAGTCTATCATGTCCATGAAGCGTTGCCGATAGGACTCAATTTCTGCTGGGTTCTGTTTAAAGCGATCGTTCATCTTCTTCGTGTAGGTGAAAAGAAATGGCGACACTCTGTCTTTATATGCTTCTAGCGCATCACCGTATGCGAAGAATCGTGTAACGAGTTCTTCTCTCTCGCGCTCCAATAAAAGCTTGTCAGATATTGGCGCAAGTTTGACAAAGCTCGGCTCTTTGGCGAGTGATATCACAAGGTCGAGGAAAGCACCTCCTAACGCACCTCGACGCACCTCAGCCTTGTTCGCGACCTTGCTTCCTGTGTTAATTCGTTCAAAAAGATCAAATCGTGCTTGCTCATCGGCGTGCTCATTGAGCACGATCCCTCTGATAGTATGGTTCTGGATTTTTCGTTGCCGAGATTTGGGAAAATCTTTGAATCGAAATCCGGTCAGTAGCGAGAGTTCTTCCAAGTCACCTAGGGGAAAGTCACCAAGAACGAACTCCTCAATCGTTCTAAGGCGCTGTAAACCATCAACAATTTCAAGGTTACCTGTTGACGGGCTTTCCCAAAAAAACAGGAAAGGGATCGGAAGTCCCATCAATACTGACTCAATGAACCGGGATTTGCGCTCTGGTTCCCATGGGGACTCGCGTCGGTAGGCCGGAATCTCAAAATCTCCTTTCTGCATCTTTACGGCCAGAAAGTCAATGGAATATTCCGTCAGATAGAACTCAATTCTCTTTGTGTGTTCAAAAATCTGTTTCTCAGCAGCCGCAACTTCCTCATCAGTGAACTTAGACTGGTTCTCGTCGATCATCTTTGAATATCCTCTTGTGGTTCATTCAAGTTATAATCCGTGACTTTAGTCTAGGAACTGTCTATTCCAGCCTCACTTGGGCACCCCACAAATCTTGCGGGAGAAATACTCGATCGGCTGGTAGGGGAGCAACTGGGGCCGTGAGAGTAAATTGACCCGTTTCAATTTGCTGCTTCAATTCCAATGCTACTTGCCGGGAGAGAAACATACTCGCAAGAGGGGCCGCCCGCACTGGTTTGCCCTCGATCGTGATGCGGCCAGTCTTTAATTGAGCATAGCTGACTAAACCGAAGGTGGGACGAACGCGCCGGGGGATAGAGAAATCTACCACCGGCGCTACTATTTTTTTGTCGGATACTGCACAGTGGGCGACGACTGTTTCGTTTAAGACGGGAAAGGGGATGCCGACTCCCAGCATCAGGGATGGGCCGTAGTTTTTGAAGTAGCAGCCTCGCACCCATTTGGAGTTCATCTGTTTGGCGTCGCCGATGAGTGCGAGGGTGGCGGCCGGGCCGATGGGGGTGCGGTTGGGCTGGCGTTTTTGCAGGGGGAAGTGCTGGGTTCCTTCCCAGGTGATGTAGCCCTGAGCGCCTCCTAGGAAGATGCGAGTGCCGATGCCGATGATTTCGAGGTCGGGGTCGTTGAGCAGGGGAGACATGGCTCCAAGGTTCGAGTAGACTGCGTTGCCGAGGTTTGGTTGCAAGGGGCCGAGGTAGGTGAACAGCGGGCGATCGCCTCCATTGACGCCAACAATAAAGTTTTGATATGCGTTGCGGGGATTGAATAAATAAAACTGGTTGATGGTATCGCGGGTAATCGTGGTTTCAAAGGAGGCGCGGGGGTAGCAGTCTGTTACTTGCCCCAAGGCGCGCAACTGCACGGGTTTGCCGGCTATTAAGTCTTCGATGACGTGTCCGCCGCCCCGTTCGCGGGATTCTTCGCCGTCTTCGGCTACTTGGGTGGCTCCCAGGTACAGGTCTACGGCCCCGAAGCCCGAGTAGGCTAAAACGCCGTCCAGCCAGCACTGGCGGATTTTTATCGGCGGGTCGGTATGCCCGAGGTTGATGATTGCACCGGAGGATTCCATCGGCTCGAAGGTGCCGGTGGTAATCACATCGACTTCTTTGGCTGCTTGGGTAATGCTGGTTTCTTGAACTCTAGTTTTAAGTTCTTCGATTGTCCAGACTGTGGCTTTGCCCTGGCTGATTTTATCGTTGATTTCGTCGATCGATCGCATAAGACTATTTTAGATTTTAGATTTAGATTTTAGTGTGATGGAATGTCGATCGACCGAATGCAGTTTTGGCGATCGGCCTTTTTATTGTTCTTCGCTATAAATTAGCTACAAACTCTGTGTTTGCAATTGCTGCCTCACCCACAGCCAGCAATATCGGACAATAGCATTATCGTCCTGAGTTCCTGAGATTTTTATTAAATGAGCCAGCAAGGTTGCAGGCATAATTGGAAATGAAAGACTGTATTCGTAAAAAATATATTTGGGATTTTGAACGTTATCAATTTGCACATTTTCTACCCTATATCGCCTTTTAATAATTGCTAGCTGCTGATAAATTCGTAATCGATTTGAGGAGATACGGGTCAGATAGACTTCAATGACTAAATCTGGTGGCACATCCTTTGAAATTTCAATTTTTTTTACCGAGAATACTGTCAAGAGTTTGGATATAAAAACATGAATTTGGTTTTGCACCTTGTTGTAAATCGGAGCGATTTAAACTCGTCGAACAAAATCCTTTAAGTCTCAAGTGTAACTTTTCAGTTAAAGCGGTAACGATGCGTTTCAGCTCCCAATTTATGTTTTTATGTAAGTCGGACGGCATCATGATTTCTAGCACTCTTCGACTGTCAGCGAATTTAGAGGATCTGCGGTCTCCAGATTCTGCCAATAACGTCTGATAAGTTGGCAAACTGATAGTTGGTAAAAGCACTCCTTGAGTAGTTTTTAAACGTGGATTGTCAAGGGGTGCAACAGTCATCATCGATCTAATTCAATTATTGATTTTCAGGAGTGTGGCTTTCTGTATTATTTGGGATTTCTAATTTTTGTTCTGGCAGGCTTTCTGGCTTGTTATGTGTTACTCCTAAAGATTCGTACTCCTCGTGAATAGCAGTATCGATCGCTGCTAGCTTTCTGGGATTAGTGTCCCACTGGTTCAGAATGTCTTTAATCAAAACTTCTCTAACCCAAACTTGAGCCACAACGGTGAGAGGAAGGGCAAGTAATAGTCCTAAAAATCCAAAGAAGGTGGCGAAGAATACTTGAGCTATTAAGGTAACAGCCGGCAGTAGCGCTACTTGCTGCGCCATAACGTAAGGGGTGAGGAGGTTGCTTTCAAATTGTTGAATTAGAAAGTAGAGGATAAGCACAAAACCGGATTTTAAGGGAGAGTCTAAAAGTGCGATCGTCACTGGGGGAATGACGCTCAAACCGGGTCCGATATTGGGTATTAAGTTCAGCAAACCAGCTAAAACAGCGTGAGCTAGAGCTAGGGGAACTTGCAATACTGACAAACCAATTAGGCTGAGAAAAGTGATGACGCTCATGCTAATTAAAGCACCGATTACCCATCTGCCAAGAGCTATTTCGCATTCATCCAAGATGCCATCGATTCGCCGCCGATAAAAAGAGGGAAATAGTTGGATAAATCCTTTGCGGTAAGACAAAGGATCTGCTAATGTCATTAAGGTCAAAACTATGACTAGCAAAAAGCTGAGAATAACGCCTAAGGTGTTGCCTACAAAAGCTCCTGCGCCGCCGACGAGTTGATTGAATAGGGGTTGCAGTTGTTGGATAATGTCGTTAATATCAAGATTCGGCAGTCGCTGACCAATTTGTCCAGAAAAGCGAGCTTCAATCTGATCGATCCACTCATTTAACCTTGCTATTCCTTGAGGGGCTCTTTGGGTAAGTTGTTGAAACTGTTGGGCAAAGGGTGGTACAATGATTAGGAATAATCCTACGAAGATCAGGACTAGGAAGCTAACTGATAAGAGTACGGCGATCGATCTTTTGAGTCCGAATTTTTGCAAGTAGCGCGCTAGTCTGTTTAAGGCTGTGGCTAAGACGACGGCGGCAAACAGCAGCAGTAGGGCCTGCCTGATTTGCCACAGGATGTAACAAGATGCGATGAGGGCTAATAAGCCCATCCACTGTCCTAGCTTCATTAGATTTTAGATTTTAGATTTTAGATTGAGGAATAGGGTATTGGGAATTGCTGCTGGCTAATTGCTCTACAGCCCCGAAGCGATTCATCGCATCTCTACAAGATACCTTAGATGCGCGCGATCGCATCTTTAATCAGATACCCCTACTCGGACATCAGCATAAGCAGCCTCCTCAATTACCTTTTGCGAACACCTGCTGCGCTGTCAGCTTCAATTCTGGGAAAGTTGGGGACTCAATACCCTCGCCCCCTCTGAACAGTTTGACTTGGTATTCGCCGTCAATTAGTTGGTAAACCGAAAAAGTGGGTTGTTTGGGGTGGCAAATAAACCATCTGCCGCCCAATCCTAGATAGTCTATAATCCAATATTCTTGAATACCCATTGACTCATATGCCTCAAGCTTTAGGGCATAATCATCCCCCCAATTAGTGCTAGTTACCTCGACGATTAGGGGGACTGATGAACCCATTGTGATAATTGATGATTTCTCCCATCGCGGCTCGTTTCCAATGGTTTGTTCGTTAAGTACAATAATATCTGGTTCATATCCCGATTCCTCGCGCATGGGTTTGATAACGCATTCTTTGGGGATGAAGTAAGGCAAATTGAGACGCTCAATCTATATTCCGACTTTCAGTGCGGTAAAACCGGCCACTTTAGAATGTTTACCTGTTGCTTTTGGCATCTCAACAATTTCTCCATTGTGCAGTTCGTAGTGGTGTTCTGAATTTTCAGGATACCAGTCAATGAATTCATCGAATGTTACTAATACAGGTATGATTTGAATCATGGTGAGTGCCTCAAGTTTGGTTGCGTTGTGCCGGGAATTAAGATTTGGGCAAAAACACAGTCTTTAGACCTAGTGTAGATCGATCGCACTTTTTGATGGCGTCTCTACTGCTGCTGTTGTTGCGATCGCCAGCCGAGGATCGCAGCTAAGATGATACTGGGCGTAAAGACGGCGATGAGGGCGTTAAGGTCGGTAGAAGGTATGGATAAGCTAGGCCCTGCGTACTTGATGGCCACCGAAAGCGCGGCGCAAAGGGTGAATACTTTGAGGATGGGGGTGATGTTGGTGTTCATGGACGTGGTAGTTGGTTGTATAATATGTTTTTGCGCGGGGGCTGGAAAGATTTACCCTCACTATTATGCCCAGTCCTTGCCCCCCAGCCGCGTGGGGTTTGCCGAAAAGTGCGATCGCAACTACCTTTCGGGCGCCGCGTAGATAAGATACCTTCTCATCCTAAAATTAACGTATGTCACAGCGCCATTTGTTAGTAGCGGGAGCAATGTAGAATGAACAACCAAACATCTGAGATCGTAGAAAAAATTCGCCAGCAATTTAACAGCGCTCCTTACCCCAGAATCCCGCTCGAACAATCTCCTAAAGATAACTACCAGCTTCTCTATATTCATAACCTTATAACACCTTACTATTTAAGAAATCAAACAGTTATTGAAACTGAAGGAAAAATTATTTTAGATGCAGGCTGTGGCACCGGCTATAAATCCTTGACTTTAGCAGAAGCCAATCCCGGCGCTAAAATAGTTGGTATTGACTTATCAGAAGAATCGGTTAAGTTAGCCCGTCACCGTCTCGAATATCATGGGTTTGAGAATGCAGAGTTTCATGTGCTTTCAATTGAAGATTTGCCTAAATTAGGATTAGAGTATGACTATATTAATAGTGACGAAGTTCTTTATTTACTCCCAGATATAAAGGCGGGATTGAAAACACTTAAGTCTGTGCTAAAATATCAGGGAATAATTCGTGCTAATTTCCATAGTTCGCTACAGAGGTTTGCCTATTTTTGGGCTCAGGAAGTTTTCAAAATGATGGGATTGATGGACGAAAATCCCCGAGAGTTAGAAATGGAATTAGCCCGAGAAATTATGACCGCTTTGAAAGATAATGTCATTCTCAAGAAACTCACCTGGAAGCCCGATGCCGCCCAGAGTGAAGAGTGGATGCTAATGAATTATTTATTTCAAGGCGATAAAGGCTACACTATCCCTGAAATGTTTTCGGCACTGCAAGCCGCTGATTTAGAGTTGGTCAGTATGGTGAATTGGCGGCAATGGAACTTGCTCGATCTTTTCAAAGAGCAAGACAATTTACCTGCTTTTCTAGCCATGAGCCTGCCAGAAATTTCTACAGAAGAAGGGCTGCATTTATGTGAATTGTTACATCCCGTCAACCGTTTAATTGACTTTTGGTGCGGTCATCCCGATAGGGCACAGCCATTTGTGCCGGTTGCTGAATGGACTTTATCTGACTGGCAGGATGCGCGGGTACACCTGCATCCTCAGCTAAAAACTCCCCAGGCGAAAGCAGACTTGATCCAGTGCATCACTAGCCAACAACCCTTCGAGATTAGCCGTTATGTCACTTTGCCCGCTTTAGTACCTATTTTCCTAGAAAGTTATATGGCTGCTTGCTTGCTACCGCTTTGGGAGGGCGCTTGTCCTGCGAAGTCCCTTGTGGAACGCTGGTTAAAGCTCAAACCCCTGCATCCGGTTAATCTAGAGCCTGTCAGCGAACAGGCAGCTTGGGAGGAAGTTAAAGAAGTCTTGAGTAGGCTCGAAGTGTTTCTTTACCTGCTTTTGGAGCGTTCACCCCGCCCTAGCTAAGTTTTTTTAGCACAGGGTGATATGAGAAGGAACGAAAGTGAGTAAGTTACATTCAGGAGTTACAAATCAAGCATCCCACCCCTCAAGGAGAAACAAACCATGAAAACTGAATTAAAAGCCAAGTTCCTGCAACACCTCAATCAAAGAAGATAAGATCAAGGTTTTACGCTGATTGAACAGTTGGTAGTTATCATCATTATCGGTATTCTTCCGGCTATAGCTTTGCCTGCATTCCTCAACCAAGCAAACAAAGCCAAGCAATCTGAAGCCAAGCAGTATATCGCCTCGATCGACAAGGGTCAGCCGGCTTACTATGCTGAGATGGGAGTCAAGGGTGATATCGCTAAGTTCTGTTCCACTACTGGAATTTGTGCGGTTCCCGATTCTGCTATTGCTTGGTGATTTTCCGCATTCAGCTTAATTCAATATTGAATCTGTGGCAAAATATCGCTCCACTGGCTTCGATTGAGGTTTTCCAATAAAATAATTTCCGGTTCGCAGTTAATATCTAAATCTTCTTCCATCAAAAGATTCCTCACAATCCCTGATAGAATTAAACTTGCATCTAACTCTGATTTTTCTACAGTTTGGCTCACATCTATTAAAAGAGTTAGGAAATCGCGATCGGGATGACTTACCCGACTCCTAATAATTAGTTCTAACTCTAAATAAAGAGATTATGCTGATTGCTTCCAATCAGGAAAAATCAGCAAATTTAAGGGTTTCAGATTTAAGGTGGCTAGATCCATGTGATTGTCTGTCTCATCTATATTGCTGGGCATCAAGGGGTTTTGGTGTGAGTGTTCGATCGCCCCTGGTTTAATTTAACTCGTCTTTGGGCGCGATCGCGCTCCCTCCCCTATCTTGGCTGTTGGCGCGATCGCCAGCCGAGGATGGCAGCTAAGATGATACTGGGGGTAAAGACGGCGATGAGGGCGTTGAGGTCCGTAGAGGGTATGGATAAGCTAGGCCCTGCATACTTGATGGCCAGGGAAAGGGCGGCGGATAGGGTGAATACTTTGAGGATGGGGCTGATGTTGGTGTTCATGGACGTGGTAGTTCGTTGGGCGATCTGGTTTTGAGAGTATTATGGCAAGTATGTGTTGTGGCCCGGCGGGCGAGCGGCTATTTTCTGAGATACTAAGGTAATTTGCCACCGTTGAGCGTAATTAAAAATGGATCACCAAAATTTAGAGTTAATAGAAAATATCCGCCAGCAATTTGACAATACTCCTTATCCCAGAACCCCGCTGGAACTATCTCCAAAAGACAACAGTGAATTGCTCTACCTTCATAATCTTGTCACTGCTTACTACTTCCGAAATAGAAGAGTTATTAATACAAAAGGTAAAGTTATCCTAGATGCGGGATGCGGCACTGGTTATAAATCCTTGGTTTTAGCTCTAGCCAATCCGGGAGCAAAAATAGTAGGCATCGATTTATCAGCAGAATCAGTGAAACTAGCTGAGCAACGTTTACAGTATCATGGGGTTGCCAATGCAGAATTTTATGCTTTGAAGATAGAAGAATTACCAAGTTTAGGGTTACAGTTTGACTATATTAATGCTGACGAAGTTCTGTATCTCTTGCCCGACGCTGTTGCTGGATTGCAAGCGATGAAGTCAGTTCTGTCTCCCGACGGAATCATTCGCACAAACCTACATAGTTCAAATGGTAGGGCCGGAGTATTTCGCGCTCAAGCTGCTTTCAAAACAATGGGATTAATGAATGGATCTCCGGGAGAAGTGGAGATAGAAATAGTCCGGGAAACAATGGAAGCATTACAAGATGAAGTAGGACTTAAGGCATTCACGTGGAATTCCGATCGCGCGCAGAATGAGGCATGGATTATGGCTAACTATTTATTAGTGGGTGATAAAGGTTGTACCATTCCTGAAATGTTTGCAATGTTGAGAGGTGCTGATTTAGAGTTTATCAGTATGGTGGCTTGGCGCAGGTGGGAGTTGATGGATTTATTCAAAGATCCAGATGATTTGCCTCCGTTTTTGGCTATGAGTCTGCCAGAAGCTTCTCTGGAAGAGCAACTGCATTTATTTGACTTGTTACATCCCCTCCACCGTTTGTTTGATTTCTGGTGCGGCAATCCCGATCGAGCTCAGGCTTTTGTGCCAGTTGCTGAATGGACGGCGGTTGACTGGCAGTCAGCGCGGGTACATCTGCACCCTCAACTGAGGACTTCCCAGATTATGGAAGACTTGAGTAATTGCATTGACAGCCAGACGCCGTTTGAGATTAGCCGTTATATTATTGTACCAACTTTAGCGCCGGTGGCGATCGACAGTAAAATGGCGGCTTGTTTGCTACCTCTTTGGGATGGGCCGCAGTCTGTGGTGTCGCTAGTCCAGAAGTGGCTACAGATTATAGCCGAGGCTGCTGTTAATCTAGAACCCGCAGCCCAGGAGACGGCCTTAGATGAAGTCAAGGAACTGTTGACTAGGCTGGAAGTCTTGCTGTACGTGCTTTTGGAGCGTTAGTTGCCAGACATAAAAAAAAAATGGATGGGATGATAGCAAAGCGGGGGAAACTGGGTAAGTTACATATAAGAGTTAGAAACGAGCATCCCACCCCTCACGGAGAAAAGACTTATGAAGACTGAATTTAAAGCCAAGTTCCTGCAACACATCAACAAAAGAAGACAGGATCAAGGTTTCACCCTGATTGAACTGCTGGTTGTTATCATTATCATCGGTATTCTTTCTGCTATTGCTTTGCCCGCCTTCCTCAACCAAGCAAACAAAGCCAAGCAGTCTGAAGGCAAACAGTATATCAGTTCAATCAACAAGGGTCAGCAGGCTTACTACGCAGAGAATACTAAATTTGGGAGTGACGTTGCCACTTTGGGTCTCGGCCTCAAAACTCAAACCACTAACTATGACTACAGTGTAGCAAATACGGCATCCTCGGCTGACGCCACGGCAACCCCCAACAGCTCTACTATTGCGTCTCTCAAAGGATATGCCGGGGGAGTCGGGTTGGTTGATGCAGGCGAGGCAAAAACCACCCAGAGCGTACTTTGTGAGAAGCAGACTGTTGGTGCGCCTGCTGTCGCTACCTATAATGCGACTGAAGTCTCTTGTGGAGCCGACATGACACTTGTTACCAAGTAATTGCTGAATATAACAAGTATGGCTTGTTAAGGGGAGCGGGTAGGACTCTGTGTGCTACCCGCTCTTATTGATTATGTAAAAATTGATTATGTAAAAACTGCTTTGAACAGCTTAATATATGGTTTCTAGTGATTTATCGGCTTTAGGATCTCATTGGCAGCAAAAAACTCATCAATTTCTGCTTAAAGGAGATTACGTTGAGGCTGCGAAGCTTTACGAACAGGCAATTGAAGACGAACCAGGCATCAAGTCCCACTACTGGCAGTTAGGGTTGATGTTGCTCTTGCAGGGACAAGAAGTAGAAGCTCAGACTACTTGGCTGTTGGGAGTAGCAGAGGGGGAGCCGGAAGAAATAGATCTGTGGACCCAGGAGCTAATACAGGTTCTGGAAACAGAGGCAGATAGACAGCGGGATCTGGGTGATTATCCGGTGGCTTGGGCAATTCGGCAGCATATCAAAGAAATTAATCCTACAGATATCAACAACCTGTTGCATTTGATCGGGCTGTCCACCATGCTGGAGGTATATACAGGAGAGGAATTGGCAGATACGGGCATCATTGAGCTACTAAAGTCAGAACAAGCGAACGAGGTAGACTTTGAGCTATTGATGCAAGTGTTGAAGAATGTTTTAGACCGTGCTCCTTTGTATCCATCATCCTTTGAGTTGACGGATGCCTGTACAAGATACGTCAAAGACTCCCAAACTTTTTTGGCAATTTTGATCCCGTTTGTTTATAAGATTTCCTACTCTGCAAGGCGATCTGAGTTAGCAGCAAGATTTACTGAATTAGCCTTGCGTGTGGAGCCTCTAAATCCAGAATTACTGGGTAGTTTGTCTTCTTTTTATCAAGATAGTACCGAGTATACTAAAGGAATAGAAACTGCTAAGTTGTGCTATTCAGTTATGGAAGGCTTAGCAAATAAAGTTTATGCTAATTTCTTGCTGATGCGTAGTTTCAGGAGTGCCGGTGGATATTGGGATGAATTTTGTTTAGCCTTAGAAACGCAGAAATCCCTGTTAGCGTCTTTGATAAAGGAGCAACCGACATCCCTGATGGAGAGTGCTACTGTTCGTTTATTTGTTTCTGTATTTTTTTTCCCATACTTTAAGGATATCCCACAGGAAAATATACAACTTCGTCGCCAGGTAACTCAGCTTGCTCAATTAAATGTTGAAAATTATGCAAAGGAGAAAGTGGAGAAATATCGCCAGCGGCGATCGCCCCTTCTCAAGATAGATCCTCCTAGTAAACGTTTGAAGATTGGGTATCTTTCTCATTGCTTACGCAGCCATTCTGTGGGGTGGTTAGCCCGATGGGTGTTTGAGTACCGCGATCCATCTCGCTTTGAAGTAAATATTTACCTGCTTGGCTCTGAAATGAGTCGCGACAAGGTAGAAGATTGGTACATTAGCAAAGTTGATAAAGCTTATAAAATAGGATTAGAGAGTCAGGAAGCTACGGAGAAAATTTATGAAGATGAAATTGATATTTTAGTCGATCTCGATAGTATGACGCTGAGTAATACTTGTGAAGCTATGGCTATTAAACCAGCACCTGTTCAGGTGAGTTGGTTGGGTTGGGATGCGTCGAGTGTGCCAACTATTGATTACTATATTGCCGATCCTTACGTCTTGCCAGAGTCGGCTCAAGACTACTATACGGAAAAAATCTGGCGTTTGCCTCAAACTTACATAGCAGTCGATGGTTTTGAGGTTGGGGTGCCAACGCTGCGACGCGATCACTTGGATATTGGCAGTGATGCTGTGATTTATCTTAGCGCTCAGAGGGGATATAAGTATCATCCCGATACAGCACGGCTGCAAATGCAAATTATTAAAGAAGTACCGAATAGTTACTTTTTAATTAAAGGTTTGGCGGATCAAGAATCAATCAAAAAGTTTTTTGTCGAAGTTGCCGAATCAGAGGGAGTGGGAGCCGATCGCCTGCGATTTTTAGCATTGGCAGGATCGGAAGCAGAGCACCGAGCTAATTTGGCCATTGCAGATGTGGTACTAGATACCTATCCCTACAATGGAGCTACAACCACAATGGAAACGCTGTGGATGGGCGTTCCTTTAGTGACGCGAGTTGGAGAACAGTTTGCTGCTCGTAACAGCTACACGATGATGATGAATGCTGGTATTTCGGAAGGGATTGCTTGGACTGATGAAGAGTATATAGAATGGGGAATTCGTTTAGGGAAAGATGCCGTTTTGCGGCAGCAAATATCCTGGAAACTGCGCCAGTCACGACAAACGGCTCCGCTGTGGAATGGTAAGCAATTTACGCGAGAGCTGGAAAAAGCTTACGAGCAGATGTGGCAGATATATGTTGAAAACTATCAGCAGGAGTAAGGATCTTTTGTAGAGGAATTATACAATTCCGAGTATCCAAATTCAAAATCTACGCTGTAGAATCCACGTTCAAATTTCAATGGCGCTGTTGCTTCAAGGGAATATCTTCAAGTAAAAGGAGATTGTTCAACTCTTGTCTGGAAGCAATAAATACTGAGCGAACCAATGTTTTCGATGAAGATAAAGTCCAATCAATAGGAAACTGTTCGTGGTTAGGTTGGGTTATAGGCATATAAACGAACTCGAAGTATTGCTTTAGTTGATTGTACACCCACTTTCTAGTAGGTCGGCATCCATTACCTGATATAGCTTGCGATGGAAAATCTGCTACTTCTTTGCAAAAATTGATAGCTTCTTCTTCGCCAAACGAAACGCACGTCTCCAGCAGGAGCATCTTTTGGCAACTGCGAGCCATAAACTCGATAGCTTGAGTAGGTTTTTGCAAGTGATACAGCAACCCGTAGGAGTAAACAATGTCAAATTGCTGATTTATTTTTAAATCAGGAGTATCTAAATCTAGTTGTATTGTCTCAACATCAGGATAACGCGATCTAAGTATTTCCAAGTTTTGTGGTCTACCTTCTGCGGCAACTACTTTACAGCTTCGATCCAGAAAAAAGCTTGTATGATCGCCAATTCCTGCTCCAAGTTCGAGTACAGTTTTCCCTACAATATCTAATCCTAAGCTTGCTAAATGTTCTAATCTTCTCTGGTTGTGTCGCAGATATTCATCGGAGTGGAACACCTCCATAGGATCGATTTGTGGTTCCTGCTGGTCTTTAGTGGTAATATCAGCTTCACTGGGGATGAGAGAGTCAATATCATAACCATCAATATAATCTACAATTCGGGAAACAGCAGGGAGAGAAGTTATTCCTCTGTTGACTAGCTGCGGGAATTGAGCCAGAATTTCGACGATGTTGTTAGCGAAGTTGTAGTTGGGATTGCTGCCATAGTGGAAAGTTAAATACTCTAATAATTCCAGAGTATAGTCAGGGAAATTAAGAATATCAGCAATGCAAGCTAATTTTAGAATTCTATCTGGTGTTTTTAGATTGTTTTCCAGGCTCTCCTCTATCAGATCCCGAATGTAAAAAGCATCTCCGTATAATAACTGTCCAGCGCGAACTGCTGAACTAATGG
Organism: Microcoleus asticus IPMA8; assembly: GCF_013179805.1. GTDB lineage: Bacteria > Cyanobacteriota > Cyanobacteriia > Cyanobacteriales > Microcoleaceae > Microcoleus > Microcoleus asticus. The sequence continues at coordinate 17,319 of NZ_SRRZ01000085.1, read as the reverse complement.
GAGATAGGCTCCGCAAGCGATAAGCTTTATCTAAATCGAACAAAGTAAATCCTTGTTCCCTGAGATAAATATCAACGTCCGCAAATAAAGGCTGATTTTTATAGAGGTGTGAAAACTCGACTTCAGCCTGCACAGCAAGAATAGACTTTCCCAAGATTTGAGAAGCACCTTGTAACACTTGTAATTCTGCGCCCTGAACGTCAATTTGCAAAAAGTCGATTTCCTCAATGCCTTCACTTTGACAAAACTCATCTAATGTAGTTGTTTCTATTCCCACATAAAAATCTAAGTTGACTAATTCTGACAACCCTGAAAACCGCTCAAGATAAGGTTCATTAGGTGGATACAGAGAGCTACACATGGGATGCTTAGTTACATAAAGTATAGATTCGCCTACCGAATTTGCTAGCGCTAGAGGAATATGTTTTTCTGTCCAATTTATTGGTTGAGCTTCCAGAGCACTATTGCTAGCCTCACAAGCATCAGCATCAGCATCAAATCCATAAATAGTCAGATGTGGTGCAAATATTCCCCAGCCTTTCTGACTATACTCATCTTGACTACTAATTTTGCGAGAGCCAACGTTACAAACTGTCATGTGAATGCGATCTAAATGACCGCTTTTTTTTAAACTGGGGAGAAATGCTGACATAGCCTAAACTTTCCTTACTTTCTTAATTGAAATGTACTTTTAAGATTGAGAAATGAGATATATTTTGCTCTCAGGAACAGCGATAACATTTAGGTTTCCCTCCAACTCGTCAGATGAGTTTATAGGAATTAGTTCCTGGGCGTAAGGTTGATAGCGAAAGAGTTTATACCCTTTGCTTTTAAGATAATCAGCAACAGGTAAATTACTGGCTTTGCTCACAGCGATATTTTCATAGAGGATGATAGGAAAAAATTCCGATAATATTTTTTCGCTACCTATTAAAACTGACATTTCGTGTCCTTCTGCATCTATTTTAAGGTAATCAACTCGGTTGACGTGTTGCTGCTCAACTAAACTGTCCAAAGTAAAACATGGGACTTCTTCAAAGGAACCAAGTTGCACTGGTTTTTCCACATCGCCCGTAACAATTTCGTTTAATTCGCTAGCAGTGTAAAGATGCAATCGTGCTGTACCAATGCGATCGCTCGCAGCTCCAGCACATATTTTTACCGAATCTAACTCATTAATTCTACAGGTTTCTTCCAAGCAGCGCAAGCAACCTGAAAAAGGTTCAACTGCTAGTACGCGACCTTTAGGTCCCACTCGTCGCGCAGCAGTAAAGGTATAGACTCCCACATTTGCGCCAACATCTATAACTGTCATGCCAGGTTTGAGGGAATTCCGCCAAAATTCCATTTCCTGTTCAAACCAATCTCCCTCTGCAAGCAGGACGGCTGTTACAATACTCTGAAAGCTAGGCTCAACGGCTAATAATAGCTCCTTTTCAATATGCAGGTAAGTGATAGAAGAATTTACTCCTAACGTAGTCCATTTCCAATCAGGAGAAGTAGGCTCTTTTTTATAAAATTCACGAGCCTCATTTAGCCAGTAGCTAGCTGAATCTCTATCCTGTCGATCTCGATAAGCGAGGTAGAGAGCTTGAAAAATCTGCGGTGACTCTGGCGCTAGCTGCTTGGCTTGGTGCAGGTATAAAAGTCCTTCCATTAAATGGTTAACCATGCACGAAACTCCTAGTTTAAACTTGATGGAACTCGAATCTGGTAAAATCTTGTCTGCTAAATTCAGTAGTCGAAGTCCACCTGCTCCATAAAATACAAGGTGAGTTCGACATAGCACCTCGCTTAAAAGTAAAAATGCCTGAGTATAAGCATCTCTTGCTTGAAGTAAAGGTGTCAATTGCTCAGCCAGAGTATTAACCAAACTGTTGCGCGGTGAAGGTAGGTAAACCAGTGCAGAGGGAAGTTTCTCTGTGGTACTGTAAACATTGGGGACGGTGTTGATAAAAGCAGGAAAAGCAAGTTCTATAGCTTGTGGTATTTCTCCAGTCATCGTCAAGAGGAGAGCTAAATGAGCTATACAGAGAGGACAGCTATCTTGCTCTATTCCTTGGTTTAAGGCTTCTAAAGCCATATTGAGATACAGTTGGCGCTCTGATAAGTCCTCAGACTGTTCTGCTACGATCAAAGCTAATACTGCAACGTTGTTTAAGTCTCTGCTAGAGGTAGGTTCTTCCCAGCAGGTGCTTTCAAGGATTGTCGCCACACGAGCTAGAGAATTTGCATCCAGACTAGGGCAATTATGATAAACATAGTCCGTATATTTATCCGTCAAGTCACGAGAAGAATCCATCAATATAGCCTCTACTTGCTCTCCGCTTATCTCGCAATTTTTGTCAGGATAGAGGGGCAGAGCGAGTGCTTGAGTATGAGCAATCGCCTGTATATTTTCACGTTCCATAGAGATGCGAGCCTGAATTCGAGACAACAAAGCTTTCCATTGTACTTCACTCAGCCTTCCAAGAATAGTAATTTCGGGCGCTGTGCTAATATTAGTATCCTCCTTCATCAGAAGACTCATCACTGCGCCCGAAACGACTAAATTTGCATCAATTTCTGAAGCTTCAGTCAGATTACTGGTATCAATTAAAAGATTGAGGTTGTTACTATCTGAGTGTGTTATTACCTTCCCAATTGCCTCTTCTATTTGGAAAAAGAGAGTTTCTTCTGCCTGCTCCCAGTCAGGGAAAGTAATGAAATTAATATTTCTAAGTTGAAGAGGCAATAGGCTAGCCTGAATCAAAGCATAACTGACTTCTTTGCTCATTTTTGACCAGGAAAACTTTTTCGCTTGCTCTATTCCGGCAGCTATCAAAGCTTCGCGCACTTCTGGCTTTTGAATGTTAATAAGTGCGATCGCCATTGCTTCAACATCATCATCCGGAACATATAAAGCTGCCTCTCCCGCCACTTCAGGTATAGAAGCATTGGGACAAGTAATCACTGGACATCCACAAGCCATTGCCTCTAAAATCGGCAAGCCAAAGCCTTCATACTGGGACGGATAAACCAGCGCAACAGCACCCGAAAAAGCTGCTTTTAACTCTTCATCGCTGAGGGGAAGCTTATGCACTGTACTCCCTGAAGTGTAAGGTTCAAACTCATCCTTGGTTAAAGCGCTGTGAGCTGTGCAGACAATATCAAATTCTGGTTGATTTGGCAGTTGCGCGAAAGCTTGCAAGAATAATGATGCATTTTTATGACCGCCTGCCGCACCAACCATCATAAAGTATGGCTTTGAGAGATTGTATTTAATCTTAAAACTCTCGATCTCCTCTGGACTAGCTGGCGATAAATTTTTGCGAACTCCACAATGAGCGACTGTTACTAACTCTGGGGCAATATCAGGAAAAAACTTTAATAAGTCTGATGCTGTATTGTGGGAAATCGTAATGTATGCAGACGCGTGGCGGATGCCGTAATGTTTCTCGCGCCACATGGGTTCATCAAGATTTGTCTCAAAGACTTCAGGAGTCATGTCATAGGCGATAAAGACGGAAGGTGTTGATAGTGGCGTTGTGTAGTAAGTTGAGATAAATAAGTCAGCTTCCAGTTCCTCACAGACTTGCTGGAGCATTTCGCGATCGCTATCCGTCTTCTCATAGTCGTAAGCAGGAACCGGGCAATACGCAATGCCAGGAATTTTTGGTGCAGTTCCCGCGCGATCGAGGACAATAATATGTTTGGCAAAATCCTGCGTCACCCACTCTTCTAAGAGCGATCGCCACACGCGAGCAATTCCCGTATTGTAAAGCTGAAAAAACACGGCGTCAACAATAACCCTTGGCGTAAATTTTTCCACACTAGCTGTTTGTCTTTGGCGCTTGTTTTGCCGCACAAAATGCCACATATTTTTCTCTCTTTTTCGTTGCGCTATTGGTGCGATACCTAAAGATTCTGCTGTATCAACCATTGTTTCATCTTGAACCCACGAAAAATAATTGCCCAACCGCACTGGAAATTGTGTTTGGGCTTGCAGTGCCATCCATTCAACAACTGCATTTTTATAGCCGTAGTATATTTGTTTAAATCGCAGTTGTTCTAGCGTCACATAAGCAAAGTGTTGAAATACCAAACCCTGCTGTTCAGTCTCTTCATGCAGAAAAGGGTTTACTGCTGCAACATCGCGACACTCACTATTTGGCAAGGCTTCAACTAATCTTGGAGGTTCGTGAGAGGCCCAAAAAGCTCCCGGCTTAAATCTCCAAGTACGCAACCAATCTTGTTGAGGATTCTGAGCATAACAATTGCGAGTGCTAATTACCCGATTTTCTCCAACAAAATACCAGCACCAATAAAAAGCTGCTGTTTTTTCTGGATGATTGATAAACATCTGCCGCGCCGTATAAATTTGTTCGGCTGTCCAGAGTTCATCTGCATCCACCTGCCACAGCAAGCATTCCTCTTTAATATTTTCCAGCGGTGCATTTACCATTTCACGCTTTCCATCCCAAAAAATACCTTCTGGCTTGCGATAAACAGTAATATTTTTTGGATATAGCCGTGCTATTTCATCTATATACTCTGATGTACCATCCTTGCTGCGACCCCGGCAGTGAAGTTCATCAGTAATTTTTCCCCCCAAGGTAAGCATCCAAGCACTATCGTGTTTTTGCTCCGCTACTCCCTCAATAATATGCCAATGCCATTTAAAAGGTAGTTGCTGCAAAACGTCTATGTGGTAATGGATAAAAGGTTCACCGTTGAGAACTATTGTAAAAAAATGAATAGGCATATAATTTGGCAAAATCGGTTCGCTATCCCAGGGGTCAAATGGAATTAATTTTTCCGCAGACAAGTGCGGACGAAATAAAAATTTGCCTTTTTCATTGAGCATACAAGCTGCAAAGGAAAATGAGCTATTTGAAATTGCTACAATATCGCACTGGCTTAATAAATAAAAATCGGGATAAAATTCTGCTTCCGGTAACTCCAAACCTAAATCTTTGGTTGTGACCGGATTATACTCCTCAAAATCACTTAAAACTTTTTCCGGTTCATCGCTGGCAATAAATAGTATTGGTTCGTCCAGGGTTTCCCACAAACCTTTTAGCCATTCCTTGTACCATTCGCTCGGTGCTATAAAAAAATCTTCGTAGCCGTAGTCTCCCCGCCGCAAGTGCAAACCAACGAGGGTGTTGCCGCGCGCTCGCAGACGAGCGATCGCTTCCTTCATTTTCGTTTCTATTTCCCGTACAGGTTTGAACAGGGAGCGGAAATACTCTTGGTGGGGTTTGTAATACTTTGTGTGATATTGAAAATAACCCCAAAAGTTCACATTTTTCAAGATTTCTTTGGCATTAGGTATGCTAGCTGCTGACAATTTATTGGTGGGTTCGGAAACTGTGGGTAACTCTTGAGAAATGGGCGAATCATTGCAACCAAAGAGATATTGACCAATCCAAGCTGGCGTCTCTACTTTCAAGTTATGTTCTTTGGCATAGATTTTCAAGAAGGCATACTGAAATATTTGATTGGCAAACCGTCCGTTTCTACCCAGGGTGGACATTGTGACTGCGGGCTTTTTCACATAAAACGCATCGCCCCAAGATGGATGAAACGGTGTTGTAGTTGCTACGCGATCGAAACCCCACATCTCCAGAAAATCATCGATTTCGTCAATTAAAGCGCAGCCTTCATACAGTTCTTCATAATTAACTTCCGTGTTAATTGCTTCAATATGTTTGAGAACCTTCGTTGCTCCCTGCAAAGCCAACAACTCTGCACCTTGAATGTCAATGTTTAATATATTAAATTCTGCGGCATCAATTTGAAGTTCTTCTAGAAGTGTATCCAGAGTTCTCGACTCCACAACTACACGCTCAACTTCCTTGATTTCTGGATAAAACTTTTGATGCTCCTTCAATGGTAAGATAGAACTGCTTTGATCCATAGAAGTTACATACAATGTGCTTGTGCCGTTGATGTTGCTAACTGCACAATTGACCGCTAGCACGTTAGGAAAACCCGCTATATTCGTTTTCAAACTTTCAAAGACAGCAGGATTGGCTTCAACAAACAGTACCCTTTGCACCCCCATTGCTCGGTATGTTGCAATTTCCTTGCCTTCGTGTGCCCCAATGTGAATAATGCCGCGCGGTGCAACAGAATGTTTTCCGCAAAGATCCTGCAAATCGAGCAGATTTGGTGCTTGACTAAAAATCAAAGCTGTGAACCTCTCGTTCACCGCTAAAAAGTTGCTATACTCGTAACTTTCATATTCTGGTAAAAACTCGGGTAAGGGTTGTAAAGCATTGGGCTGTATTTTAAAGATTGTATAACGAAATTTTTGTAAATGCTCGAATACTTCTTTTAATGTGATGTTGGCATCAACAAATGTTCCGCCATACTCAAACTGAATATAATCTACTTTGCCTTTTTGCAAGAGGTTACTTGCTCCGCGAAGAACTTCTAGTTCGCCACCTTCTGTATCAATTTTTAAGAAATTAATTCGCTTTATGCCACTTGTTTGGACATAATCATCAAGGGTAGCTGTTAAAATCTGAAATGGCTGAGGCGACTGAATATTATATTGTTTTTCGATTTCAAATCGCCGGTGAAATGTACTCCATCCAGAAAATTTATCGTAGTAATAAAATTCCCTGATTTCCTGTTGGTGTGCTATTGCCAAGTTGTTTAACACGAGTTGACCGCTTTTAATCGGTTCAGCCAGGTTTTGTAGAAGTGTTTGATATATAGGCGGTGCGGGCTCAAACAAATGGATTTTAACGTCGGGGCATATCTTTAATACTTGATTTGTCCAGCTACCTATGTTTGCGCCAATATCGAAAACGACATTACCGGAAGCAATAAAATTTTCTATAATCTTTAATTCATAGTTATTGATAGACTCTCCCTGATTAATATTATTAGGAGACACCCCAGTGCTTTGATAATTTTGTTCCTGTTTCCCGCTGCCTGTATTGCCTAAAGTTGTGAGCCAATCTTGGCAATACTGAACAATTAGTTCTTTTGCCAGCGCCGGAATAGCAATAATAACATCATCAATAATTACAATATGCCTGCTGTTTTTTCCTGAATTTAACAAATTTAATACTGCGCTAATATCCGGCCATTGTTGAGGTGAATGGGGCAGCGGTGGAGGAGATAAAAACAATCGGGCATCATCAATAAAAATAAAGTGGTCGCAGTCGGATCGGTTGATTATTTCGATTTCTGCGAGTAAGGGACACTCATCGATTTCTCCATAGGTTTGCCCTCCGCTCCAATGAGCGTCTAGCCAGAATAAACTTGGGCTTTGAAGTTGTGATACTGTACGATCGAGAAGGTTTCTGGTATCACCGTACAAAAAGTCTATGTTTTTGATATGACCGTATTTGGCGGTAACTTTTTGATAAAGGTCTTGAGAATACTCTATTGTAAAAACTTGTTCAAATACTTGGCTTGCCCAGTATGCTGTATAACCTTGATAGGTTCCTGTTTCAATAAAATTATTAATCCCGTAAGCTGCTTTGAGTTGGGAGATAATTTCTATTGGTGGTCCCATGCGTACTATGCCCATATTCAATCCTTCGTTTTGTGAAACTAAGTCGGGTATTTTAATTAGGAAGCTACATACAATTTAAGGATTTTCAATCTATCTTACTAACAAAATTGACCGCTCGCCTAATTCTTCCCCTTCGCCTGCCTCAACAGCGCCTTATAATCAGCTCTGTCAGGATTTAGCTTCACCAACTTCTCCAAAGGCTCGATCGCCCCCACCTGATTATTCATCTGCAACCGCACATTTGCCAATCCCTCCAGAGCCGTCTGATTCTGCGGTTCCCGCTGCAAAACCGTTTCATATCCCCGTTCCTGCGCCGCCAGCAAAGACTCCTGAGAAACAGCCACAGGCGTCGGCTTTTGTTGGTGCTGGCTGCTCAAACCGCTGCTGAACAGACTGAAAATACCAAAAATCGCAGAACCACCAAAGCCAACCATTGATACTAACGCAAAAATCTGCTTAATTTGATCGCTCCGATGAACCGGACGAGCACTAGATTTTTTCTGTGTACTTTCCATTGATAACTCTTGGTTTCGCTGTTTTCCAGGCACTCAAGAAGCGCCTATATCTAGATTGCCCAAGTTCGATCGCAAAACCATCGCCTTTCGCCATTTAAAATTTGAGAGCAATTCTAGCATTTACACAAAACCTGAGATTTGTCAAGGACATTTAGGTAACAATAACACGCGGGCGAGCTCGGTGAAGCGGGATCGCACCCTTACTTTTTAGCCGTTACTCTCAGGCAATTCGCCAAACCGACTCGGTAACACGCTAGCAAAGATGCGAGTTCATGAGCACGCTGGCGTTCCGCTTCTAGTGCTGAGGCTAATTCATCAGAAAGCAGTAATTTTTATCAATTATCTTCCGAGCAAAAACAATAAGTTTTTAATTTATTTATCAACGGAGTTGCAACACTTTACGGTGACTTTCAGTAATTAATTGATAGCTATATTCCTGTTAGTAGTATTGAGATCTATCGCCCTTTTTTATTCCTTAATTGCCTCAACATAACTCGGCATATTAATACACCTGACGAGTAAACCAATATCGAGTTCTGGGAGCAATTGGGAACTTGCAATATCTTCGTATGCTTGCTCTCTGAGAGCATACAGAGACAGTCGGCTGTTTTCCCAAAACCAGACTTCAGGGATTTGCAGCCGTTTGTAAGCCTCTAGCTTATCAATTCCGCCGCTAGTGACGACTACTTCGATCGCTAAATCTGGAGGTTCTCTGTCAGTACCCAATTCGTAAGACTTGTCGGCTTCACACTTCACCAGTCGCGATTCATTTTCTAATGTCAGAGACTCCTTAGGGGTGAAATCGATTCCTGCCGCCATCATGTAAGTTTCTACCAACGCACCGATACGTCCCTTGGCTGTTTGGTGTTTTCTTCCAGGCATTTTCTGAATCTGCAGTATCCCATCTAAAAATAACAGCCGAACCCCTGGAAGATCGAGCATCGGTTCTAAGGTTTTGAATTGTTCCCAGGTTAACCCGGGAAATAGCAACGGCTGAGCTAATTTCTCTTCTAATGTTGTTGCAGTCATGGCGCTCCTTAATTCCCAATCGACAATCGCAAATCTAAACTCTAAAATCGATAGCTCTGGCTCCTTGATTCCCAATTATTCAATCGAAAATCGAAAATCGATCGACCTTCCGCACCTTCAAATGCCATCAGGATCGATACCCTGACTTCTCAAGTATGCCATTAGTCGATCGGCCCTCTGGCGTTCCTCTTCGGCCCTTTGGCGTTCCTCTTCGGCCCTCTGGCGTTCCTGTTCCACCCGTTCCGCACCCCACAGCAGCAAATTGCCATTCTCATCCCACCAGCACAACCAATAACCCGTTCTCTGAGATTTTTTACCTTCCCAAATCCCCAGAAATAAACCCATTGATTCTATCCAGAATCGCTGATTAGCATCCGGTTCTTGCAATTTGTATTCTTCATAAGTCGAGAGTCTGTACACTTCTAACACTCCCGATTTAGGTTCAAAAATTACATAAATCTGTATTTGCAAAATTCGCTCATAAAACCGCTATTTCCCGTAAGTATATGTCGGTTTATTTGAATATTCACTGCCGTCAGTATCCGATAAAAATTCCATCATTACTGCGGGTACTTCTGCCTCAGCATTGGGCGTATAGCTGCGGCTCACTTCTCCTGTTTCTGTTGGCAATACCGAGGGAACGTACACCCAATCCAGTGCTTTTACTACTGTTTTTTCGTTAACTTTGGCACAGAGTCGAAAATTGGAAGCTATTAGCATTAAAGCTAGGATAAATCCTGCGATATCCAAGGCTTCTCGGAGGGCCGTGGCTAAAAGTGGTTGGTCGATGTTTTCCACAGGATCGTCTGGTAATTTAAACTCATCTGGCAATTTTTCCCAAGTTATAGTATACTGGTTTTTGGTTGCGTCCGGTTTCGATAATGTTTGCGTCATTGGTTTTCCTTATTTCGATACAAAAAGTTTTTTGTTAATAGGATTTGGACAATAACTTTAATGCCTGGTGCGACTTTCGCACCTTATTAACTAGGTGTAATTGGGGTGCGTATTGCGCTGGTTACTAACTAGAGTCGCTCGCGAATCTTGTGCAATTGCGCTTATTCAATGATACCCTTTTTTAAGGGGTATTTTCTGGAGTAACTTGTTCTGCTGAACTGGCAGTTTGAGAAGGTATAACAGGCAATTTTGGCTGTTTTTGCAATTGAGGAAATCCAGGTTCCACTGATGGATTTCTGGCATTTTTACTCGCATTTACTTTCTGAGAAAGGGGAGCTAATGTTTGAGTTACTTTAACTTGCTGTCGCAGTTGTTCTGTCGAACCTAATAAGCCTCCTAATCCGTTGAATAACCTGCGAATGTTGTTGCGGAAAGCCGGATCTCCCGTCAAATCATCCACGTCGGAAGTAATTTTCTGGACGTTCTGAAATGTAGCTCGTGCAGAATCTAGAGTTTGTTGCAATAATAGCAAAGTCGCCGGATTGTTTACCTGGCTGGATAAATCTCGCAAATTACCAGAAGCTTGGGCTGCATTCGCTGATAAAACTTCTAAATTGTTCAGCAACTGTCCTTGGTTGATTCGATTAATTGTCGGACTCAAACTGCTGACAGCTACCCGCAGTTCCTGACTGCTTTGATTGATGTTATTCAGAGTTGAAACTAAACTGGCGCGGTTGGTTGCTACTAAAGAATTAAGTTGGTTGGCTGTTAATGTAACTTGATTGGCTGCTTGAGTTACTGAATTAGCAGAATTTATCGCAGCGGCAGATACGGCTTTTGTGGAAGTGTCCGCCGTAGCTGCTACTTTAGAAATATCAGCGGCGACTCCTGATATTTCCCCTTTAAGCGATTGATTTAGACTGCTTGCCTCTCCCTTTAATGATTGATTTAAACTATTGACTTCTCCCTTTAATGATTGATTTAAACTTGTTAAATCGGTTTTTATAGATTGATTTAAGCTGCTAATCTCTCCCCTTACAGATTGATTTAAAGTTTTTATTTCGGTTTGGGTCGTTTGAGTTAAATTCGATAAATCTTGAGTGAGTTTAGCTGCGCCTTTAGCTGTGTTAGCTGTATTTTCTGCCAGAGATTTAATATTATTAAACAGAGCTGGGTCAGTGTAGAAATTAGCTAGCCGGACTGTGGATTTAATGAGTTCGTCGATAGTGACTCCAGCTTGACCTTTTAAGCGGGAATTTTGGCAGATAATCTCTGGGGGACAGTCGGCACTAACTGGATTGGCGGTAAGTAAGGATTCTGGCAAAATCGAGTTGGGGGTAATGTCGATCGACGATTCGCCAATTAAACCGGATTTATTCGCTTCGATCACCACATCCCGGGGAATCACTAAAGTACCGGGGGCAATCTCCAGCGTCACGTCTACGCCGTTGGAACCCGGTTTGAGGGCGGTAATTTTACCGACAGCAACTCCGCGATACCTGATGGGCGTGCCTATTTGCATTCCTTGGGCGCTGGCAAATTCTACGGCAAATTTGTAGCTGCGGTTGCCTACCTGCACGCCCCGCAGCCAGAGCACTAAGCCACCAAATAAACCGATTCCTACTAAAATTAAGAACCCGACAGAACCTTCTCTTACAGTTCGCGATCGCATATTACCTCATTAGTCATTAGTCATTAGTCATTAGTCATCAGTCATTAGTCATCAGTCATCAGTCATCAGTCATTAGTTGCTAGTTGTTAGTCATTAGTTGTTAGTTGTTAGAACTCAGTTATTGTTTGTGATTTATTGCTCGTGATTTTTAGGGGGATGATCCGATTGAGTGTATGTAGGAGTTTAATTTAGGAGCTAAGTCATTAATGATTGCTGTGAATATATTGACTTGTTCAACAGTTAAAAGGTTTCGAGTGTAAGCTCGTCTCAACCAATGTTGAGTTTCATATAAAGAACCTCTAGCTATCTTGACAAAACGTTTATTGTCTTGATAGCTGCCTCGTCCGACTCCTTCTGCTATGTTAGCACCGATGCTATCGGCTGAACGGACAATTTGTTGGCCGATCGTATTTTTGGCAAATGGCTCCCAAGTGTTAACAGCTTTCCAAATTTCATCAGCTAGTCGTTCTGATAAGTTATAAACTCGCAATTTCTGAAAACTTTTTGTAGCCATATTACCCTCAGCTTTAATAACTAATGACTAATGACTAATGACTAATGACTGATAACAATTGACTATCCAATCACTTGAATTGGGCCAGTAACACTGCCGCTAAAAAATTGTCGGATCAGCAAATTATCTGTTGATGCAATATCGCTGACAGTTCCCTCCCACTGCACTTGGCCTCGATAGAGAAACACGATGCGATCGGCAGTGCGGCGGATGGTACTGTCTTGGTGAGTGACAATCGCATAAGTGCTGCAAACACCTTGGGCCGCCTGCAACTCGCGGATTAAATCTTCAATTACCGTCGAAGCGATCGGATCTAAACCCGCCGTCGGTTCGTCGTACAGCAAAACCTCTGGATTATCCCTGTCATTATCAGGATTCGCCATGATGGCGCGGGCAAAACTTACCCGCTTCCTCATTCCCCCAGACAACTGCGCCGGATAGCGTTCGCCAATTCGCGGCAAACCCACCATCTCCAACTTTTCCTCCACCAATTCCCGAATGCGGCGGCGCGGCAGCTTAGAATGCTGGTAAAGTAAAAAACCGACATTCTCCTCCACCGTCAGCGAATCAAACAAAGCCGCTTGCTGAAACACCATCCCAATTCCGATCGGATCTGCCACGTCGTCCACCCATCCGACCCTGCGCTGTCCCTGAACGAAAACCTCACCGGAATCCGGGGCCAACAAACCCGCAATTATCCGCAAAATCGTAGATTTCCCCGTCCCGGAAGGGCCAATAATTGCCAGGGCCTCTCCCCGATAAATCCTCAGATCTACTCGATCGAGGATCGGGTTCTGGCCGAAGGACTTACTTACCCCCTTGAGTTCGATTAGTGGCTCAGCCATAGGATGTTATCAATAAATTATCAGTCCTCAGTCATCAGTCTAGCTAATGACTAATGACTCATGACTAATGATTAATGACTAATGACTTAAATTGACTGCCAGAATCAAAACTCTCTTGTATTGTAAATTTGTCAGCTTGAGCTGTTCCAATACCCTTAAGACTAATTAACCATGTCAATTAGTTCACTTCCTAAAGCCCTCCGCGTCTTGGCTAAAGCCAAGCAGGTTTTTGCCCAATCCAGAAATCCTTACCCCCCTTCTTTGCGGAACGGGCGAGTTCACCAGTGGTTTAAGTGGTTAGCCCCCGGACTGTTGGTGAAACGGTGGCTGCTGATCAGTGCCAGCGGCGTGGTACTTGCCACTTTGGGTTTAGCGATTTGGACTGGGATGACTCCCATTTTCTTCTTATTGCAATTGTTGAGAAATTTTTTGGCGTGGATTGCCGAAGTTGTTCCCAATTACGTGTCGGGGCCGCTCATCATTGTTGGCGGGATTTTGTTAATTCTGTGGGGGCAAACTCGCAGTTTGAACTCTATTACTCAAGTGCTGATGCCCGAAGGGAATGAGGAATTGGTCGATCGACTCCTCAACCACCGCCGCTTGCACCGCGGGCCGAAAATTGTGGCACTTGGAGGCGGTACGGGCCTTTCTAATTTGCTCAGGGGATTGAAGGATTACAGCGCCAAAATCACTGCTATTGTCACGGTGGCTGATGATGGGGGGTCTTCCGGGCGGCTGCGACGGGAAATTGGGGTATTGCCACCGGGAGACATTCGCAATTGTTTGGCGGCTTTGGCAGATGAGGAAAAGTTATTAACTGAGTTATTTCAATATCGCTTTCAGGCCGGTGACGGTTTGATGGGTCACAGTTTTGGGAATTTGTTTTTGACGGCGATGAGCGATATTGCTGGAGATTTGGAACAGGCGATCGCCGCGAGTTCTAAAGTTTTAGCAGTTAGGGGAGAAGTGCTGCCGGCTACTCTGAGCGACGTGTCTTTGTGGGCAGAACTCGCTGACGGCCGCAGGATTGAGGGGGAGTCCAGCATTACAAAAGCTAACGGAAAAATCCTCAAAATAGGCTGTACTCCTGCTAATCCTCCGGCCTTACCTAGGGCTGTGCAAGGGCTTCGGGAAGCGGATTTTATTATTATTGGGCCAGGCAGTCTTTATACGAGTGTCATTCCGAATTTGTTAGTGCCGGAAATTGCTGATGCGATCGCCAACAGCGAAGTTCCGCGCATTTATGTGTGCAATATTATGACTCAGCCGGGGGAAACTGACGGATACAGTGTTGCAGACCACATTCGGGCGATCGACCGCGCTTGCGGCCGGCCACTGTTCGATGCTGTAGTAGTTCAGGGAAAAGTCCCTTCTGCAAAAGCTTTGATCCGCTATTCTCAGGAGAATTCTTATCCGGTTGTGCTCGATCGAGAAGCCGTAACGCAATTGGGGCGGCGAATTGTCATCGCAAATGTGATGGATGAAGATAAAAATACGGGTTTAATTCGCCACAATTCTCAAAGGTTGGCGGGGATGTTGCTGCGTTGGTACGGCCGCGCCCAGAACATTTAAGCTGCTAACTGTTAACTGTTGACTGTTGACTGTTGACGGTGCAGACTAATGTTATTTGTTATTAGCAGCCCCAAGCGAGTAACTAATGACTAATGACTAATGACTAATGACTAATAACTAATGACTAAGATGATACTTTCTCTTCCAGATGCTGAAGCTACGCGCAAGTTGGGCGTATCATTAGGTCGATCGCTCCCCCCAGGCACTGTAATCTTATTACAAGGAGATTTAGGTGCTGGCAAAACTACCTTGGTTCAAGGCATCGCTGAAGGTTTAGGAATCTCAGACTCGATCGAAAGTCCTACTTTCACCCTGATTAACGAGTATTTTGCAGGGCGAGTTCCGCTGTACCATCTCGATTTGTATCGACTCGAACCCGAAGAAGCCGAAGCTTTACACTTAGAGAGTTATTGGGACGGATTAGAAAGGGATTTGGGAATTGTGGCGATCGAATGGGCGGAAAGATTGCAGTACAAACCAGAGAATTATTTGCAAATTTATTTGAGTTATCTAGATAACGGGCGGCAAATTGAAGTAATTGGTAATGGGGACTTATTGAATTGGCAATTGGAAATTTAAGAAAATCCGATCGAACTTACTGCGGCGGGCGGTTGACTCGAATCAATTTACCTCTCAAAGTTTCCTCACCAGCAATAGCATCATTAATGCGTGTTGCCAACTTTTCTACGTTCCTATCTTTGGTACAAACAATAATACCAGCGTGGCCTGGCTGTCGATTGTGCAGTCCGATGAAATCAAATCGATTTAATGTCAAAACAGCTCGATCGTTGCTTATAGCAAATGCTAGCACCTCTGGATCTGGAATCCCAAGTCCTGCTTTTCCTGCTTCCTGAACCGTGAGGACATTGTGACCAAAAGCGCGCAGCAATTGCACAACTGGCAAAGGAAATTGTTCGTCTGCATACAAATTTAGCATGACTCAGGCTTCCTCATTCTTGCGGATTGCTTGTTCGATTTCCTCCTGATGTGCATCAGCATAAGTCCAAACATTGACTAGATCGGCAGCGCTTAGATGGGGATAAAATTGTAAAAGTTCGGCATCGCTTGAACCTTCGCGGCGAAAACTTTCAAGCAGCCAAACAGGAATGCGAGTTTTGGCAATGCAAGCATCGCCGCCACAAACGTCGGGAGTTTTGGTAATTCCTGGCCAGCTATTATTTAAACTTTGGGTTAAAAGCCGGATGGCTTCAGCTTTCTCAGTCGGAGTTAAGGCCAGGAGTTGTGTTTCTAGTTCTTGGAGAAGCATGGGTAATATCGCCTTTGCGATGCAGGAATACCCAATTATAACACTTGAGTTAAATTCATGCTTACTCAGCGTCAAATGTCAACGCTTCTCCCCTCACATTTGTATCCAATTTGCCATTTTCAAAAACAACTTTTCCTCCAACAACAGTCACAACTGGCCACCCTGTCAAACTCCAACCTTCAAAAGGACTCCAGCCGCACTTTGTCACCATTTCTTCTCGCACCACAGGTCGATAATTATCCAAATCTACTAATACCAAATCAGCGTCAAACCCCGGAGAAATCGACCCTTTGTTGGGAATTTTATAAGCCTTAGCAACGGCCGCCGACATCCAATTAGCAACTTCCGCCACTGTACATCTTCCCTCTACTGCTTGCGTCAGCATCAAAGGCAAAGAAGTTTCGACTCCCGGCATTCCAGACGGCGTATTCGGATAATCTTGAGCTTTTTCTGCTAATGTGTGCGGCGCGTGATCGGTGGCGATAAAATCAATTACGCCGTCGAGTAAAGCTTGCCAAAGTATTTCGTTATCGCGGGGTTCGCGCAAAGGCGGATTCATTTGAGCTAAACTGCCAATTTTTTCATAGGCGCTGGTATTTAACAACAAATGCTGCGGCGTCACTTCCGCCGTTACCCAACTCGGTTTTTCCTGACGCAAAAACTCGGCTTCATCCCCAGTTGAAAGGTGCAGAATGTGTAGACGGCGGTGATATTTATTAGAAAGTTTTAAGGCTAGCTGAGTTGCTAATAAAGCTGCTTGATTGTCTTGAATTTGCGAGTGCACGGCAACATCGGAAATCCCGGCAAATTCCTGACGCCTTTGATTGATTCTAGCTTGGTCTTCGGCGTGTACGGCAATTAGTCGATCGCCCTTGGCAAAAATCGCCTCTAAAGTTGTTTCTCCATCCACCAAAAGCTGGCCGTGCATCGAACCCATAAAAACTTTAATTCCCGGAGTCGGATTCGCAGTCAACAAATCCGGCAAATTTTCGGCTGTTGCACCAATAAAAAAGCCGTAATTAACCAAACACTTCTCGCCAGCGCGACTTAGTTTATCATCTAAGGCAGCTTGGGTGGTTGTCAGGGGTCGCGTATTCGGCATTTCCAAAAATGAAGTCACGCCGCCTTTAGCGCAAGCACAGCTAGCGGTAAACAAGTCTTCCTTGTGTTCTAAACCCGGTTCTCGGAAGTGTACCTGGGGGTCAATGACTCCGGGTAACAGAGTTAAGCCTTTCGCATCTATTTCTCGATCGCCCGATTCGGCAATGGACGGAGCAACCCGAACAATTTTGCCATCGCAGATTTGCACGTCCCCTACCAAAAACTCGCCGTTGGGCAAAAGAACGCGAGCGCCGCGGATTAACAAACTTGATGTGGTCAGCATAAGCTATAATTCAATGAGTAGTGCGATTCGTTTAATCTAAATGGATAGAAATATCCAGGGACGGTTAACCTAACCCACTGGTTAGTATAACTAAATATACATCTAGATGCA
>NZ_SRRZ01000084.1 GCF_013179805.1 Microcoleus asticus IPMA8 | reverse complement strand
TTTAGACCGGGATTTGATTTTAAATCACCCTAACCTTCCTTCAGTCTTGTCTTATGGTACTTTAGCTGCTTAAAAACTGTCCGGAGTATTGAACAAGTGGGCTTTTCTTTACCTGATGCTCGGGATTATGAAGAAATTCCCGAAGTAGCACGGGTTAGATTAACTTCCAACTTTTGTCGCTCAAAAAAAATAAGGCTTGGTTGTGGACGGCTGTCAACAAGCGAGTCCCAGGTATTTTAGCGTTCGTTTTAGGAGAGAGAAGTGCCGAGACATTTAAGCATTCAGCCTGAATGATTCGGGTTACGCTTTGCTAAATATTCAAGAAAATAATTTGCTGATACCCTACAATGTTCGTCGAGTTGATGATTGCCAATAGGAGCTAAGTGTAGTACAACAATTAGTTGATAAACAGGAATTTAAATTAGTTTAATATAAATATTTAAGTTCAATTGGTAGGAGGACATCCCATCCTAATTATCCAAAGTTTGCTAGAGCAAGTTTACCTCTCAATGAATTTATCAGTCCACTTTTTCGCCAGCACTTTTAGTTACATTATGGCTCCAATTATGCACTTGATGACTATGTGATTTTAGCAAAAAAATAAGTACAAAATATTTTAAATATTGTGGCATAGTTTTTGACCTTTTTTGCTGCTTTTTTAGACGAATGCGAGCTGCGAGGCAGGGATTGAAACCCCTGCCTGACGGTCGGACTAGATCAGTGACCGATCATCCAAGGTCGTCCCCCTCGGTGTTCGCGATTCCGCTGCGGTTTAGGTTCCTCAGAACGCTTAACTACCTGCGGTTCCCGATTTTCTTGACCTTTCAACCGCAGCTTTCCAGTTAGAATCATCGGCGGCGAAAAGAGGCGTTTAGCAACTGTTTCGCAACTCGGGCAAAGCACCGGTGTATCTGCTTCTGCAAGAGGGCGCCACTTATCAAAAATGCCGCAATTTTCACACTTAAAATCGTAAAGAGGCATATCAATTTTTGATTGTAGGTTTGGGACGCAAGGAGTAGGCTGCGGGCAGCACCCGCCCTACTAATTGAGGGCTTACGCAAGAAAGCAATTTTTAGACTATTTGTGAGGGTAAGGTGCACTTCGGCGCACCCTACAAAAGCTAGTCTGTGCGTAAATCCTGTAATTAAGACGGCAGAATATCCATCTGGAAAATTTCTGTCGGTAAAGCAATAGTGCAGCAAGCATTGGGAATATCCACAATGCCACTGATGCGACCCTCAACCGGAGCACAACTTAATAGCAAATACGCTTGTTCTCCGGTAAAACCAAACTTTTTCAAATATTCGATCGCATTCAAACAAGCTCGTCGATAAGCAACGTGGGCATCCATATAATACTGCTGACCTGTAAATTCATCAACAGAAATCCCTTCAAAAACGAGGTACTCAGAATAGCGGGGTTCCACCGGCCCGGGTTTGAAAATCGGGTTGATCATCGCGTATTTATCCATGCCACCTTTGATAATATCAACGTGGAGGTCGATGTACCCCGACATTTCAATTGCCCCGCAGAATGAAATCTCCCCGTCTCCTTGAGAAAAGTGAATATCTCCCATCGAAAGTTTCGCGCCTTCGACATAAACCGGGAAGTAAATTCTCGAACCGCGCGACAGGTTTTTAATATCGCAATTGCCGCCGTGTTCCCGGGGAGGAACAGTGCGCGCCGCTTCCGCCGCAACTCGCTCGAATTCTGCCCCTTTCAGCGACCCCAAAATTGCATTTTTGGGGTTCGGCAGTTCTGCTAAAGGCGGCACTCTGTCGGGATTTGTGGCTACTAATTCCGCTTCCCGTTTGTTCCATTTATTCAACAATTCCTGAGAAGGCGCGCAGCCGATTAAACCCGGATGAGTAATCCCGGCAAACCGCACTTTTGGTATGTGTCTGGAAGCGGTATAAATTCCCTGGAAATCCCAAATTGCTTTAGCAGCAGTCGGAAAATGTTCTGTCAAAAAACCGCCACCGTTTTCTTTAGCAAAAATTCCCGTAAAACCCCATTCGTCCCCTTGCAAAGCCCCGATATCGAGGATATCGACTACTAAAATATCCCCTGGTTGCGCGCCGTTAACGTAAATTGGCCCGCTCAAAACGTGAACTACTGTTAAGTCTACATCGCGAATGTCGTCGGGATTGTCGTCATTTTTAATTTGTCCGTCTGTCCAGTCTTTGCACTCGATGCGAAATACATCGCCGGGATTGACGGAAACTACTGCTGGAATATCTGGATGCCAGCGATTGTGACCGACTAATTCCTGTTCTGACATCGGTTTGGTCAAATCAACTTTGAAGAGAACTTGAGGCATAGTCTGCACTCCTCTAGTTACTAATTTTTACATGGTATCGGCATCTTCCCCGATCAGATGCTTGATAAATGTAAATTGTTATACTAATCAGTGCTGATCCGAAAAATATTTTAGATAACGATTATCATTATTTATAAAATAACCGGGCTGCGCGGCAGTTGTGGTATGTTTTTGATAGTGAATGTTTTGAATTTCAAAAATCTGTGACTGAAACTTCGATCGCACAAAATACAGATAATGTTAAAAATGGATGGCACGGCTACCTGAATTTAACCTACGCCAACCGCAACGGCAAAACTCAAATTATTCGCAATGAAATGCAAGCACCGCTGAAGGTGCAGCGCCCCTTTTATCCTGAAGGGAAAGACGTTTGTCACAGCGTAATTTTGCACACGGCTGGGGGAGTTGTCGGGGGCGATCGACTTTCCAGCCATTTTCACCTCCAACCCAACGCCAAAGCCTTGATTACCACAGCCGCCGCTGGTAAAATCTATCGCAGCAGCGGACTAAAATCACAACAAAATATTGACATTCAACTAGATATCGGTGCTAATTTAGAATGGCTGCCACAAGAAACAATAGTTTTTGACGGCGCAATATATCGGCAAAATTTACGGGTAGAATTAGCACCAACAGCGAGGATTTTACTGTGGGAAATTACTAGGTTTGGACGCAGTGCTAGGGGCGAAAAGTTTTTGTCTGGAGAATGGCGATCGCACACCGAAGTTTGGCAACAAAACAGCCCTTTATGGATTGACAGACAATTGCTAAAAGGAGGAGAAAAAATTCTCGAAAGTCCTCACGCTTTCGGAGGAAAACCGGTAGTTGCCACCCTCGCTTGGGTAGGCGAACCCGTAACCACAGAACTCGTGGAAAAAGTGCGAGATTTGCCGTGTGAGGCAATAGTTTATCCTGGTAATTCCACCGTCGGCGTGACTCGTATTCCTAACGGTTTACTGTGCCGATATCGCGGTACATCCACAACCGCAGCTAGAGACTGGTTTGTCAGCATTTGGCAGTTGCTGCGGTTGTCTTTTTCACAACGCCCTTGCTGTTTGCCCAGAGTTTGGATAAAATAGGATGATCTTTGAGTTTCAATGTATAGTTGCCCTCCTAACTAGATTATTCATCTCTCTCTTCTCTTCCTCTGCGCCCTCTGCGCCTTTTGCGGTTTAATCATTCAGAAACAACCGCAAACGATATCATAACCAAATAATGCGATCGCCCTTACCCGAATAAAAATGCAACTCACCCCCCAAGAAAAAGACAAACTGCTGATTTTTACCGCCGCCCTGGTAGCAGAGCGCCGGAAACAAAGAGGTTTAAAATTAAACTATCCAGAAGCACTAGCCTACATTTCCGCCGCGATTTTAGAAGGAGCAAGAGATGGCCTCACTGTCGCAGATTTAATGAGTTACGGGACAACTCTTCTGACGCGGGAAGATGTGATGGAAGGGATACCAGAAATGGTGCATGAAGTGCAGGTTGAGGCGACGTTTCCCGACGGAACTAAGTTGGTGACAGTACACGATCCGATCCGTTAAATATTTAACCGCAGAGACTCGCAGGAGATAGACATGATTCCGGGAGAAATGATTGTTTCAGCAGGCCAAATAGAATTAAATGCCGATCGCCCAACGGTGCGGATGCTGGTAGCAAATACGGGCGATAGACCCATTCAAATCGGTTCCCACTATCACTTTTATGAGGCAAACGAAGCCTTAGAATTTAATCGAGAACAAGCAAAAGGAATGCGGTTGGATATCCCAGCAGGTACAGCAGTCAGGTTTGAGCCGGGAGATGAAAGGGAAGTTCAATTAGTACCGTTTGTTGGTAGCCGTCAAGTCTATGGCTTTAATGGAAAAGTGGACGGTCATCTGGATGCTGAAGTATGAAGCCAGAAGGTAGTTCACGATTGTTGAATTTTGAATTTGGAACTTTTTAACTTAAAAGTCATACCAGTTTCAAAAAATAATGCAACTGTAGGCAAGATCCACACCATGATAGCGATCAGCAATCCCCAATCCCCAATCCGCAATCGAAAATGGTATCGCTTCCAGCCCTACGCATGGAGAGTGGCAAAGCAATCTCAAAGCTTTTTCTCTGCCTTCTGTATAAGTCCGTTCTGGCTTTCTTTTGTTAGTTCAATCTCAGACTTTTGAGCGAGTTAAAATCGGCAGTTGGCGATCGACAATGGTTGTTAAAACTGCAAATACATACAGCCAAAGCGCGTGATGAACCCAAAATTGGTTGACCAGATCAAACAGATGTTAAAGCAGAGTTTGCTTGCAACATCGAGGCGTGTCTGGAGAACCCCGTTAGACCGACGCACCAGCATCAAATTGTTAGATGACAGCATCGTTTACAAAAAGCAGCATGAACCCATCAATATACCAGCATTAGCATCGGTAAATAACGTGCCTTCTCGGTTTTTCCCCACGGAAAAAACCGTGTCTTTTGAACCTGATTATGTGTGGAAGATTTCCCGGAATGAAAAAATAAACTCTCTAACTATTTGTACGTCGGGCAACACGCTGCTGAATAACAAGTTGCTTTTAGACTTGGACTTTCGGATTAGCGGTGCGGGCATTCTGGAATGGCCTTACAAACCCAACCAAATTACCTATCCGCTTGTAGTTGCTCCTTGGTCGCATTTGTGGTGCAGTTATTATGATTATGTCATTTTTGTGCTGGCTAAACTTTGTCGAATTGAGGAGGCTTTAGGTAAGGAAATTTGGCAAGAAGCTAAAATTTGTTATCCTTTACGGCATACAGATTTTGAGTTGGGCTTTATGACGAAACTCGGTATTCCTGAAAGTTCCCTAATCGACACTCGGGCTAGAGATACGGGATATCATGCAGAAAGTGCGGTGGTGGGAAACAATCAAGACTGGTATTTTCCCAGTCCTTACGATATAGAGCTTTTGCGTAGAAAATTCGCTCTTCAGGAAAAGGTAAAGCCTTATAGAAAGCTTTATCTGTCTAGAAGCGGCCGGCGCCAGGTTAAAAATGAAGTACAAGTGCGAGAGGTTTTGAAAGAATTTGATTTTGAAATTTTGGAAGATATCTCGCGCACTGTTGATGAACAAATTCGTCTGTTTGCAGAAGCGGCGGTGGTTGTCGGCCCTCACGGGGCTGGTTTTACAAATTTGCTGTGGTGTCAGCCGGGAACGAAAGTATTGGAATGCTTTTATGGAGGGTACACTCCGCCATATTTCTATTACATTTGCCAGCTATTGGGATTAGAATACTTTCGTATGGTTGATGACAACAAGGTAGCGGAAGATTGGAGTTTAATTGGCATGGATATGACGGTAGATGTGGATATTTTTAAAAGGGAAATCCAGAAAATGTTGGAGTAAATTTGCTCCTTCATAGCATTTGCGATTTTCGCTTGGCAATAATTGATGCCTATCGGGGTTTTAAAGCTTGCCTAATGTTATATTTTTTTTTACGGTTTCAGATTGAGGAACTTGTTACATACTATAATTCAAGTGGGTCTCAACTGCTAACTAAAGATTTATTAATATTAGGAGCGAGCATGAGTTACAGAATGGATCGCCGCGCTTACGCGGAAACTTTCGGACCGACTACAGGCGATCGCGTCCGATTAGCCGATACAGAATTATTCATAGAAGTTGAAAAAGACTTCACAACCTACGGGGATGAAGTTAAATTTGGCGGCGGCAAAGTCATTCGCGACGGCATGGGACAGTCGCCTATTTCTAATGCGGACGGTGCAGTTGACACTGTAATTACTAATGCTTTAATATTAGACTGGTGGGGAATTGTTAAAGCAGATGTCGGTATTAAAGACGGGAAAATTTACAAAATTGGTAAAGCCGGAAATCCTTACATTCAAGATAGGGTAGATATTATTATCGGACCCGGTACAGAAGTAATTGCTGGTGAAGGGATGATTCTTACGGCGGGGGGAATTGACAGTCACATTCACTTTATTTGCCCGCAACAAATAGAAGTGGCGATCGCCTCCGGCATCACTACAATGATCGGCGGCGGCACTGGCCCTGCAACGGGTACAAACGCGACTACTTGCACTCCCGGGCCTTGGCATATGTACAGGATGCTGCAAGCAGCCGACGCTTTCCCAGTAAATCTAGGATTTTTAGGTAAAGGAAATAGCAGTCAACCTCAAGGATTAGTCGAACAAGTTTTTGCCGGTGCAATGGGTTTGAAACTCCACGAAGATTGGGGAACTACGCCAGCAACAATTGACACTTGTTTGAGTGTAGCTGACGAGTACGATGTGCAAGTTGCAATTCACACCGACACTCTCAATGAAGCGGGATTTGTAGAAGCCACAATTGCCGCATTTAAAAATCGCGCCATTCACACTTACCACACCGAAGGTGCTGGCGGCGGACACGCACCGGATATTATTAAAGTCTGCGGTCAAGCTAATGTTTTGCCTTCGTCAACTAACCCGACTCGCCCTTACACTGTCAATACTTTAGAAGAACATTTAGATATGTTGATGGTTTGCCACCATTTAGATCGGGGCATTCCTGAAGATGTCGCTTTTGCTGAGTCGAGAATTAGAAGGGAAACTATTGCTGCTGAGGATATTTTGCACGATTTAGGTGCGTTTAGTATGATTTCTTCTGACTCGCAGGCGATGGGAAGAGTTGGAGAAGTGATTATTCGGACTTGGCAAACGGCTCATAAAATGAAAGTGCAGCGGGGAAATTTATCCCCCCTAACCCCCCCTTACCAAGGGGGGGAAACAGAGGGGATTAACGACAATTTTCGGGTGAAGCGGTACATTGCAAAATATACAATTAATCCGGCGATTACTCACGGAATTAGTCAGTATGTCGGTTCGGTGGAAGAGGGAAAATTGGCGGATTTGTGTTTGTGGCGATCGGCTTTTTTTGGGGTGAAACCGGAACTGGTAATTAAAGGAGGGGCGATCGCCTACGGGCAGATGGGAGATGCTAACGCCAGCATTCCCACGCCGCAACCGGTGCATATGAGGCCGATGTTTGGCAGTTTTGGCGGTGCGATTGGGGCGACTTGTCTGACGTTCGTTTCCCAAGCTGCGCGCGATCGAGATATTGCCGCACAGCTCGGTTTACAAAAGCCAACTGTAGCAGTTTCCGGCACGCGGCAAATTAGTAAAAGAGATATGAAACTCAACGATTATTTGCCACAAATGGAAGTCGATCCTGAAACTTATGAAGTCAGGGCGGATGGGGAATTGTTAACTTGCGAACCGGCAACAGTTTTGCCAATGGCTCAACGGTACTTTTTGTTTTAACCGATTCTACAATCATCTAGGGACGGGTTTTACCAACTGTCTATGTCTAAAACTAACGATCTCCTAAACCCGTCCCGCTCTAATTAAACTTAGTTAGTTCGAGAGGGATCTATTGTTAGAAAAATTGAGCGATTGCAGTATTAAACCCTTACAAACGAACCAAAAATAAAGCGCAATATTCACCCCACTTAACAACTTGGGATACCCTCAAGCAAGCTGAAAATTGTCTCATCTTTCAAGGGCAATGCTTCCGCGAAAAATGCCCAAAATAATAAACCAACGCCACGTACTAACAAAAAGTATGGCGTTGATTTTATTTGCCTCCTAAAAGTTAATCCATAAACTGCCGCAGCAACAGCGTACATAATAACTATTGTAACTTTAGGGAATCCAGCGCGTCCGAGGTGAACATGGGTGCGAAAAACTTCATTAAATAGGAAAAATCCCGTAACTATCGCTGAACCTAAAATAAACTGATTTTCAGGACGACTCGGTTGAGTAGTTCTTAGCAAACCAAAGCTAAAAACACACACCATTACTGAAAAATAAAACAACATTTGGAACATCAGAAAAAAGAAACCCGCCCCCGGATATGTCGCAAGACAAGGCGGAGAGAATAACCCTTTTACCGAAGAACCAAACCAATTTAGGGCAAAACTTACCACCCCTACCAGCAAGACAGCTAAAGTATTTAGCAAAAAAACAATCCTATAATTTGCCATAATCTAATTTGAGTGCCTCAAGTATTCTCATCATTGAGCGATCGCAGTTTTTTACTAAATTTACTTATCTTAAATTTAACCAATCTTGAATTTCTTGCGCTAACCAAGCCGCCTCAACCTCTTGTAAATTTTTTGCTAAAATATAAAAGTAAGTTCCCATATCGTTACCTGAACGAATCCTGATTTGATTTCCCTCAGCCAGGGCATATATAAAAGTACCCAAAATTTCCGAAATTTCCCCAGTTTGTTGTAAATAACTCCTACCAAATATCTGATGTTCCACTTTAAAGTAGTTCCGGTTAAATGTAATTTTATTACCATTGCCCAACATCTTAACTAAGATACTTGCTATAATCGTAAACAATCCTAATCCCATAAGGGAATTTACTTTCCAAACTAATAACATCATCGGCACAAATAGCAGTATAATTAATATTCCTATACAAGCACCTAAAAAAGGCTGGCTGACTAAAGTAGACGGAATTTTAATGTTTAACTCCGTCGCTGATTTGCTAACTTGAATGAGACTGTGAGGCGGTTTAGCAATTTTCCTAACAGTGGTAATTTGAAGATTGGCCCCTTGTATGTTTCCCGATTTCAAAGCTGCTAAAGCCTCTCTAGCCTTGCTGAAACGCTTTTCTAACCCGATTTCCGTCATCTTCTCAATCCAGCTTACCAAACTAGGATTCACACTCACGCGATCGCTAAACTGAATCCGAGAATCTTTCTGTGGCAAATCCGCAGGAGTCGCCCCCGTTAACAAATGAATTAAAGTAGCTCCCAAAGCATACAAATCCGAAGCCGCCACCGCCCGCCCCCAAAACTGTTCTAACGGTGCATAGCCACTCGTTCCTACCACTGTAAACGTTACACCTGTCACCGCTGCTTGAGCTTGCACAGCGCCAAAATCTACTAGATAAACGTGCTGATCTTCCCCCAAAATTAAATTGCTCGGCTTAATATCTCGGTGCAAAACCGGGGGGCTTAATTCATGCAAATAAATTAAAATTTCCAGCACTTCAGTGGCAATTTTACGTACTTTATTTTCGGAAAAACCCTGACCGTTTTCTAATAATTCCTGAAGTGAAAATCCAGGAATATAATCTTGCACTAACCCAAACCAAGGCAATCCTGCTCCCGCTTCCCGCTCCAGGGAAAAATAATCTCGATAGCAAGGAATGCGGGGATGATTTAGCGCCTGCAAAACTTGTGCTTCTCTTTCAAAAAGCTTGAGTTCTTCCCACTGCATTTCCGGGCTAAAAGCTAACATTTTCAGTGTCACCGGTTCTTGAGACTCTAAATCTACTGCTAGCCAAGTTTGATGACCGACCGCTGTGCGTCCTAAACGCTGTTGCAATTGATAACGTTCTTGTAAAATTTTTCCTGGATTTAACACAGCATTCTCCTATTTTTTTATTCTAAGAAATTGCCTTAAATATTAATTAAATTAACTATTTTGCCGAAAGCTTTCAATTGCTAGTACAAGTAGTTAGAGGTGAATTTCTCCATTCGGCATAATTGTACCGCGCCACTGAACACCTGCTAAATTAGCAGTGCTCAAATCTGCCCTAATCAAAGTTGTGCGGTGCAAAATTGCATCCCGCAAATCTGTTTTAGCCAGGTAAGCATCTGTCATATCAGCTTCACTCAAATTTGCCTGATTAAAATTAGCTCGACTCAAATCTGCCCGCACCAAATTAGCTCGACTCAAGTCAGCCATAATTAAATTAGCATTGCTCAACTTAACATCAGTAAGAAATGCACCCCGCAAGTTAGCGCCTGCCAATTCAGCATCAAGTAACACAGCTCTTTCCAACTTAGCATTTGTCATTACAGCCCAAGAAAAATTTGTTTCTACCAAAGTTGCTTCAGTCAAAAATATTCCCTCTAAAATAGCTTCGCTCAAATTCGCCTGAGTCAGATTTGCTTCTCCCAGAAATGCTTCAGTCAAATTCGCGTGACTGAGATTAGCTTTAGTCAAATCTGCACCTTGCAAATTGACGCCCCGCAAATCTGCACCTTGCAAATTTGCACCCCGCAAATTTGCACCCTCAAAAATCCGCAGTTCCTTCCGCAAATTTGCACCCCGCAAGCACGCACCGCGCAAATCTGCACCTTGCAAATTGACACCTCGCATATCTACATCGCTCAAATTTGCATCGATAAAAACTGCCAAAGAGATGTTGGCTTTGCGAAAGTCTGCACCTTGCAAAGTTGCTCCGTGGAAGTCGGCATCGGACAAATTTGCTCCGCTCAAGTTAGCCTGATTTAAGTTAGCACCGGACAACTTTGCATTAGTTAAATTGGCGCGCTGAAGGTTAATTCTGCTCAGGTACGACATCGCTAAGTTAGCACCCCAGAGGTCAGCACTGCTTAAATTGACGCCAATTAAATCGGCACCGCTCAGGTATACCCCTCTGAGATTCATACCTTGAAAATCTAGTTCTCCTGATGTATATCGTCTTAAAATTTCGCTGGCATTCATATTTGTTTTTATTGTTAATTAGGTACAATTTGCTATTTCTAGACTGCTTAAATTTCAGTTCGCGCAGGCGGACTTAGTTTTTGTAGCCCCAGACTTGAGTCTGATAAATTTGATGAAATTTCTTGAATTTCAGTTGACGCAGGCGGACTTAGTTTGTGTAGCCCCAGCCCCATACTTGAGTCTGAGCATTTAATGAGTTTAATTCACAAACTCTTGAGTCCAAGAGACTGTTTTGCTGCCTAACTGTCGCCCGTGAATTTTTACATGAGTAAGATATTTTGACTTTAAAGTACACAGTTTTTTGTGAAGGTAGGTAGCTGTAGCCTGTTGGTTTGGTACTTCAGCAGAATCCAGAATGACGTGGAGCCAACCGTCTTTAAAGCCCGCTGTAGCCGTAATTCCCTTAGGCTGTAGCAATTGATCGATCAATTGGGCGATCGCCTTTGGTTTACCTTGTTTTGCCATTTCCAGAAGCTGATACTGATTTGCTTTATGGCTAGAGATTTCCGGCGGTATTTCGGAAATATTGTCCGCCCTTTTTTCTGGAATTTCAGAAGGATATTTCCCGCTTTCTTTTGACTCCAATTCGATCAAAATTTCCAGCATCTTATCGGTAAACTTCTGAACTTTTCCTACATACTCTCTGAGATTTTTATATTTCCAGTACAAACGATCTTCTGCACTTCCCGTAGAAAATTTTCCGTTCAAAGCAGCTTCTAACTGGGTGAAGATATTTTCTATTTGCGCTGTTGCGGAGTTAGCACTTTGACTGACTAATTCTGTCATTTCTTCTTCCAATTCCAACTTGCGTTTGATGGAATCGCTAATATTTATAATAACAGGAGCCGCAGGTTCTAAAATTTCGATAATAGTCGGCATTTCTGCAACTGGGAATGTTTCTACCATTTCCTGTCTGAAATGGGTAGCATAATTATTGCTGGTTTCGGGCTCTTTAAACTGTACATTTTCTGCCGTGCCCGGCACTAAGTAACTCTTTTGGGGGTCATAATGATAGTGAGCTGGAGCAGCTTGAAGGATGTGAGTAATCTCGCCTGGATCAAAATAATCGGTGCGCCTGTCCACCAGCTCGCTCTCTTCATAAACACTGTTGTTTAAATGTGTCTGATCGTAACCTTCGCTAGCTGAAGATTCGGCTTCATGAGGTTCTTCCTGTTGCATTGTTGCGTAACAAGGATTCATCGCTTTGATGATTACGCTCGCAGCTTGGTCGTTTTCATCTCTGTTGTCGAGATTGCTAGCAGTTGTGTACAACTGAGATTCGAGTTCGGCTAGGCTACCGCAGACATTAAACAGTTGTCGCAGCAGATTGTCAAGTTCTTGAGTTTTCAGCAGCAGCCAGTCGCGATCGCTAAAAGTAAACTGGTGATAAAGACTAGAAAAAATTAGGATTTTCGCCCTCAGCGGATTTGTTTGCTGCAAAATCTTTTGTCTGACATCAAATAAATTCCCGGGGTTTCTTGCCCTTTCTTCGCTGCTTGATACTTCCAAACTAAAGTGCTCTTCAAATGCGGGAGCTTCCTGACCGCCAAAACTAGATATGTTTGTTTCTAATTTGGTGAAGTCTTCAAATTCATACAGCCTGCTAAGCTGACAGATTATGAGGTCGGATACTAAAGCATACTCGGTTTTTTTATTTACCTTAGAAACTATACTATTTAAAACTGCTTCAATATCTTCTAACCTGCTGTATTTGGCGCACAGTTCTTCGATTAAAATTCTGATCTCGGCGCTGGCGAGTTGGGCCGGATCGTTTTCCCAAGACTCTTTACAAGCAAAAAATATTATTTTTTTAATGCGCGAGAGATTGACGTCTTGTTCTAATTCGCGAACAACTTCATCTAAAATAGATAAAGCTTTCATAGTTTTCCTCCCATAAAAATACCCTGTCAACAGTCAACGATAAATAATAAGATCATACCACATTTGATAAATGCAAGACTTTGATGCGATCGTAATTGGCAGCGGTATTGGCGGCTTAGTCGCCGGCTCGATGCTAGCTCGCTACGGCAAGCGGGTTATCGTATGCGAGAGCCACACCATAGCGGGCGGGGCAGCTCACAGCTTTTCTCGCCGGGGATTTCACTTTGATTCGGGGCCTTCTTTTTATTGCGGTTTGACTGACCCGCATTCGTTTAATCCTTTGCGGCAAGTTTTTGATGTTTTAGAGGAATCGATCGCAGCAATTTCCTACGATCCGCTGGGGCATTACCATTTTCCTGAGGGAAGTTTACCGGTTTATGCTGATGCGAGAAGTTACTTAGATGCTGTAGCTAAGTTCGCACCGCAAGGTGCTGTAGAATTGCAGCAATTTCAACAAAATTTATTAGTTTTGTATGAGGCTTTGCGTGGAATTCCGGCTTTAGCGCTGAGATCCGACTGGCAGTTAATACCTGTTTTGCTGTCTCGGTACTCGCCTGCTTTGCTGAAGCTGTTACCGCTAGTAGGTGCGATCGCGGGTTCAGCAGGTTCCTTGATGGATCGGGACGTGCGCGACCCTTGGGTGCGGCGTTTGATTGATTTGGAGTGCTTTTTGCTGTCGGGTTTGAAAGCGCACGGAACTGTCGCGCCGGAAATAGCTTTTATGATTGGTGAACGATCGCGCTGTGCGATCGAATATCCTGTAGGTGGCAGCGGTGCGATCGTCGATGCTTTAGTCAGAGGCTTGCAGCGCTGGGGAGGAAAGTTGCGCCTGGGAACTCCCGTCGAGCAAATATTAGTTGAATCCGGCAAAACCACCGGTGTTCGCTTGCAAAATGGCGAAAGTATCCGCGCCCCAATTGTTATTTCCAATGCCACCGTCTGGGATACTTATACAAAGTTACTGCGCCCTGAAGATTTACCGGAAAGCTACCGAAAAACCTCCTTGTCGATGCCAGCAGTAGATAGTTTCATGCACCTGCATTTAGGAATTAAAGCTGAAGGACTCGAAGGTTTGACCGGCCACCACGTCGTCGTTCACGACAGCAAGATTGACATTACAGTACCCGGAAATACTTGCATGATTTCGATTCCTACAGTGTGGGATGCAACTCTCGCGCCGCCCGGACATCACGCCGTTCACGCTTATACATTGGAACCTTACGAAAGTTGGGAATATGGCGAATTGTATCAGCAGAAAAAGCAAGAGCGATCGCAATCTCTGTTTCAAGCTTTAGAAAAAATTATACCGGATTTGCGATCGCGGATAGTCTTAGAGTCGATCGGCACACCGCTAACCCACGCCCGATTTTTGCGCCGATATCAAGGAACTTACGGGCCTGCAATCGCCGCCGGAAAAGGCACATTTCCCGGGCCGCAAACACCAATCAAAGGCTTGTATCGGGTGGGAGACAGCACCATGCCGGGAATTGGCGTTCCCGCCGTCGCAGCATCGGGTATTTTGTGCGCGAATACTTTGGTAAATTCCGATGTGACAGCACAATTTTTGTAAATTGGTAGAGGAAGCGGGCGGGTTTTGCCAAAGATATTTTCGGCAATTCAAAAAATAGATCGACCCGCCCTCTCGTAACCAGTAAACTGCTTTCTGGGGCGCTGATGAGTCCTAAAAACTGATTATCCACCAGCGGCAAAAGCGCCCATAATTGCGATCGACAAAGCCAAACCTGGCAACAGCAGCAATCCTAACATTAAAGCATCGTGTCCGCTCATCACATTCTCCTGATATTGACCTTTGATATTATACTCTATAAACTGCCATCTTGCCTCGACCTTAAGAATTAAAACCGACATATAGATTCAGGATTGACAGGGCAAATTTTATTAACAATCGGATTCCCGCGCAAGTCTAGCGTAGTTAACTTTTGCAAAGATTGCAGGGAACTGATATCAGAGATTTGATTGTTGTACAAGTCTAGTAAAAATAAGTTATTTAAAGCTTGTAGCGCGCTGCTATCGGAAATTGGATTGTTGAACAGATAAAGTTCAGTCAAATTAGTTAAAGATTTCAGCGGACTGATGTCTGATATTTGATTGTTACCGAGGTTGAGTTCAATTAAATTAGTTAGCGATGTCAAAGGACTAATATCTGAAATTTTATTTTGGAATAAAACCAATTTATTTAAGTTAGTTAGCGATGCCAGCGGAGTAAGGTCAGATATTTCATTGCCGAATAGAAACAGCGTCTTGAGATTTTTTAAGGAAGCTAGCGGGGTGATATCTGATATTTTATTATTATAAAGGTAGAGTGTATCGAGTGCAGTCAAACTTCTCAGAGGAGCGATATCTGAAATTTGATTGTTGTAGAGGATCAGCGCATTTAAGTTCGTTAAAGCTTGCACCGGAGTGATGTCAGAAATTTTGTTGTCAAACAAGACAAGTGCGGTAAGATTAGTTAGAGCTGCTAGGGGACTGATGTCTGAGATTTGATTGGTATCGAGAACGAGTATACTCAAATTTATTAGAGATGAAAGCGGACTGATATCTGATATTTGATTGACATCCACAACCAGAGTTTTCAGATTGGTTAAAGATTGTAGGGGAGCGAGGTTAGATATTTGATTGCTGCCGAGGATAAGATTAGTCAGTTGAGCGAAAGATGAGAGGGGACTGATATCGGTAATTTGAAGATTTTTGAGGTTAAGTTCTGTTGTATTAGAAAGCAGCTCGTTGGCTCGATCGCACTCAGAAGTATCTGATATTTGCAACAGTATTTCTACCGTATGTTTGGCGTTGGGAGAAATAGTTTCTTTGTGTTTGCACCAATCTAGAAAGTTATTATAAGTTGTCATGGGCTGTGCTGCGTCAATCAATTTTAGATGGGAAATTGGAAAATTCAGATAAGTATAGCAATTCTCTTTCATTTGTGAATGAGAATTTTTTCAGCTTCTGATAAATTTTAGCCAAAATTGTGTAAAGTAATCTTAACATCCTTAATTGCATTGCATCACCAGGAGCCAATAGCCAACTATGACACCAGAACTAATTTTTAACGCAGCTAATCTGTTCGTTTTGCCTTTCTGGGCAATTATGATTTTATTACCAAACTGGGGAATTACCCGAAAAGTGATGAATTCTTTCATTCCGTTTGCGATGCTCGCCGCTTTGTACATATATTTGTTTGGTAGCAGTCTGACTGCGGAAAATGCGGCAGCTTTGTCGAATCCCAAGCTAGCAGATATTGCTAAGTTTCTGGGGGAGGAAACGGCGGCGGCTACGGGATGGATACATTTTTTAGTGATGGATTTGTTTGTCGGGCGCTGGATTTATTTGGAAGGACAGCGGACAGGAGTTTGGACGGTTCATTCTCTGGCTTTGTGTTTGTTTGCTGGGCCGATGGGATTGCTTTCTCATATTGTAACTGCTTGGATTACTCAAAGGTTTTTCCCGAGTTCTGAAAGTCTTTCAGGGGCGGGTTCTGCGGCCAATCCACAATAAAATTGATGTATTGTAGAACGGGTTCTCCGGCCCGTTCCTTCCTAAATATGGCGCAAGATACCAGTAACAATATAGAGCGTAGCTAAACCAGCCCCTTGTATTTTGAAAGAGGTAGATGGCGGTTTAGCGTTGGGTGGGGCGGGTTTATGAAATTATTGGTTTTAGGCAATTATTGTTTGTGAAATACGCCCCTACAATTTTCGATCGCAGCTTGGAACTTTTACAAAATTTTACAATATTAAGAATTGGCTAGGGGCAGCACTAAACGAGCCACAATTAAATTGTTTTCTAACATTTCTAAAGACAAGTTTCCCCCCATTAAGCGTACTGCTCGCTGACAAATTAAGAGATTTTGCACGATCGACCTATTTGCAGAAACGCCTAATATATCGGGCCCGGAACCGCCGTTGAAGGCAGCAATTAACTGTCGATCGCACGCGCCGCTATCGAGCACAGACAATTCTAGCAAACCTTCCCCCAACAACTGAGAGCGAATCTCAATCTTGTCACCAACTCCAGAGCGCCTGCAAGCAGCCGCGAGCAATTCGCACAGGATCAAATCCAGCTTAATGCTGTCCCCGCGAACGCTCAAAGTCTGGCCTGCAGGCATCGACACAGCAGTTTCTCTGTGCACTTCCAGCAAGACTTCCGACTGTTTGATCAGGGGGGCAGTTCGATCGAGCGATCGCCTCAGCCAAGCGCTCACAGGCACCGCATCTTGTGCGAATTGCAGCCGCCACTGTTCCTGTTTCAGCAGCAAATGAGTTGACCCCAAAGCATTGCCAATGTGCCGCAAAACCTGTTGGTAGCGCAAAGTTTTCAAAGCATCCTTTTGCTCCTTCCCCGACTGCAAAATCGACTGACTCAAATCCCCCAACTCCTTCACCCCCGCTCCCACAGTGCGGTAAAAGTCCTCAAAACGGCGCTGTTTGTACCAGTTGAGCAGCTCCAGATCGAATCGGTGCGACTCCTCGGCCGATTGCACCGCCAAATACCTGCGCCACCAAGCCAACTGAGACGCCATCGAGCTGAGTAAACTCACCGACAACTCCGACCACTGGCGGCCCGGAGCGTCTGCAGCCACCACAATGCCCGCCGGAGCGTGTTCTGGGGCCGTCCGCAGCGCCACCGTCATCATCTCGCCAATCCCCGGACTGCGCAGCCACCGCTTCGTCGCCAGTTGCAGTTGGCTCGTGTTCTGTTGCAGCACCCCGCTAGCAGCCAGGGTTTGTTGGATCAAGGCATCTGTTTTGACAGGAATCACCGCCTCGGGATTGAGGGCAAATACGGGATTGGCAGCTAGCGCCGTCGCAATTGAACCTTCCTCCTGACCTGGATTCCAAGTAATTACGGCTACTAAAGGACAGGAAAGTGTCTGGGAAACGTGTTGAGCAAAGTTACGATCGAGCTTTTGTAGTGGCAACTCTGGGAACATCGTCGGTGAAGCAGCAGATATCGGTTGCTCAGATTGCTCATCAGGAGAATGCTGCAAAACCGCCAAACCCGATTTGAGCAATCGCTCAAATTGCTGATATTTGTCGATTTCCGAACTCTGCTGCCAGGAGTGCAGGATCAATCCTAGCTGTTGGCTCACTAACCGAACTAATTCTTGCTCAGCTCGCCTCCAAGTGCGAGTTGCACTGTGCCCGACAACCAGCAAACCCTCGATCGATTTTCGACGATCGATTTTCGATTTTAAATTGGGGTTTTCTCCGTCTTTATTTTTCCTCCGAGTGCTTGATGCCAAAAGCGATCGCACCCCCGCCTCCGCTAGCACTTCCCGCCAAGCCCCCAACCGCCCGTCTTCTTCCCAATTTTCAATAGCCAGAGGTGCGCTTTCTTGCAACAGCCCCACGTCTGTCGCGTCGAGGGCGTTGAGCGGCGACGGCACTGCCCTGCGGTTGCGGGGCAGATTTTGGCAGACAATCTCAAAGCGATTTTGTTCTTCGCCGTACAGCAGCAGCAAAAAGTATTCGCATTTGAGCCGCCCGCACAACTGCTCGGCGGTATTTTTCAAAGTCGCCTCCCAGTCAGCATCGCTGTAGATGGCGCGAACTATTCCGGCAGTTAAATCTCGATCGATCTCAGTTTGCTGAATTTTCTCCTCCATCTCCGACACAGGAGCCGTCAGAGCCACTAACCGCGCCACTCCCTGCAGGTAATGTTTTTCATTTTCTTGCCAAATCCGGGGCTCGCCGGCTTCGACTGCCAAAAATCCCAACAATTCCCCTTCTGAAACAATCGGCGCAGCCAACAGAGAGCGAGCGCGGATTTGCTGCATCAACCGCCCCGTCAGCTCAGTTTTCAGAGAACTTTGAGATTCACCGATCCAAACCATTTCTTCCCTGCCCAAAGCCTGATAAAATTCGCCCAAGTCTTGGACGGTGATGCCCGAAGCCGCTCGGCCCGGCCCGCCCAAACCCGGAGCAACTTCGCGGTTGCTGACTCGGCGCCAAAAATAGCGCCGCTCTCGCTCGAACCAATAAACATTGGTGCGCGTCGGCTGGATAAATTCATGGGCTTGTTCGACAACCGCTTGCAAGTATTGGTCGAGCGATCGCAGTTCCCCCAACTGCGAAATCAGCGCTAAAAGAGACTCGTCTGGGTGTTTGACTTGTTGTCGCTGCCAGTCTTTTTCTATTTGGTAAAGAGCAGTTGCGAGCGCTCCAAATACAATCCCCAACTGCGTTTTTTCTCCCGACTTTGGCGACGCTCCCCACACGTCAGTTCCAAGCAAAATCACGCCGTAGCAGCGGTCTTTGTAGCGGAGCGGAAACAGAGTCGTACCTTGAATATTGAAAGTTTGAGCTGCTTTGCGCCATTCTCCGGCTCTGTTTTCCGATCGCAAATCCGGGACTCCCACCGGCCGGAGCTGAATCACCACTTGTTCCAGCAAATCCCCTGGGCTGAGGGCAAACCGCTGTTTGAGAAAAGACTGGTCGCCGTTAGGAGTCATGCCGCCTTTTCCCAACAGTCGGTGCGCCTGTCGATCGTACAACCCGATCCAAATCAACCCCCAGTCAAATTCCGTTTGCAAGTAACCGAGTGTGGTCGAAAGTAGCACTTCAACATTCTCCTCTTCTCGGAGAGTCTGGAGAACGCGTTCGAGGGTCGCGATTTGTTCGTCTAAATCCTTCGGTCTTTGCTGCTGCCCCATTTCCAAGCTTCCCCGCACCTTTGTCTAATTTAAAATTACCAACTTAAAAATTAAAAAATTCAAATGGAAAAGAATCAACTTATAATATAATCGTCTCACTTATCCTTGAATCTCAAACATTGAATAAAGTCGATCGAACTTGAAGTAAAAACTTTGCCTTCCCTGCCTGCTCGTGAATATTCTTATTTCCCTTCCCCTTTCTAATTTGTAAATTCCCCCAGTACAAATCATTGGATATTTATCAATCAGGTGTAAGGCCGCTGTTGTTTTCCGTATTGAAAACAGATGCCGAGTGGCTGCACAACCGCACTCTCCAAGTTCTCGAACTCGCAGCTAGAACCCAGTCAAACCCCGCCACCAGCCAAATGCTCTCCCGATTGCAGAAATCTTTGGGAGTCCAAGATTCTCGCCTCGAACAATCTTTGTGGGGACTGAGCTTTAAAAATCCTGTCGGCTTGGCTGCGGGATTTGATAAAAATGGCGTAGCTGCTGACATTTGGGCAAATTTTGGCTTTGGTTTTGCCGAACTTGGCACTGTCACTTGTCAACCGCAGCCGGGAAACCCCCAACCTCGCTTGTTCCGCTTGACGGACGACAGTGCAGCCCTCAACCGCATGGGATTTAACAATCAAGGAGCCGCGGCAATGGCAGCCCGGTTTGAGGCTGCACAGAAACAGTCCCCATTCGATGCCTCGCGCCCCATGCCTAAGTCTCCGTTCCCCTTGGGCATCAATCTCGGTAAATCTAAGGTAACACCGTTAGAGGAGGCAGCAGCGGACTATTTGGAGAGTTTTAAGCTGCTGAAAGATTGGGGCGACTATTTTGTAGTCAACGTTTCATCTCCGAATACGCCGGGGTTGCGATCGCTCCAAGATGCTGCGGGACTTAGCACGATTTTGGAAATTTTGCAACAAGAAAATCGCGGAAGCAAGCCAATTTTAGTTAAGATTGCGCCGGATTTGGAACCCGAGGCGATCGCATCAATCCTCGACTTAGCAAAAACCTACCAACTAGCAGGAATTATCGCCACAAATACCACCATCCGCCGCGACGGATTGAAAACACAAATATTGCGAGAAACAGGCAAACCAATCGCCGAAGAAGCCGGGGGAATTAGCGGGCTTCCAGTGCGGGAGCGATCGACAGAAGTAATCCGATTTATCTGGCAATATACAAAAGGCGAATTGCCCATAATTGGAGTTGGCGGCATTTTCACGGCCGAAGATGCTTGGGAAAAAATAGCCGCCGGTGCGAGTTTAATTCAAGTCTACACCGGTTGGGTTTACGAAGGGCCTTGGATGGTGCGCCGGATTCTCCAAGGGTTATTGCAAAAGTTAGAAGAACACGGATTTAGTTCTATTTCTGAGGCAGTAGGTTCCGACAATCAATAAATTCTGGTAGGAATCAGCCATTGAGGGGCTTTGTTAATTGCTTGTGCTTTTGCTTTGCGATCGTGATAGTGAGCTTCTCCAACAGCTAACCAGCTTTGGCAGTCTCGTCTAATATCCATGAGTTCACCCAGAATCTGACTCACAGTGCGATCGCTAAAAAACTCTCAGGCAATACCATACCAACATTTTCCTAACATTAATACTACAATATTTTTTTTTGATCGAGCGATTTTAATCAGTATTACATCAAAAGTAGGTAGTGATGCACAGTAATGGTTTAATATTAAATCAACATAAGTTTCCGAGGTCAAAGTATGGAATGTCCGAATTGTCAAAGCGATTTTTTTATTAAAAATGGAAACACTTATTACGGAAAACAGCGCTTTCAATGTAAAAATTGTAGTCGTCAGTTTATTGAAAATTCTCAATATAAGCAGATTTAACTCCTAGACTAAAGCCTTAATTGAGCGGCTGATTTTAGAAAAAATTTCTTGAGCCGGAATTGCT
This sequence comes from Microcoleus asticus IPMA8, assembly GCF_013179805.1. Taxonomy (GTDB): domain Bacteria; phylum Cyanobacteriota; class Cyanobacteriia; order Cyanobacteriales; family Microcoleaceae; genus Microcoleus; species Microcoleus asticus. The sequence continues at coordinate 11,481 of NZ_SRRZ01000084.1, read as the reverse complement.
AGAGCTACGGGGGTATCCCTTCGATGGCTTCAGAATTATGTAAATAAAAAGTATGCCGAAATTTCCCAAGAAATTTTGGTGATAAAAAACCTTCATGTCAGTTGACTTTAGAGCTAGATGAAATGTGGTCATTTGTCAAAAACAAGCGAAAAAAGCAATGGCTCTGGATAGCTTTAGATCAAAAGACCCGTGAAATTGTTGGACTTTATATTGGAAACCGCTCAAAAAAATCTGCGTCCAAGCTCTGGCAATCTTTACCTCCTGTTTATAGACAATGTGCTGTTTGTTATACGAATTTTTGGGAATCTTATTCAGAAGTGCTACCTTTTAAAAGACATCGACCTGTAGGTAAAGAATCGGAAAAAACCAGCCATATTGAAATACTTAATAATACTTTACGGCAGCGAATTTATCATTTGGTTCGTAAAACCTTATCTTTCTAAAAAAAATTGCAAAACCATATTGGGGCAATTTTTAACTTTGTACATCACTATAATTCTTGCATAAGAAAACGACATCATTACTGTGCATGGCTACCATTTTAGAACTGAAAACTGTTACAGCTCTCTCAGCCTACATATATTTCCAGCTTCGGCAATTGTCTGAGCGCTTCTGGAATGGCTGTAATTTCAGTGTCACTAAGACCAAGCACTGTCAGATTGGACAGTTGTCCAAGACTTTCTGGAATGGCTGTAATCTGATTGTTATCAAGGTTAAGCCCTGTCAGATTGGACAGTTGCCCAAGTACCTCTGGGATGGAGGTAATCCGATTGTTATCTAGGTGAAGCCATTCCAGATTGGACAGTTGTCCGAGCGTTTCTGGGATGGAGGTAATCTGATTCTCACTGAGATTAAGGTGTGTCAGCTTGGACAGTTGCCCCAGATCCTCTGGGATGGAGGTAATCTGATTTCCGCTGAGGTAAAGCCATTCCAGATGCGACAGTTGTCCGAGCGTTTCTGGGATAGAGGTAATCTGATTTTCACTGAGGTCAAGCCGTTTCAGATTGGACAGTTGCTGGAGATCCTCTGGGATGGAAGTAATCTGATTTTCACTGAGGTCAAGCCGTTTCAGATTGGGCAGTTGCCCAATCGCTTCTGGGATGGAGGTAATCTGATTCTCTCTGAAGTCAAGCTCTACCAGATTGGACAGTTGCCGGAGATTCTTTGGGATGGAGGTAATCTGATTTACACAGAAGTAAAGCTCTTTCAGATTGAACAGTTGCCCGAGCGCTTCTGGGATGGAAGTAATTTGATTGTTACCGAGCTTAAGCCCTGTTAGATTGGACAGCCGCCCAAGGCCTTCTGGGATTTCGCTAATCTGATTTACACTGAGATCAAGCCATTCAAGATTGGACAGTTGCCTGATCGCTTCTGGAATGGAGGTAATCCGATTGTAACTAAGGTTAAGTATTTTTAAGTTGGTTAATCCAAGAACTCCATCAGGAAACTTAGTTATCTTATTCCCCAACCATCTTCTTGTTTTTTTTCCATAGGAACTATAACCCGTCAACAGCAAAGTCTCAAGCTGCGTACACTTAGCAATTTCCGGTGGAACTTCTTCTAGCTCCAACTCCGACAAATCCAGTTCTATCAATTTTTCCTCGGCGGCCCGCTCAATACGTCGTACTGCTTCCTCTCGCGTCATATCCTTTATCTCTCAGTCGAATTCATTTTAGTGTGACCATAATTTTAGTCTGTTGGAAAAAACGGCAGGAATCAGTATAGCGTTATTTCCCTATCTAGCGGATGAGCTGTTGGTGCCGGATAATTTTAACAATTCGATTTATCTAACACGCATCTAATCAAATATTTCCGCTAATTTCAAAGCATTAAGTTGAGCTTGAGCTTTATGCAGCGACTCCTGCCATTCCCTTTCCGGATCGCTATCAGCAACAATCCCCGCACCCACTTGTCCCCAAACAACTCCCCCGGTCGTACCGTCACTTTTTGGTGCATATAAAAGGGTGCGAATCAAAATATTTAAATCCAGGTTGCCGCGCCAGTCCAAATAACCGCAGGAACCGTAAAATAAGTTGCGCTTCACGGGTTCCAATTCTTCGATGATTTCCAGACAGCGCACTTTCGGACAACCTGTAATCGTACCGCCCGGAAAAACCCCTCGAATTAAGTCGATCGCGTCGCAATCTCGTCTTAATGTACCGATAACATTACTGACGAGGTGCATCACGTGACTGTAGCGTTCAACGGTCAGAAATTCGTTAACTTTTACCGAACCCCATTCACACACCCTTCCGATATCGTTGCGCTCTAAGTCAACTAACATAATATGTTCGGCTCTTTCTTTGATATTCTCTATTAATTCTTGTGCTAACTGCTCATCTTGAATGCAGGTTAAACCTCGCGGTCGCGTTCCCGCGATCGGTCTAGTATCCACTTTTTTTCCTAATAATTGAACCAGTCTTTCCGGCGAACAACTAACTATTGCCCCCCACGGAGTTTGCCAATAACTTGCAAAAGGCGAAGGATTGATCCGTTGCAAAGCGCGGTAAATTGACCAACTACTGCAATCTGTACGGGCTTCAAACCGCAAAGATAAATTAGCCTGAAAAATATCGCCCGCATGAATATACTTCTGAGCTTTTCGCACTATTTCTTTATACTCACTCTGAGATAATTGGAAAATAGGAGTTGCGGAATTTTGTTGATAATTTTCCGGTAAATTATTCTCGATTATTTCTCGATCGGTTTGCTCTAATTGATGCTGCATAACATCGAGTTGAGAAGGTTGACTCGCAGCCAACCAGAGAATTTGCGTTTGACTGTCTAAAACCGCAAAAGATTCTGGTTCGTACCAACAGCTAACCGGGAAAGGAAGCGGATCGCTATTGAGTTGGGGCAGGTGTTCGATTTCCCATGCTAAATCATAACCCAGCCATCCCAGCCAACCCCCAGTAAAAGGAATTTCCGGCGGTACATTTACTGCTAAGTTTTGCTTTTGAAACTCCAAAAGAGCGCGCAAAAAAGGTAAAATTTCACCGACTGGCGGTGTCCATAGCTGAGATTGACCGTCAATTATCCGGGGAGAACCTGCACAAATAGAATATCGTGCCAAGTTAGTAGAAGATGTAACTGGACTTTCTAGTAGTACAGCCATATCGCGGGGGGGAAAATCCGATATTGAGCTTGCACAGTCGGCAGTTTTACCGAGAAATAAAATTTGAAAAATCTCCGATCCGCTGCGCTGATTTAGGGGAAGCTTTCGCCAATGCCAAGGTTTTATTTGTTTCATAATAGATTGCACTATGGTTAACGCTTTCAAGACTTACGCAACGAGTCAATTCTGTAGTAAGGTGCACAGTTCGCACCCTAGTAAAATCGATTGAAAGCGTTATCTCAGCCATTACTTACAACTTTCCAAACATCTCGGTTTGCCTTTTTTTTGAGGCGAATCCAACCCCTAACGGAGTTAATGAGAAATAGATTTTGGGTACTGCGCAAATCATCTAAGGTAATTAATTCTTCTCTGATTTTTCCCTCCTCTAAAAGTTGAGAACGAAACGTCCCCGGTAATAAACCGCACTTGACGGGAGGTGTGATTAGACCTGCGGGTGTATCGATCGCGATATTGGCGATCGTGGATTCGGTGATAACTCCATCTTGATTCCACAGAAAGACATCCTGATATTCGGGCTGCGACTCCAAAGCCATTGTATAAGGCAATCGGTAAGTTGTCTTGTGGTAAAGAAATGGGCTTTGAGAATCGATCGGTTTGCGGGCAATTCCCACAGATGCACCAATGTGTAAGATACCGCTATCTAGTGTCTGAGCTTGTAATGTTATGTTTCCCTTACAAGATATTGTTAACCGTATTTTTTGTTTGACTGAACCGCAAGTCATACTTAATGCTTGTAAAGCTTTACTTGCTTCTGTTAGCGATAGGGGGAAATTAAAATAATCAGCCGATCGCTCTAATCTTTCCAAATGTCTGTCTAGCAAAAAATAGCCGTTTTTTGGTTCCCATAAAAGTGATTCCAGCAATTCAAAATTTGGCTGTTGTTGAATCATATTTGTCAATATAATGTAGCTTAGGTAACTTGACAATTTTTAGACCCGCGAAAGTGCATTTTTGTGTAATTATATAGGAAGTTAACTTGAATTTATGTTGCCTAAATCCTTTATATCTCAATGGCGCCTTGCCATCCGGCTATTAATATTAACCTCAGTGCTCACACCCCTAGCCCTAAACTACTACGTCAGGCTAGTTACAAGCAACTACCTGCGCACCGATGTAGCTAAGGTTCCCGCCGAACCAATTGCCATTGTTTTCGGTGCCGGAGTTTGGGAAGACGGCACTCCAAGCCCAATGTTAGCCGATCGAGTGCAAGCAGCCGTCGATTTGTACAAAGCGGGGCGGGCGGACAAACTTTTGATGACAGGAGACAATAGCACCGCCGATTACAACGAAGTCCAAGCAATGCAGGACTACGCCGAAGCACAGGGCGTACCGATTAATAATATCATTCTCGATTATGCCGGATTTAGCACCTATGAAAGTTGCTACCGGGCGAAAGAGATTTTTGGCATAACGCAGGCTGTTTTAGTTACCCAAAACTTTCACTTAGCCCGCGCTATTTATACGTGCCGCCAGTTGGGCGTAGAGGCGATCGGCTTAGGAACTCCGGATTGGGGCAAATTCCCCCAAAATAGCATGATTCGGTACAGTTTCCGCGAATTTCTGGCAGTCCTCAAAGCGCTTTGGGAAGTGCGCGTTACCCGCCCAGAACCGACTTTTTTGGGGCCGTTTGAAGGAATTAAAGAAAAATTATGAGTGCTCTGTTGAAGACTTTATTCCTTGCTTTAAAGACTAAAGTTTTCACTAAAAACGGGTTTTCTTACAACTCACCGGACATCATGTAAGTCCGGGAGTTGTAAGTTTTGAGTTAAACAAAAGTCCCGACACAACTCACAAATCATAACTCGATCGTTGCGGTAGTGTTCCATAACTTACTCGCGTTTGGAAAGCCCCGCCAGCGACCAAGTTAGGCTCACCATCATTAAGCGGCCTAGAGCCTTCAAACGGTCTTCGGCGTTATTTTCAATCGCTTGAGACAGAGTTTCAGACTTAACATTTATCGATAATTCTTCAGCAGTTTCTGCTGGTTTTTCCAACTGAGATTGTTCAGAAGATGTCTCAAGACTAACTTGTGGCTGCTGATTTTTTTCTTTGGTCATTTTCTGAGTCACCTCCTGGAGTTATTGCATACATAACCCTTAATACAAATGTAATTTATTTGTATCCGGGATTTGGGGAGTCAAGTTTTCCTTACCAGACAATCGCAGTTACCAACTGACTTAAAAGTTTTGATTTCAGTTGTTAGCTATCTTAAATAGCACTTAGCCAATTTTCCTCAGAAAGCCGATTTATTCACAGGTAGGTCGTCTTTCACAATTTTTTGTAATAAACGGGATTTCTGAGCTTAAGTCCTGTTAAATTCAAAACTCACGCACTACTACCGATGATGCACATTACGGCATTGTTATATTTACTTAACAGTAATATTTGCGAGTTTCTGATACAGTAATATTTCCCAGATTCTGATATTGTTAAAGCTTAACAATTAATTTTGCTCTGATTTATCTCAATCTGAAAGCAAGTGTCTGGAAATTATTAACAAACTGAAGGTGTAGAGCCGATGGCAATTTATGTTGATACTGCAATTGTAGCGGAAGCCGCACGGGCGAGCAAGTTCGGATGGATAGCGGGAATTACTACTAATCCGACACTTTTGGCAAAAAGCGAGTTATCTCCTGAGGTGACTCTCAAACAACTGGCACAACTGATTCCTGGGGAAGTGTATTATCAGCTAATGGCATCTGATTTTGATGGCATGGTAGCAGAAGGAAAAGCTGCTTTTGAGTCGATCGGGCGGCAAACAGTTTTGAAAGTTCCAGCAACGGCTGCGGGTTTCCAAGCAGTAGCGCATTTGTCACCGGAAATTCCTTGCGCGGTGACAGCTATTTACAGCGCATCACAAGCAGTTGTCTCAGCAGAAGCGGGGGCCAAATATGCGATCGCCTACGTGAATCGCGCTACCCGACTCCTCGGAGACGGTTTTGCCTTAGTCCAAGATATGGCAACTGTCTTGAAGCAAACTAATACGGAGATTTTGGCAGCTAGCATTAAATCGCCGGAAGAAGCGGTCAAGACTTTATTAGCTGGCGCCCATCATTTGACATTGCCTTTGGACGTTTTGCAAGCAATGACTGTTCACGAACTTTCGCAGCAAACTGTTGATGAATTTGCCAAAAAAGGGCGGGGGATTTTGGGATAATACCAAATTTATTTGCATAACGTCTTGGTTATGTGAACATTGAAAATTGCGAATTGGTAATGGGTAATTGGTATGGGTTTTAAATAACTTATATCAAATAGGGTAACATCCGAATGATACCGAGCTTGCGGGCGTCCCGCTCTTGATGAGAACTCGCAAGCAGGACGCTACTAGATTGCAGGGTATAATTCCGAGTCAGGGTATTTGATAGGACTGATGAGTGATGACTGCTGACTAAGGACTATTGATACCAGTCAAAAAAAAGAACGCCAGTGTAAGCCCGTGCTTCAAACCCATACACAATAAGCCATTACCACTTCTTTAATCAAAAATCAAAAATCAAAAATAGCAGGACTATGGCATTCGCCAAATCTTAATAGTGCGATCGGGACTGCCACTCACAAAAGTCTTGCTATCTCTGGCAATAGCAACAGAACTCACAAACTGACTGTGACCAGAAAGAGTGCTTCTTTCTTTTCCCGTCTTCAAATCCCAAACTATAATATCTCCGCCCCCGCCGATCAAAGTGCGACTGTCCGGGCTAAAGGCGATCGTCCTCACCAAGCTCGAATGCCCTTTAAAAGTGCGGGTGCGCTTCCCGTCTTGCACGTTCGACAAACGGATCGTATTGTCGGTGCTAGCACTAGCCACACTTTGCCCGTTCGGGCTAAAAGCCACAGCATTAACCGGGCCCCCGTGACCTGTGATAATTCTTCTAACTTCTCCGGTGCCGAGATTCCACAAACGCAGAGTCTTATCATCGCTGCCGCTAGCGAGAGTTTTACCGTCCCGGCTCAAAGCGATCGCGTTTACTCCTCCGGCATGGCCGCTCAAAGTCCGCAACCTGCTGCCGGTGCTGACATTCCACAAGCGAATAGTTTTGTCATCGCTGCCGCTAGCGAGAGTTTTACCGTCCCCGCTAAAAGCGATCGCGTTAACGACGGCTTTGTGAGCGGGAATCGTCCGCATCCGCCGCCCCGTCTTCAAATCCCAGAGAATCAGATTATTGTCGCCACCGCCGCTGGCCAAAATCGAGCTGTTCGGGCTCACCGCCAGCGTATTGACCGATTTTTTAGAATGCACCGAATTGAGAGTCCGCACCAGGCGTCCCGTCCTCACATTCCAAATTCTAATCGTCCCAAAGCTTGCGCTGACCAAAGTTTGACCGTCAGGCGACAGGGCGATCGCATTTACACTGCCGACATTATCCAAACTTCTTTGCAAAAACTGACTGCTAGGCAAACTAGAAAGCAGCCACACCGGGTTGGCCGGAAACACCCCGTAACGCAGCGAACCGTAAATTTGAGACGCACCAATACCCAGCATCAAAACAGCCGTGCCGGCCAGCAACTTATTTTTCCAATCAAAAACCTTTTCGGCGGGCTTCTTCAAGACCGAATTCAGAGGTCTGAGGCGGTTCATGGAATTCTGCTTCGTCGCCCCAGACGCCCCGGAAGTTGCGCGAAGTTTAGTTTGCCCCGTCGCCGGCAACTGAGTCGGCAACTGACTTTCCGCACCGTCGAGTTTAATTTCCTCCAAGCACTGCAAAACCATCTGCGGACTTTGAGGTCGATTTCCCGGAAAAGGCGCCATCAGGTAATCGATCACATTAGCCACGGGGTCGGAAACCTGAGGAGCTCCTTTGCGCCACATTAATCTGCCCGTGCGCGGGTTTTCTGGAAACGCAGTCGGCGGCTTGCCAGTCAGCAAATAAACAAAAGTGCGACCCAGAGCAAAAAAATCCGACTGCGGAACAGCCTTGCCATTAGTTTGTTCCGGCGGCGTGTAGCCTGGGGAAACAATACCAGTCACATTTTGCCCCTGGCCCACCTTAGCGAAATAAGTCGCCGACACTTCCCGAGCAGTCCCGAAGTCAATCAGCACTAACTGCCCGTTCGGCTTGCACATAATATTGTGCGGCTTGATATCCCGATGGAAATAGTTGAGGCGGTGAACTTGGTCTAAAATTTCCGACAGTTGTTTGAGCCAGTTCACAGCTTGTTCTTGACTGATCGGGCGGCCCCGATGTTTCAGCCAGTCTTGCAAATTGGCCCCAGCAATTTTCTCCATCACCAGACAGTGAAAAGACTCTGTGCTGTGAGCTGGCGTAAATATAAAATAACCGTCGCGATCGACTTTGGGAATACCTGGATGTCTTAGCCTGACCAATACGTCGGCTTCTTGCTTAAAAAGTTCTACAGCTTTGGGATGTTCTTTGAGTAAGACTTTGAGCACTTTTCGAGCGCCGTTGTCGTCCACTTCAAATGTTCTGCCAAAGCCGCCGCCTCCGAGAGGTGCGACTAGCCGATATCGACCTTGCAACAAAAGTTCTGACCCGCAGTGGATACACGCGGATTTGCCAGAGTTGGCTGGATCGGAGGGATTCGGGCATTTGGGATTGAGGCAATAACTCACAGAAGCCACATAACCCTGATTGAGGTTGCTCTATCAAGTTTTACTTTGACACTGCTATACAAAACTTGGCTAAGCTTAATTTTTGCTTCACCATTCAACTAGAAGTATTTTCTAGAGGGTCTGATTCCTGCTTCTGCCAAGGGAGTCGGCTCTTACTTGTCCACAGGCGTAAATTCGGGTGGAGCAGCACCCTATTTTTCAAATGAGTACAACTATTTATTGTGGAAGCTTTTAGCCATTGTTTAACCATTATTTTCAACCAATTTAACGAATCGTGGTATCCCGTTCGACCTTTTTATAGGCTGGTCAGTTTTAAATCGACCTCGTTTACTCTCCCAGAAAATTTTTGCTGCAGATTTTAGGCATTATGAGAATGTTGCACATAACTGCGTTTCTGTCAATATGCTGGCCATAATTCGCTATGAGCAAGTTTAATAAAGTATTAAGCGATTAGATTAACCTCTGCGCACTCTTGGTGACTGAGATTTTTGGTTCAGCTTGCGTCACTTGCTTGCGACTGGATTACTCCAGGCAAAGTAGAGGTGTCTTTTCTAAGAGCGTTAATTTCGGTAGGGCATACCGTATTTGAGTAGTCCTCTTTATCTAGTTCGGTTTTTGTTCAAATACGAGTTTTCCTAGACGGCAACACCGTGTTTGTGTGACTACGTACTCAACAACCTAGTTAAGTTTTTACGTTGTCTAGTTATACTCAATTTTAAACTTATGACGATCGTAGCACACCTAGTACAAGACTCATGAGCATTCTTGATTGAAATCTTGCAGCGTCCCTGAAGTCAAGCGAGGCTTTAGTCTCGCTTGACTTCAGCATCCCGTGTTTTTGTCTAACCTGTGGCACTGCAATCTCACGATCGGGTTGAGGCCAAAGGTTTTGTTGTTTGTCACAGCCGATCGATGTCAAACATCCCTGATGACAGCAGATAATTTACAAAAAGACCAGAACTAATAACTCAGAGCAGCCACATTTTAATTGTACGATCCCAACAACCACTCTCGAAAAAAGAAGTGAGAGTGGGGGAGTGGGAGAGTAGGGGAGTGGGAGAGTGGGAAAACCCGCCTTCTGCCGAATGCCTTCTTTCCTCTTCCCTCTTCGTTCCCCATAAGAAAGCCTGTTAAACAAGTCCCTCAATTACTGGATGGAAGTAGAACGCCAGCGCCAAAACCGTATAAGCTGCCAACAGCAAAGTACCTTCGAGCCAGTTAGAGTTGCCGTCTGAACTGATAGAATTAGCGATCAGCACCGACACCGCAACCGCTACAAGTTCAAACGGGTTGAAATTCAAGTCCATCGGTTTGTCCAACACAAAACCTGCCAAAACCAACACCGGGGCAACAAACAAAGCAATTTGCAAACTCGAACCCACTGCCACAGAAACCGACAAATCCATTTTATTTTTCATCGCCACCGTCACCGCCGTCGTGTGTTCGGCCGCATTGCCAATAATCGGCACTAAAATCACCCCGGTAAACAGTGATGTCAGGCCCAAACGCGCCGTCGCTTCTTCCAGAGTACCCACCAACAGTTCCGACTCGACAGCTACCATCAGGGTACAGGCTAACAGCACCCCAATCCACAGCGGCAGATTGACTTTGTGGTCTGGACTGTCTGGTGCTAAGTTACTTTCGGCTAATTCTTCAAGCATTTCTATTTCTGCCACCCCTGCATCGTACAGATAACTGTGGGTTTTCATCGAAAACAGCAGCGTCAGCACGTAGACGACGATCAGCACTACAGCAACAGCGCTAGAGAGGTTCTGCATAGTTGCCGGAGGGATGCCAATAGAGGTGGCATTAACTGCCGTCGGCACCAAAATGGCAATCACGGCTAAGTTCATCGCTGAAGCATTCAACCGGGCGACTGTCGGCTGAAAATCTTGTTCTTTGTAGCGCAAGCCGCCCAGCAGCATCGCCAATCCCATCACCAGCAGCAGGTTGCTCATAATTGAACCGGTGATGCTGGCCTTGACAACATCTATTAGTCCGGCGTTGAGTGCGACGATGCCAATAATCAGTTCCGTAGCATTTCCGAAGGTAGCGTTCAGCAAACCCCCCAAATTGGCACCGAGGACGACGGCGATTTCTTCGGTGGCCGTCCCCATCCACGCGGCTAGGGGGATGATGGCTAAAGCCGAGGTGACGAAGATTGTGGAGGGTTCCCAGCCGAGAAAGTGTCCGGCGATGGAAACCGGGATAAATAACAGCAGGCTGGAAATTATTGTATTTGTGTTTAGCATTTAGATTCTCAAAAGCTGCCAACCGTCAATCATAGCCTGCCACAAAGTTTAATAAACGGGGAGGGTTCGGGAGTTGGGTGTTCGCTTAAAGTTGGGGGTGGGCGATCCTCTTCGAGGGCTTCGCTAACGAGCGATCGAGCTTTGAAGCAGCCTGCTATACCTATACTTCACGAAGTATGTCACACATTATTCGTCAGATCGAGAAACATCGGATAACTGAAAGATTTAGCAAATGCTGTTTTTTGCCTCTATATTCCTCATGCAAAACACAAAACCCAAATTTCCGAATTTTTAAAGAATTCGGTGAGATAACAGCGAGATAATTCTACGTTTAATTAGATTGATTTACTTGCCAAAATATATAGCAATCCTAAATCAGTTGCAAATTAATCGGGCTTCACTAATCATGATTAAGTTGGTATTAATTCAGTTTTTCAACAAAAAAGTTATACATATATAACTTGGGAAAATCAAAAACTTGACAATGAGTTACCAGCATAAATAATTTTTTAATCAGTGGG
>NZ_SRRZ01000083.1 GCF_013179805.1 Microcoleus asticus IPMA8 | reverse complement strand
AATATTTGACATCTCTACCGCAACATAAACCTATTCATATTCACTCATTTATTTATTATACATCGCTGATGTTATTAAATTTTCATTCCTTAGTTGTTTGTCAAGCGGGCGATCGGCAAAAACACCGTAATCTCCAAAACCCGCATTATTCACCAACAAATCAACCGTCCAACCTTTTTTAACAACCGTATCAAATACAGCAGTTCCAGCGCCCGGTGCGCTCAAATCTTGCACGATTACTTCTACCCGAACCTTGAATTGTTGCAGTTTAGCAGCTAACTGTTGCAATTTATCTTCGGAACGAGCTACCAAGATTAGATTGTGCTGGCGTTTGGCTAATTCGGCGGCAAAGGCTGCACCAATTCCGCCAGAAGCACCAGTGATTAAAGCAGTGGGCATGAACTTAATTCGCATTATTTGATATAAACTTTATATATTTTAACAATTATTTTGACTGGAACCTGTAAAATAATTAAAAGGGAATAGGTGAGTTTTATGGCGCGTCTTACCGATCAAGCTTTTGAAATTTTGCGGGCCGAAGTTGACAAGTGCGCGGCGGCTGATAGTCTAGCCGGTGATGTCTACCGACGGATGGTAATCAAGCGGTTGGAGAAGTTACGATCGCAAAACGGCACTTTCGCGTCAAGAGAAGAAATCCGCGATACCTTCAAAGACGAATTTCCTAACTTCAGCGAACAAGCTCTCAAAGCTGCCGTCAAAGCCAACCGCCCGCCCGGATTGTTCGGTAAAATCATCTTTGCTGGGAGTTTGTTGGGAAGTGCTGCGGGGATAATTTGGCTGATTAACCTACCTTTTCCCATGATTCGCTGGCCCGTGGCCAAAACAATGCCGATATTGTTGCTGCCGAGTTTTATGAGTATGGATCACAATTACCGGCAGGCGATCGCCCTTGTGGAACAATCCGATCAACTGGTGAATAAAGCCACCGCTGTCGCTGATTTTGACTTGGGCGAAATTAAAGCAAAAGAGGCTCAAAAACACCTCGACGCCTTACCGGTGTGGTTCCTCGGCTATTACCCAAAGAGGTACTGCTCTTTTTTCCGCTGCAGTTGGCAGTTTACATTCGATGAATTTGAAGCCGCCCGCAAAAATGTCGGGCGGATGGAGGCTCAGATTTTCCAGCAAAAAAATGCTTTTACTCAGTTAAATCAAGTCGAACAAACCCTAAAAGCCGCGAAACAGGAGTATCAGCAAGCCAAAACGGCTGCGGATAGACAAAAAGCGACGGTAAATTGGCAAAGTGCGATCGACCAACTCAATCAAATTCCCGCCGAAACCCTCGCGGGAGAAACGGCTAAAAAAACACTCAAAGCAGCAGAAAGAGACTTTCAAGCAATGGGCGGCATCGCCACCGGTTCTGTGCAGGCTGACAACTTAATTGAAGCTGCCAAAGAATTTGCTCTCTCCGCAGCCGTCGCCGCCAAAAAACCGCCACATCCCGCCGCACAGTGGGAGCAAATAGCACAATTGTGGCAAGAAGCTATTAACAGACTGAAATTGATTCCTCTCGATAACCCTGGCTATCTCGACGCTCAAACCAAACTCGCTCAATATCAAAAAGATTTAGGAATTACCCAGATTAGACTGGAAGCAGAAAAAGATTCTGCAAAAGCTTTGCAAGAAGCTAAAAGCTTGTTTGCCAACTTGCAAAATAATGTGAATTCTCAAAATCCCGCTTACTCCCTCAGCCAGTTGCAACAAATTATCAATCAATTAGAATCCGTCAAGCCCGGTACAACTGTTTATCCCGAATCCCAAAAATGGCTGCAATCTGCTCGCAAGAAACAGCAAGAATGGCAAAAAAATTAGCTGTTGACTGTTGACTAATGACCAATGACTAATGACTAATGACTAATGCCAACAACCCACTGCCAACTGCCAACTGCTAAGTGACAAATTACCAAGTCGGGTCAACATACAAATTAATTGTCACTTGCTTTTTCCCCGAAGGAATGCCGGAAATACAAGCACAAATTGTATCTCCGTCATCAATTTCTACTTCGCAAGCGTGACAAGAACCCATGAGACAGCCAGTAGGAATAGAAACCCCTGCACGTTTGGCTACATCTAGCAAAAGCTCTCCGGGTTCAGCTTCAACTGAAACATTATCTGGTAAAAAACAAACTTTTGTCATTTAATTTTAACCTCAACTCTAACAACAATAGTTAACAGTTAACAGTCAACAGTCAACAGTTAACTAATTAACCTAAAATATGCTTGATATCTAAATGCTTTTCCACTGTATCTGCTAGAGAGTCTAACAGAGTTTCTCGGTGTTCTCGGTAATTAGGAATACCTGTAGGCAATGCGCGGAGTCCCCGCTGCTGCCGCAAGTGATTTAACCAAGCTCGCCGCCAAGCTCCGTTGTCAAAGATGCCGTGCAGGTATGTACCCCAAATTGATTGAGAAGTATTGACAATGCCTAAACTAGCATCGTCAAATAGCGGTTGAGTCAAATCTGACTCTAGGATTTGCGTTTTTCCTTGATGAATTTCGTAACCGGAAACTGGCAAACCCGGTTGAGGATAGTTAGATGTTACGATTCGTTGGCGCGCAATTTTGTTCGGTGCCATCGCAGTTTTCAAAGGCAGCAATCCCAATCCTGGAAATTCGCCCTTTTCTCCCTCAATGCCTTCTTTATCGGTGATACTTTGTCCCAGCATCTGAAAGCCGCCGCAAACTCCCATGACTGTACCGCCAGCTACTAAATAATTTTGAATAGCTTTTGCCATACCTGTTTGGCGCAGCACTTGCAAATCGGAAATTGTAGTTTTAGACCCTGGTAAAATCACGGCATCGGGATGGCCTAAATGGTCTTTTGGGCTGACATATTTGACGGTGACGGAAGTTTCCGATTCTAAGGGGTCAAAGTCGGTAAAATTAGAAATTCGGGGCAGGCGGATGACCGAAATATTTATGTCGGTTTGAGAATTGGGAGAACGCCGATCGAGCAAATCGAGAGAATCTTCTGAGGGAAACACTTCGTCTATCCAAGGAATCACACCAACTACCGGGATTCCTGTCCTTTCTTCTAGCCAAGTTAAACCCGGATCTAAGATCGATTTTTGTCCTCGGAACTTATTAATAATGAATCCTTTAATTAAAGCCCGTTCGTCTGGATCGAGCAATTCCAAAGTACCGATAATGTGAGCAAAAGCGCCGCCGCGATCGATATCAACTACTAGCAAAGTTCGAGCTTTTAAATGTTTAGCTACCCGCATATTTGTTAAATCGCGGTGTTTGAGATTAATTTCAGCAGGGCTACCGGCTCCCTCACACACAATCATGTCAAATTCTTGACGGAGAAATTCTAAAGATTCCCGAATAGCTTGCCAGCCGATATCGAAATACTGCTCGTAATATTGAGATGCTCGCACATTTGCGATCGCCCGACCCTTGACAATCAATTGAGAAGTCATGTCTCCTTGCGGCTTGAGCAAAATCGGATTCATTTCTACCCAAGGTGCGACGCCTGCGGCCCAAGCTTGCACTGCTTGAGCGTAACCAATCTCTCCGCCGGCGGCTGTGACATAGGAATTCAGTGCCATATTCTGACCTTTAAACGGAGTTACCCGCCAGCCTCGCCGAGCAAAGATTCGACACAAAGCTGCAACAAGTAAAGATTTCCCTGCGTGAGATGTTGTTCCCACGACCATAATTGCTTTCATAATATTAAGGGAGAAGGAAGAGGGAAGAAGGAAGAAGGAAGAAGGAAGAGGGAAGAAGGAAGAAGGAAGAAGGAAGAATGAAGAAGGAAGAAGGAAGAGGGAAGAGGGAAGAAGTAAAAAGTAAGAAGTAAAAAGTAAAAAGTAATAAGTAAGAAGGCAGAAGGCAGAATCAAAAAAAATTCTGATTTCTACCTTTTGCTTTTAGCCTCAAGATGAGGGCTTATCTTCGTCGGATAGATTTTCAGACTTGGATTCATCGGCCGCTTGAGCAGCTTATACTAGCTCCGAAGGGGGGGGATTCGGGCGAATCAATTTTGGTTGTTCTCCCTCAGAAGAGAGTTCTTCACCTGTGGATTCGATCGAGATCACTGATACTGAAACCGTTTCCACCTGCACGCTCAACCCAGGTTCTCCCGGTACTTCTATCTCTACAGGCGCTGCCATTTCCACCACAGTCATTTCTATCGATGCTGCTGGGGCTTCTGCTTCCGGTACGCCTGCTGCTGCTTCCGGTTCACCAACTGCAGCCAGCGGTGTCTGGGTTTCCAGAGATACAGCAGGGGCTGTTGCTTCTGGTTCACCAACCGCAGCCAGAGGTGTCTGGGTTTGGGCGGACGATCGCTCGTCGATCGGACTTTCCCCTATTTTGTCAAAACTCGCGATTTCTGCCGCCATCAAATCGGCCATTGCTTCAACATCCCTGGGAAACGGCACTGCTTGGCTGGTTTCAACAGCAGTGTTGCTGCTTTCGGCTGCCACTTCCGCGGCCGCCTCGGCTAATTCGGATTCGAGAATCTGGTCGATACCCGGTGCAGGACTTGCCGTTATTTTAGATTCAGGTGCGATCGATTCAGGAGTCGCTGAAGGTTTTGGTGTCTGGGGAGTTGCATCAGACTTGTTTTTACCCGCACCCCGTCCCAAAATACCGCCGAGACTATTTTTGATATTGCCGAACAGACTCCCGAAACCGCCGGATTTTTTAGCAGGTTTGGCAGGAGTTGGGGCCGCGACCGCTGCGGCCGCTGCGGCTTGCGAGTCTTTAACGGCTGTCCTCCATTCTGTTTCCATCTCGTCAAAATCATCGGCTTCTGGCTGCTGTTGAGGCTCTGGCTGAGCCTGTGCTGGCTCCAAACTTGCTGCAGCGGGAATTTCAGAAATTTCTAGAGGTAGAGGTAGAGGAGTGAAGTTGCTGGCTAATTCTGCTGGGGTTGGTGAAGTCTCAGCAGCAGGAGTTTCGACTGAAAAGACGGGTATTTCTGCAATTGCAGGTGCGTTCCTGTCGGGAATTTTCAAGTCAGGGCCGATCGCACTTTCGGCTGTCGAATCGATCGAACTTTCGGCAATAATTTCAGCTATTGGGGGAATCGCGGGCTCTTCCTCTAGCTTTATCTCGCCCTTATCCACAGCGGGTGCTGGAACCGCATCAGTTTTCGGTTTGGGCGATCGAACAAACTTAGGTTTTTTCGCTGCCGGCTCTTGTTTCTTGGTAAACAAGCCCGCCAACAGTCCACCTGCTGCCCCCGGCAAACTCACGGACTGAGGAATCGGCGTTTGCTCAGCAACGGGCGTCACCAGCCTGCGCAAAGTCAGAGTTTCCCAAGCAAACCAACCCAACATAGCCACACCCGCCATTTGACCAAGCAGGAGAGCACCAGTAATTCGTCCCGCACAAGCCCATAAAATTAACGCATAAAAAAGCCCTACCCCGCTCCAGGTAAAATCACTTTTGCGGTGAACTTCTGGAAAAAAGAAGGCAGCCATGTAAATACTGAAGCTGCCTAGACCGACCGCCAACGCCAGAAAGTATGCAAGCATATTGTCGGTACCTCCGCTGTGTCAAATAACTTCTACGCGCTAATTCTACCTTTCAGAGAGACTCAACGGCTTCTTTCTCTCGGACAATTCTCGATTTTTCGGGAAGTTCGGCAACGAGCAGTGTAGGGGATTTAACGGATTTAACGGATCTTGACGCAAGAAGTCAAGCGTAAAGATTTTCCCGTTCTCCCCGACTACTCTCTCTCCCCCCTACCCCATCACCCCCTATTCCCATCACCCCCTCTTTTGTCGTGATATGTGTCACTTAACTATGCCCGTGCGATCGCACCAAGGGACAGAGGATGTTTATATGGTGTATGTGTAAGAGGAATTATGCCCTAGGGCATATGTATTGGAGACAGTGCCATGTTAGAAAAAATTTTATTAGCGGCCGGCTTAACCTTATCGCTTCAAGTCTTTCCCGGACTAAGCACTTCCGCCACATTACCGAAAAATTTAGTATTGCGATCGAGCGATCGTCCGGCTCAAACCGTCAAACTTCCCCTCGTTGCAGTACCTGCGGGCATCAAGCCGAACGTCCAATCGTAATGATACGTGCAAGATACGTGCAAGCGCGATCGAACTTAGGCAGAGTCTCTCTAATATTTTTTTCGAGTACTTCTCTTTGCTATGTGACTGTTCACAACTCATCAGTTGGTAGTAAGGGCTTTAGTCCTCATTAATATCAGCTAATAAGGACTAAAGCCCTTACTACAAACCGTAGCTCAATAATGAGTAGCATATCGGACATTAGTTCCCATAAGATACTAAACAAATCTCAACATCAGGTTGTCAAGTAGAGACATTCCACCTTAAAAAAGTCAGGTAATTTTGAGTAAACGATCAAAATAGATATATGATGTCTGATTGAGTTGAAAGCTAATAAGCACATTGACCATTAAATCAAGGAAAGTGAAAATGGGACTTGGCGATATTCTCTTGGATGAAAACAACAGAAAAACTTTTGTTGATGACTGTGTAAAGTTGATAGACAAACAAGTTGCTGCAGCGCCGGGATTGGGCGGTCTGGCTCTTAAAGCTGCCTACTCTACTGTCAATGGGATACGGGCTGACTATTGCGCCCAAGTCGTCGATCAACTTTTGCCAGAAATCTCGATCGCACTCGATCCGATGTGGACTGAAGCGGTCAACAATGGCAACCCGGTCGAATATCTTGCTGAAAGAAAAGCTATAGTGGCAGACGAATTGCTCCAGATCAGCGACAAAAGGGTAGAGAACAGCACAAGAGGGGTTGTTAAAGGCGCCTATGCCAAACTCCGCCCCTCAGCTAAGACTTACGTGGAAAAGGGAGTACCGGATTTAGCCGAAATTATTAATAAACATAGTGCGAGCTGATCTTGAATTGGTGGGGACTTCCCGCCAATTCAAACCCTTGTCGGGGCGGGGACTTCCCGCCTGCTAAGCTGTTGAGCATTTAAATTGCATATTTCTGGCCTTGCTGCGAACAACAGCCCACTAATGGTTTGATTATTTCTGTCGATGCAATTTAAATGCTGATTAGCTTAGTTCAATTTTGGCACCCAAAAACTATCAAGAATCCCCAGCTAGAGAAAATTTATAAACACGATTTAGGCGTAAGTGCTGGTTGATTTCGGTGACGCTACTTATCCATTGCGAATTACTCACTGATTCGCCCCCAATATTTTAAACATAGCCTGTCCGGTAATCCCCAACCCCAAAAACATTACAAACATCGCGCTAATCGCAGGCAAAAATTTGACTGCGGTTATCTGCTTTGGCAGTTTATCAAAATTACGTTTGGCATAAACTAAGATTAATCCGATCGCACTCAGCACTAAAGCCAATCCCAAACTAAATGCTACCACTAGCGTCATTCCCAAACCAACATTGCCCAAAGCCGACGCGCTCAACAGCATCACCAAAGCGGAAGGACAAGGCAACAAACCGCCGGAAATTCCTAAAGCTAATAAGCTTTTCCAAGTAATGGGAGAACCGTCAGCACCGGGCGGCAAATGCGAGTGAACCCGGCCGTCTCCGTGATGGTGGTAGTGGTGAGATATATCGGGTTTTACAGGTTTAAATTCTCTCTCCCAACTTCCCCTACTCAAAAGATTTACTGCTTCTTCACCTTCGACAGTAAAGACTTTAGTCCTTAGAAACCAATTTTTACTATTAAAAAATTTTCTTTTGATTTTTTTGAGAACTTCAGTCCTCACTACCAACCTAGTTTTGATTTTTTCTAAGAGTAAGTTAAGCCCGATGAATGCTACTAATATACCCGAGATTAAACTCAGCCAAAGATCTAATTTTTCTGGGTCGATTAAGTTAGAAGCAAACAAAGTAATTCCGCCCACAGCAAACACCCCGGCAGTGTGAGTAATTGTAGTCGTCGCTGCTAGAAATAAAGCGTGTACCGGAGTAGCCCGCGAACCCACTAAATAAGCGCCGACTATGGTTTTTCCGTGTCCGGGCGACATCGCGTGCACGCATCCCCAAGCAAAGGCTCCCGCTACTGCTAGCAGCAAACTCCAACCAGAATCCCAGATAGATTCATTTCCCGTTAACAAAAAGTCTCGGTTTTGCGGCGTAAACACAAAGCTTTTTACAGCACCCGCTTGCACGATCGTAGCTTGACAGCTAGCTGTCAGCACTCCGGGCAAAAACAGATTGTAATTAATCCGCAATTTATCGGGTTTTGAGATGGAAATTGAGTCAGGTAAACCGGGGGTTATATTTTGAGAAGGTGCGGCCCAGGTGTAGTTTAAGATTAAGGTGCTGTGGGTATTCGGCTGCTGGATTAAGCTGGCGGTTTTAGCTGCTATTTCTAGCGATGTTACTGCTACAGATCCTTGAATGTTGCTACTGTTGGCGATGCGGATTTGTTGGCTAAAAAAATTGTCTAGCTGTGTTTGATGGCTCCGAACTTCAGCAGGTTGTAGCTGGCTGTCTCGATTGTCGTCGGCGAAGTTTGTTAAGCCGGTTGGGAAGGTTAATGTTACTTCAGTTTGCAAATCGTTGACTACTATTTCTGCTACAGATAAGTCTGACCAGTGCGAGTAAACTGGTCTGGTTGAGGTTGTGAAAAATAGTAATATTGTCAGAAAAAAAAGAATCAGATATTTGTACGATCGCACAAATTTTGTGTGCATAAATTTCTCCTGCTTCAAGAGGCTGTTCTTCTGGCTGATTTCAAAATTCATAACTTCCCAAACCCAATGCTTGGCGAGATCGATCGTCAAAACTCGGGTCAATTTCCTTGGACTTTTGAAAATAAGCGCGAGATTCAGCATCCTTACCTAAAGTGCGGGCGATCGCACCAGCCCGGTAAAACATCCCCGCATCGCGAATGCCCGATCGCAGTATTTCGGCCATCACTCGATCGGCCTTTTGCCATTCCCCAGCGGCGGAAAGCGCCCAGGCAAAAGTATCCAGCGTCACCGCATCCCGCCGAATTTTCACCTCCTCCTGCATTAACGCCAGCGCTTCCGCGACATCCTGCGATCGACCTTTTTCCAGCAGCAAACTCGCCAAATCCCTGCGGTGCCCAAAACCGCGAGTTCCAGAAACCTGTTCCTGTCGCAGCCCCGCTTCTGCTTTGTCGCGAAGTCGCCGGGATTCGCTTGCATCTCCCTGCAAATTCTTCACCCTCGCCATACCGCGATCGACAATGCGGTCGAACACAGTCGCAACATGGCCAGAATACGCCGAAACCTTGCTGTAATAGCCTTCCGCCTCCCGATAATTACCCTGCCGCGTCTCCAAATCCGCCAAATAAATCAGCGCCAGCGGGTATCGCGGCACCAACCGCAGCGCCTCCAAAAACAGCGCTTTCGCCTGCACAAACTGCCCGCGACGCGCGTAAAATCGACCCAAGAGCGATCGGGCCCGCGCCGAACCCGCAACCTCTCCCGGTTCCTCCGCCGCCATTGCTTGGCGGTAATCCTGCAAAACGTCAGCATCTCGGCCCTGAGACTCTCTCACCAATGCTCTCAAAGTGAGAGAACCCAAGTTCGGAATCCGGTTAACTAAGGCTTCTGCGGCTGCATTTGCCTCGCTCACTTTTCCCATCGCTAAGTGAGATGTAACTGAAAGGGCGATCGCATCTTCATTGTCAGAACCCGCCTGTTTAGCAAAGCGCAAAGCAGTAGCAAAATCGTGTCTTGCCTCAGCAATTCGAGCTAAAACTAAAAGCGCACCTTTGTTGTCAAAAGGCAAATCGGCGATCGACCTTTGAGCCGCCTGTTCTGCCAATAAAAACCAACCTCCCTCCCCAGTTGCGCGAGCCATTTTTAAATAAGATCCCGCCAGTGCCGCCCGGTTCAAACCGCTGCGGGAATCAACAGCCAGCCACTGCTGGTAAAAAGCAATTTCTTGCTGAATTGCTTCCTTTTGATTCGGATTATTTCTCAAACTTTCCGAGAAATGATATCGGTAATTAGCATCGAGATTTTCGGGAGTTTTGTTAGAAAAGTTATCTGAAATAAAACGCAAATTAGGAGGTAAATTCACGACTACCATTCCAACTAAAGGAGCTACTATCAGCCGCCCCCACGAGAAAATGTCAGATTTTATTTCCGGTTTAGTTTTAGTTTTCATACATCCGCGTTAATTAGCGTTCATCTGCGGTTAAAAAAGTATTTTCTATCTGTCATTAGCCAATAATTCATAACTAATGACTAATGACTAATGACTAATGACTAATGACTAATGACTAATGACTAATGACTAATTAGGCAAAGCCAAATAAGGAAAATTCGGTTCTAAAGGTTTGTGTCCCTGAGCCGGATTTCCCGCAGTTCCGTTATATGAAACGTTATCGCCAACCGGAGAACCCACCAAAGCTCCCAGAGTGATATCAATAACGTCGTCCATCAGCATACGACCTCCGATCAAGCTTCCTTGAGCATTTGTAGCGCTAGCGTAGCCGCTGGTTTTTGTGGTATCGATCCGCATGACATCGGGTAAGAAAGCTCCGGCGATCGCATTTGGATCGACATTATCCCGACCGTCCAAAAGATCCACAGCATTTAGAGTAGCAACAGCTTCCTGCCGCACTGGAGCAGCCGCACCGCTCAAATCCAATCTCGGAGGAATACTGTTGAATGCTTCCAGGAAGTCGGGAGTAACTATCAAACCCTCATTAATTGCAGGTCTCGCCAAACGCTCGAATTGTTTGAAACCGCCAGCTCCGTCTCTGATAGAAACAGTTGACCAAACATCAAAAGTATTCGCCCCGCTTCCTGCTTGCAAAAACGCTTTCGGAACGCGCACGGCAATTGTATTGACGTTGTAACCTTTAGTAAAGTCGATCGCTTGATTCGGTTGTTTAAAAGCAGTGCGCGGCCCCGTTCCCAAAGCTGCGGCGCGAACTCTAAAAAATTGTTCGACATCAAAGAAAAACGGGTCTTCCCGCAAGCCTGCAAATACAGTCAGGTTAGAACCGCCCACAGGTACTGTATTCAAAACAGCGTTAGAATTCAGCGGAGTTGTGGCAATTAGCCCGCCGTTGACTGTAGTCTTAGCAACTGTCTCCGAGCCACCGCGAACAGCAGTTACAGCCACTGCCTGCATACCTTTATTGTTAGGCGGACTGAAAGCAAACCGCAACACAATATCGGCGCGTCCAGTCGGGGTAGAATTTACGTCACCTACCTGCGAGATGTGAACTTGGTAGAGAGCAGTGGTGCTGAAATAATATTGATAGCGAGCTACAGACCTGGGATTTGAATTCAGGATCAATACTAAATCCCCCTCGGCAGCTCCTGAATTTTGGTCTTTTTCCCGAAATACGTAGAGGTCAGTTAAATTGACAGCGCGACCTTTGATATCTACTTCGCCGTCGTCGTGGTCGGAAGCGACAATTATCCCTGGAGTTAATAGAGCAATTAGAGCTACTTCAATAGCTAGTATGGTTCGGCGAATTTTTTTTGTGAGCTTCACAGTTAGCACCTTTATTTCAATGAAATTTTTCCACAAATCAATGGTAAATAACCCGCATTCGCGGGTTTTAGTTTTGTAGCAACAGGTGGAAATCTGTCAACCTGTCGGGCCTTTGAGCTGTTGCTGAGCCTTCTCCTATTGGTTGTATACGAAGGTTTGGCAATTTTGGATCTGTGCTGCCAGATTAATTTATGTAAAAAAGGGCATTATTGAGCATTTACTCGTTCCCGGACTATTTTTGGGAATCCCTGCTCAAAGACAGAGCCTCCCTCGCTCTAGTGGAGCCAGAGCATCGCTTGTATAGGTTTCTAGGCTTTTCTTGGGAGCGAACTAACAAAGCTTAGGAACGAGTGAATCGCTGGTTTAACCGAAAGCATCCAGGATACAAGCCCCCGGATTCATCCGTCCAGAAATAAAAAACCTGTATCCGATGAAACTTGCCCCCCGAATTAATCCGTGGGGGTCAATGCTTCAATTCTTTAATCTTTAATCTAAAATCTAAAATCTAAAATCGATTGACTGTTCAGGCTCAGGGCATTTCTTCGTTGTGCATAAAGCGGATTGCTAAGTGTCAAAAAAATTACTAATCAGGTGGTAAAATTCAAGATGACTTGGGATTTTTACAATTCAAAGCACGACAAAATTAGCCCGAAAAGGCATACTCCAGCTTGTACCCCCAACTTCAAACTTACAATTATGTTCTGTACTGATATACGCCGAATTGTTAATTTTGGATCTGTGCCGTCAAAACAAAAATTTTGGGTACACTGAAATGACAGGCCAGAAGTCAGGCGATGAATCGCTGCTTTTAGTGCAGATTGCCCGGAAAGACCAAACGGCATTAGCTAAACTTTACGATCGCTACGGTCGCCCAAGTTACGCTCTCGCTTACAAAATTCTGGGTTCGGTAGAAGAAGCTGAAGAAGTTGTACTCGATGTTTTTTCCCAAATTTGGCAAAAAGCAGCAACTTACGATCCTTCTCGCAGTCGAGCAGATACTTGGTTGTTCATGCTTACCCGCAGCCGTTCCCTCGATCGGCTCCGAGCGATGCAGCGAACAGTCCGGGCTGCTGAAGCTTGTCTGGAAGATGCTAAAGTACCCATCTCTAGCGTTGCAGAACCGATGGAAGATGCAATGTTTAAAGAACGCAGCGAACAAGTCAAAGCAGCCTTAGAAAAACTGCCAAAGGAACAGCAAGAGGCGATCGAACTCGCCTACTACCAAGGGCTGACTTGCGCGGCGATCGCGGCTAAAACTGGTATCCCGACAGGTACAATCAAAACCAGAATTAGGTTGGGTATTTCCAAATTGCGTCAAGCTTTGAGCGAACAATTTTTTTAGATTTTCAAAAAACAAAATTGAAGTTTTGTAACATCAATCTAAAATTATGGCATCTCCAATCATCCATCTTGAGTGCGAGGGCAGCAGACCAATCTCAAATTTAAAATCAACTTAGGCTGAATTACAATTAATGGCGGAAAACAGATGGAAATGATGCCAGACGAGGAGTATAAAATCCTTGCAGCCCTTCAAGCTCTCGATATCCTCGACGAGTCAGAACGCGGCGCATTTGCAGAGAAATTGAAAGAGTCCGCAGAACTTACAAGGGAATTAGCAGCTTTTGAAGCAGCAATTGCCGCGCTCGCCTACACAGCCCCCCCAGTTCCTGTCGCTCCCGACCTCAAAAACCGCCTGTTCCAGCGCATAGCCGAACTGCCGCCAACTCCGGCAGAATCAGTCAATTTAAAGCCCATTGTTAGCTCCCCAACAGAGAACAATACTCCATCTTTAATCGTGCGATCGCACGATGTTCAATGGAAATCTTATGGAGTTCCGGGAGTCTCGTTCGGCAAGCTTTACATTGACAAAAAAAAGCGCGAAATTACCTGCTTGATGCGACTAGAACCGGGAGTAACATTTCCCATGCACCGACACGCTGCCTCGGAGGAAGTGCTTGTATTAGAAGGAGACTTAATTGTAGAAGGGGAAATTTGCCATCAAGGTGACTACATTCGATCGGTTCCCGGTTCCACACATTCGCCCCTCACAGAAGGGGGATGTTTGCTGTTAATGAAAACTTCCATAGACAACGAAATGCTCGTCTGATATTATGTCGGTTAAATTTCCTGCAATAATTGCTTTTCGCTTAGTCGGGGCTGGTTTATGTCGCTACACGCTCTGACTCCCTAACACCCTACGGCTCCGCATTCTGCGGTTAAAATTCAAAATATATCACGTAATTCCCATGCTAAAATACTTGCGTTTAACTGCTGTTTTGTCCGCCGTTATTATACAATTTGTACCCAGCGACCCAAGCGCGATCGCCCAAGAACGCGAAGGATGTTTTCTGGTCAATTCAGCGGGAGAAGTAATTAACTTAAATTTGTTGTGTTCGCCTCAAGAATCCGACATTAAGCTGACAGGAAACGATGGGAAATTTCTCGAAGACTACAAACGCTTAGCAAAAAGCTACTCTCCAGAAGCAACGAACAATTTACTGCAAGAAATCCAAAGGGCCCCCGGTCAAAAAATTGCCACAGCTAAAAGAATGTGTGCGGAAGCAAAATCGGGACTTTCTCTGCCGGAGTTTAAATTAAGAGCGATCGGGCAAGCTGCGAGTATCGAAAATCCAACTGTCAAAGAAAGTTTTCTCGCCGATGCCGATATTATTACCACCCTTGCCGCCAACCATTATTGCCCGGAATTAGCCAGTAAGTAATATCATGAAATCTGTAAGGACGCGGTAAGGGAGCATCTCAGTTTTGTTTTTACTGTCGGTGTGCGATCGTCCCGCTCGCACTCCTAAAAAATGCTTTTTACAAAACTGAGATGCTCTCCACAGTAATGCCGCGTCTCTACTTGCAGCAACGATCCATGAAGTTACCGGACATGAAACATTTAAAATCAAGCTCCGCGGACTTGCGGGATTTATTCAAAGACAGCATTACAGTTAAATACCTCGCGGAACCGCTGAAAGCTGTCCCCGCTTGCGAAGACGCAGCCAAATTGCGATCGTGGATGGAGGCCCGCGATTTTGACGTGCTCGGTATCGAAGAAAACGGCACGGTTTGCGGCTATGTAGAACGATCGCACTTAGGTAAAGGCAAGTGCAGCGACTACCAGCAAATTTTTCACCCCTCACAATTAATCGCCGCGGCCACTCCTTTAATGGAATTGCTCCCGCTGCTGCGAGAAAAACCGAGATTATTTGTATTGGAAAGCAACAGGATCAACGGAATTGTTACCTGCGGCGATTTGCAAAAAGCACCGGTGCGGATGCTGCTATTTGGATTGGTGACGCTTTTGGAAATGAATTTATTGCGAATCGTGCGCATCTACTTTCCCCAAGATTCTTGGCAGAAATTGCTTAAGGGCGATCGCATCGTAGCGGCAAAACACCTTTGGGAATTGGGGCGATCGCGAAATGAAGCGATTGATCTAATCGATTACCTGCAATTTTGCGACAAGCGAGATTTAATCCTGACTTCTGCGGAAATAGTCGATCGGCTGGGACTCAAATCCAAACGCTACGGAGAGCGTTTTTTAAAATCAGCAGAGGCATTGAGAAACAAATTAGCTCACGCTCAAGATTTAATCAACGGTTCTTCTTGGCCGGAAGTAATTTTTTTAGCTCAGGAAATAGAAGCGCTTTTGCAGCGCTGCGAAGAAATTGAAATAGCTACACCACTCGATTAGATAGCCTTTCATGGGTAACATTAATTTTTAGTAAGGTGCGCAGTACGCACCTTACATTGAGTTTTTACGAATATGTGCACGGCTCGCACTACATTAGTTTTTAATTTTTAACTTCCTGTTAGTGTACTGAGGAACCCACCCTTGAGCAGTTGTGTAATACTGCACGGCTTTCAAGTACAACGACTGAGTGAGATAAAACCAATGTTCGGTATTTGCGGGCACTTTAATGTATTCTTCAGCTTCCAGCATTAACTGTACCTGACAGCCGTTAGAATACACAAACCCAAAAACACATTCCCCAGCTAAAATGTGAAGAACTTCTGGATCTGTGTGGGTGTGAGTGCGATTGCTTTGAGCCATGAGCGGGTAAATCTGTGGCGAACCGGGGTGCAGCACTTTTAAGTCGCACCACTGACATCCGTCTGCACGCTTGAACTGTTGCAACTCGCTTTGAAATGCTGCGAGTATCTGCTGTTTTTCTGTTACATTGAGAATGTCTTGGGCTAGCAGTTCTCGAACCGCAGGATTTTCCCTCATTGGCAGACGATCGATCTGAACATTTAAAACAGCCAGTTGGCTGGCGATCGCCCCGATATCCCTATAAGTCCTACCGTCTTCTAGTTGCATAACAGCCATTGTAAACCACCTATTTATTTGGCTTTGAGGATAATTTAGTTTACTGTTTCCATCTAGTGTGACAGACTAAAATCCTGCTTGTTTTCTATAATAACCGATCGCTAAAATTAGATATTTGGTCTAACAATTTATTAAAAATTTATCACAGCTTGACTCTAAAAATTAAAATTTTAACTTTTATTTAATAAGATTGAGAGTAGAGAGTAGGGTTCCATGCACGCTGCACCTTACTGGTTGAAAAACAGGGTGACAAAATCTCCCAAAAATTTAAACACCGCCAAACCCCGAGCAGTTTTGAGAATCAAAAATGCAAAAATTAGCTGCCAAGCAATTTTCCACAGTACGGGTGGCTACCTAACAGCGCGCCGAACGACTATAAAATGCGTATGACAAACCGACAAAAACAGGTAACCTCAATACAGAAATAAGCCTTTCCATTTGAGTGACATTCCTTTATAATTAAAGATTAAAGCTCAAAATTACGGCGCAGCCTAATTGCTGCTACTTTTATGCCTCTACCTATAGTTGCTATTATTGGACGCCCCAATGTAGGCAAATCGACGATCGTCAACCGTTTAGCCAACACCCAAGACGCGATCGTCCACGACGAACCGGGAATCACGCGCGATCGCACTTACAGACCGGCTTACTGGGGCGATCGGGAATATCAAGTCGTAGACACCGGCGGTCTAGTATTCGACGACGAGACAGAATTTCTGCCTTTAATTCGCGAACAAGCAATGGCGGCCCTCGCAGAAGCCAGCGCAGCCATTTTCGTAGTAGACGGACAAACCGGGCTCACCGGCGGCGACGAAGCGATCGCATCTTGGCTGCGACTGCAAAAAGTCCCCGTCATTCTCGCCGTCAACAAATGCGAATCCGAAAATACAGGACTCACCCAAGCAGCAGACTTTTGGCAATTGGGACTCGGAGAACCTTACCCAATTTCAGGCATTCACGGCAACGGCACCGGCGAATTGCTCGACAAATTAATTACTCACCTTCCCACGGAAGTATTACCAGAAGTTGACGAAATTAAAGTAGCAATTATCGGTCGTCCCAACGTCGGCAAATCGAGTTTATTAAACGCATTTCTCGGAGAAAATCGTGCCATAGTCAGCCCGATTTCCGGCACAACCCGCGACGCGATCGACACCTTAGTAGAACGCAACGGTCAAACCTACCGCCTGATCGACACAGCCGGAATCCGCAAAAAGAAAAACGTCGAATACGGCGCAGAATTTTTCGGCATCAACCGCGCTTTCAAAGCCATCCGCCGCGCCAACGTCATACTGTTAGTAATTGACGCAATTGACGGCGTTACGGATCAAGACCAAAAATTAGCCGATCGCATCAGCCAAGAAGGTCGAGCCTGCATCATAGTCGTCAACAAATGGGACGCCGTAGAAAAAGACTCCGACACCATTTACGAGTACGAAAGAGAAGTAAGAACCAGACTTTATTTCCTCGACTGGGCAGAAATGATTTTTGTTAGCGCCATGAGCGGACAGCGAGTTGAAAAAATCATTGAATTAGTAGACAAAGCCTCCGACGAACACAAACGCCGCGTCACTACGGCCGTCATTAACGAAGTCATAGAAGAAGCCACAAGCTGGCACTCAGCCCCAGTTACCCGCCAAGGAAAACAAGGCAAAATCTATTACGGTACTCAAGTGCGATCGCAGCCACCGACAATTGCGCTGTTTGTCAACGATCCCAAACGCTTCACCGAAAATTACCGCCGTTACATGGAAAGCCAATTTCGCAAACACCTCGGCTTTACCGGTACACCAATGCGGCTGCTTTGGAGAGGCAAAAAAGTTCGTGCCACCGAAATGAGCACAACAAACAGAGCACTGCGCGTCAAGTAATTTTCGATTTTCGATTTTGGATTTTAGATTGAAGAAAAAAGGCGGTTAAATGATATAATTGCTTGCCAATTACCGCAAAATTTTTCATCTAAAATCTAAATATCGGATGAACGAACAAGAGTTTAAACAAAGAACGAAGGCTCTAGCATTAAGAGTTATTAAGCTAGTAAGTTCACTGCCGAAAAATACCGTTTCTGAGGTAATTGGCAAGCAGTTAATTCGTTCAGGAACTTCTGTAGGGGCTAACTATCGAGCAGCTTGTCGCGCTAGATCGACAGCAGACTTAATTGCCAAACTCAGAATAGTGGAAGAAGAAGCAGATGAATGTTTGTACTGGATGGAGTTGATAGTTGAAGCTAAATTGGTAGATGTCGATAATTTGAGGAGTATTATGTCAGAAACAAATGAAATTTTAGCAATGACAGTGGCCTCTATCAAAACTTTAATTGCTAAAAACCCAACAGCAAACCGCAAATAAATAAAACAATCTCAAACCCACAAAAATTGCTAAGCTAAAATCAAACAATCCCAACCATAAATCAAACAATCAAGCAATCCCCAATCAAACAATCAAACAATCCCCAATCAAGCAATCCCCAATCAAACAATCAAACAATCAAACAATCTAAAATCTAAAATCTAAAATCTAAAATCCCAAGATGGACTTACTTCGATCGCTCCCCATCGGACTCTACCTAGAACAACCAATAACCTGGCTTCACCGGCTAGACTCCCGCGTAAAACTAGCTTGGTTGATGACATTTCTGATCGCGCCAATACTCGCCAATCCCATCTGGCGGTTGATGCTAGTAGGAATGTTAATCGTACTGACACTAACAGCAGCAATCCCCTTGCGGGTGTGGAAACAGCAAATGGGACTGCTGCTGCTATTCTGCATTTTAATATTTTGCTTGAGCGCGATCGCCCCCGACGCACTCCCATCAGAACACCAGCCCCGCATCCCCGCCGACGAATTCACCTTTTCCCAACAGCCCGCAACTCTTCCACCCCCGCCCCAGCCAAAACCCTGGTACAAAACTTTTAATTTAGGCTCAAACCCCCCAATCCCCAATCCGAAATCCCAAATCTCAAATCAACTCCCCCAACCCACAAAATACCGTTACGTTTTATTCAAACAAGGCCCGATTAAAATCACCCGCAAATCCCTAGATTTAGCTATTAACGTCAGCACCCTATTTTTCACAGTAATTTACAGTACCAACCTCTATCTTCTTACCACAGCCAGTGAAGAAATCACCAGCGCGATTGAAAACTTAATGCAACCTCTGCGCCGCTTGAACTGGCCTGTTACCGAAATAGCGCTAACATTAACGTTATCTTTGCGCTTCATTCCCCTAGTATTGGAAGAAATACAAAATTTAGTGCGATCGGTCAGAACCAGAGCGATCGACTGGAAAAAACTCGGATTTCGCCGCGCCGCTCAAGTGTGGTTGATGATAGCCGAGCGACTCTTAGAAAACTTGCTCCTGCGAGCCGAACAAATAGCCAGCGCCATGAAAGTTCGCGGCTTCACCAGTCCCGATCGACACCGTGTAGAATGGCACCAGTTGCAATTGAAAATCCGAGACTGGATCGCCCTCGGGTGCTTGATCGTCCTCTGGAGTGCCCGCTTCGTTTGGGGTTGGGACAGTTGAGATTTTAGATTTTAGATTTTAGATTTTAGATTGATTGATTAAATTTGAGATTGAATAATTGGGAATGATTGATGAAGCTCGTGGTTTGCAGTACGGGCCTACATTTGAGTAAATTTTGTCTGGTACGTGACAGTCCTGCTAAAGTAATGGAGTCAAATATTTAGAGATCCAAGACCTTGAACATCTATCTTGGGACAGATATCGTATATGTTCCGCGCATTCAAGCTGCATTAGACCGCTTTGGCGATCGCTTCCTCGAAAAAGTTTACACGCCCGCCGAACAAAGGGACTGCGGGCAACTAAATTCTCAACACAGCAGCATTAAAGGTAAAATGAATCGAGTTTCCTGCAACCAACTAGCGGGGCGCTGGGCAGCAAAAGAAGCTGTTGTCAAAGCTCTAGGCACGGGATGGCGGGGAATACGGTATGCAGATGTGGAAATTCGGCGTTCCGAAAACGGTGCTCCCAATGTGCAACTGCACGGAAACGCTGCAGCACGAGCCTCTGTTTGGGGAAATTGCCAGTGGCAATTGAGCCTCAGCCATGACGGAGACTATTCTATGGCTACGGCGATCGCCCTTTGTACCCCGCCCTCAAACAACGCCGTGCCCACAAACACCGAAACTAAAATCTAAAATCGAAATCTTTAATCTAAAATTGACCGACTGTAAACTTGAATGACTACCGAAACTTACCTGAATCATCCAAACTTTGGCCTCCTCTTCAGGGTATCCCAGGTTGAAGACAGCCAAGAATTATTTACCACCCTATACGCCCAACGCCTGTTTTTTTTGGTGACAAACGGCCCAGGCGGGCTGAGATTTGAACCAATCAGCCGCTCCGACGCTCGCCTCATGGTCGAAATTCGCCTGCGAACCCTGCGTCGCAGCGGACAATATCAAGAGTACGACCAATTGCAGACCATTCACCAGCGCACGTTTCAATAACGAAAATCAGTAATTTGGTAATTGGTAACTCTCTTAATTTTCCTTCCCTCCAGTTCCCAGCGTTAAGCAACCATGACCATAGCCTCTCGAATTAACAGCATTCGCCAACACTTGCCCGCATCAGTGCGGTTAATTGCCGTTACCAAACAGGTACCGACTGATGCTATCCGCGAAGCATACGACGCCGGTATCCGCGATTTTGGCGAGAGTAAGGTTCAAGAGACTGCCGAAAAACAAAGCCAACTGCAAGATTTACCGGATATCAACTGGCACTTGATCGGCCACTTGCAAGCCAACAAAGCGGCCAAGGCCCTAGAGCATTTCCAGTGGATTCACTCTCTCGACAATTTAAAACTCGCTCAGCGACTTTCGCGCTTGGCGGGGGAAATGTCCTGCTCTCCCCAAGTCTGCCTGCAAGTCAAAATGTTGCCCGACCCGGACAAATACGGCTGGAGCGTTCCTGAACTGCTTGCCGACCTTCCAGAACTAAACAAATGTCAGCATATCAAAATTCAAGGTTTGATGACAATACCCCCACAGGGGTTAAATGAGTCGCAAATCCTAGAATTATTTAACAGCACCCGCGAACTTGCTGACAAAATCCAGCAGCAAAATTTGCCCTGCATTCAAATGCAACAGCTCTCGATGGGGATGTCGGGAGATTATCATTTGGCAATTCAAGCAGGTGCTACTATGGTACGGCTAGGACAAACCTTATTTGGCTCTAGGAGGGGATAAATAATTGAAATCTTCTGATAAAGACAATTTAGGTTAAATATAGAGTAGTCAGCCACCCGCAACTAACGCGCAACGCGAGTATAGTCGGGGTAGCAAAGTCGTGAAGGAGCGTGAATCATGAATATTTTTTCTAAACTGCGAGATTTTGTAGGCATCAACAATGAGCCTGAGTACGATGACGTGTACGACGAAACGGAAGGAGAGCGCTATCAGAACTTCTACCAAGCGCCTGAACCCAACCCCGCTGCCGTCGCAGCAGCAGAAGAAGAACGTCGTCAAAATCGTAGAATGCGGGAGCGGTCAGTAGTAGGATCGACAGGTATGGATGTCGTTGCACCAACCGGGGGAGTAGGGTCAGTAATGAATAACGTGATTGGAATGCCTGGAGCTATGAACGGGATTTCTGAAGTAGTAGTAATGGAGCCGCGCACTTTTGAAGAGATGCCGGCAGCAATTCGAGCCCTTAAGGAACGCAAGTCTGTAGTTTTGAACCTGACGGTGATGGACCCAGACCAAGCGCAAAGAGCTGTGGACTTTGTGGCGGGCGGTACTTATGCCCTTGACGGTCATCAAGAGCGAATTGGCGAAAGTATTTTCTTGTTTACGCCTAGCTGCGTGCAGGTGAGAACTCAGTCTGGTGTGGTTCACGAAGTGCCTCCTGCTCAAGGACGGCCCCGCCCTGCTGCTCCTGCACCTACAGTCTGGCCGGCAGAACAAGCTCCCATCGCTCAGTAGTCAGTAGTTAGTAGTCAGTTGGCAGTGGTGAGTAGTCAGTAGTCAGTAGTCAGTAGTTAGTAGTCAGTAGTCAGTAGTTAACAACTAATAACTGTGGAATAAACACTGCGGATTAATAACATTAGCTAACAACTAAGTAACCAATGACAACTGACAACTGACAACTGATAACTCAAAAGTGACAACTGACTAATGACTAATGACTAATGACTAACATAAAATTTGGTACGATCGGCGGCGGGGTAATGGGAGAAGCTCTCTTATCCCGCTTAATTGCACAAAAAGTTTATTTGCCTTCAGAAATATTGGTGAGCGAGCCACAACTTCAACGGCGCCAATTTTTGACTGAAACCTACGGGATTGGAACAACAGCCAGCAATCTAGAAGTTGCTGCCGCTACAGAAGTGCTGTTTTTGGCGATTAAACCGCAAGTTTTTGATACCGTAGCTTTGGAGTTGGCGGTGGCAGCCGATCGCAAACAGGGAAATAATGGAGAAACGGCTAATTCCCAGCCTGAAGCGGTGGTAGTGTCGATTTTGGCAGGAGTGCCGCTCAGCAAGCTCGAACCAGCCTTCCCGGGGCGGGGAGTGCTGCGGGTGATGCCGAATACTCCAGCGACGGTGGGGGCGGGAATGAGCGCGGTCGCTCCGGGAAAACTTGTTCAATCGGCTGATTTAGAATTGGTAAAGCGCATCTTTCAGGCCGTCGGAGAAGTGGTAGAAGTACCTGAGAGTATGCTGGATGCGGTGACGGGGCTTTCGGGTTCCGGGCCCGGTTATGTCGCAATTTTGATTGAGGCCTTGACAGATGGCGGAGTTTGTGCAGGACTGCCACGGGCGATCGCTTCTCAATTAGCCCTGCAAACAGTATTCGGTACGGCGAAACTATTGCAAGAAACGGGAATGCACCCAGCAGAATTGAAAGATAGAGTTACGAGTCCCGGCGGCACAACTATTGCGGGAATTGCTAAATTAGAGAGTAGTGGCTTTCGTTCTGCGCTGATCGAAGCGGTGAAAGCAGCTTATTTGCGTTCTCAAGAATTGGGTAAATAAGTCAGGAATTACGCACAGAAACAATCATAAACGAGTTCAATCGCACTTTAAACCTGCCGCTTTTGCCGTCGGATATTTGACGGGAACAAATGTGACGCCAAACTTTTCTTTCTCACACTTGACAATATGCACTAACTCCGGTCGAAAATTTTGGCGATCGCCCTTTTCATCAAACTCAATAGTTCCGGTTGCTCCTTTTGCCTTAAAATTCGGACTCGCAATAGCTTTCTGCATTCCTCCGCGACTGGGTTGCGGTTGGTTTTCTATTGCTTTAATTAGCGTCAGAGTTGCATCGTAGGTTAAAGCAGTGCGGTGGTTGACGTTTCCTCCCCAAAGCTTTCGAGCATTTTCGGCAAATGTGGGGTTGGGAGCAGCTAAGGGATGCCAAGAGGATGATGTCACCAGTTTCTTAAAAGACGGTAACTGGGAGGCAGTTTCTAAGGTTTTCTGGCTGTAGATTCCCCCGGTTCCCACTACCCAATTGCGATCGCCATTGGCTTTAATAAGTGCCATCGCATTTTTGACTGCATCCGGGACATGACTCGTACTTAAGACGATCGCTGTTTTCTCGGTTCGCTCGATTTCTTGTAATGCTAGTTCAACGTTAAAATTTTTCTTACACAAATCGTATTCAGTGATGCTGAAAATACTTCCTCCTGCTTGTCTAAACTGTTTTCTGAATTCTTCCCACAATGAAGAAGTAGCTTGAATCTCAGGACAGTAGAAACCCGCAGCTTTTTTGGAACCTGCCTTTTCAATCAGATTGTTCTTGAAGTTTTCAGCAGTAATTTGATGTCTAGGGACAGTGCGAAAGAAAAACTTCCGACGTTGTTCTGTTAATTGTTCCGTCGTACTCCCAGGCGAAATTAAGACTAAGTGATTTTCGTCATAAGTATCGACTGCATGCACAGTCATCTCGCTAGTATAGTGACCGACGACACCCAAAATCTCGGTTTGCTTGACGAGTGAAGAGGCCCTAGCTTTTGCCTCTGTTTTCAGATTGGCATCGTCAGCGATAATGACTCTAATACCCTTGCCCTTAATGGCTTTCCCTGCTAAAAAACCTTGACCGGGAAAGTCGTTATTGCGATCGGAATTAAAGAGTCCTAGGTTGACTTCTGTTTGGGCCTGGGCAATGCCGCGCAACATTTCTCTAGCCAAATCAGAATTAACAGTACCTCCTTCGCTGTTGCTAATGGGAACGGCAACTGCCAGGGTGTAGTAATCAGCTTTTTTGGCCTTCAAAAGGGCATTATTCATGTAAATTAAAGTTTCTGGGTCTTTGCGTTCTTCTTCGTTCCACGATTGTTTTAATAAAGTAAAAGCAGATTGATAATTAGAAGCCAAAAAGTCATTAACTCCCCTTTCTTTTAATCGAAAAGCAGATGTTTTGATGAGAATTTCCTCGCCGCAACTCACAGCATCTCCCTGGATTAAAGGACAAGTTTTGGGTCGGAATAAATTGTGTATTAAAAATACTCCTAGCCCGACGCATCCTGCGCTCGCCGCGAACAACCCAATTCTCCATCTATTTGTCCATTTGCCTCCAGGCTCAGGTAGAGGTGGCTCAGGTACAGGTGGCTCAGGTTTTAGCGATCGCAAATCCTGCAACACTTCAGCAACAGATTGATAGCGATCGTTAAAGTGGTAGCGCACCATCTTATTTAAAACTTTTTTCAGTTGGTCGTTAATTTGTACCATCGGGCGATCGTCACTTGAGTAGTGCCACACGAGTTCCCCAGTTTTTTTATCATTAAAAAAGTCTTCAATATCTAACCCTGCGATCGCTTGAATGCCGATGATTCCCACAGCATAGATATCGCTGTTAAATCTGGGCTGATTTTTCCACTGTTCGGCTGGCATATAACCGTCTGTACCAACCGCGCGAGTTTGAGTTATTTGACCGTTCTCGATCGCCAAAGTGCCGATCGCTTTTACTGCCCCAAAGTCAATTAACACAATTTTGCCGTCAAGCTTGCGCCGGATTAAGTTTGACGGTTTCAGATCGCGGTGAATAATACCTTGAGAGTGGACGCAATCTAAAACTGACAAAATATCTTGCAATAAATCAATAACTTCTGACTCCTGAAACTGCCTGAGAGATGCGAGTTCTTTGTTGAACGGATTTCCTTCGATGTATTCTTGAATTAAGTAAAATTTTCCATTTTCCAGAAAGCGATCGATCAACTTGGGAATCTGCGGACACTTATCGAGATACTTCAGAGTTTTAGCTTCTTTTTCAAATTGGTGCTGTGCTTCCTCCAACAGCCGCCCATCGTTAGATTCAGGAGGCGGAATTTCCTTGACGACGCACAGGGGATTTCCAGGGCTGCCCAAAGCGTCGTTAGCCGTATAGGTTTTGGCAAACCCTCCCTCACCTAATTTACCGATTATTTGGTAGCGATCGCGCAGAACATCCCCTGGCTTCAGGCACATAGATTCTCCCATTCACCGACTCGATCGGTTAGTTAATATTGATTTTGCCGCATATTTGGGTACTCTCTATGAAGATTTGGGCGAAATCAAGACTTGCGTTCCCAATTTTATGAAATTGGCAACGCAAGTCTACTCTTTGCAACATATTTTTACACATATGAATTTTATGAACTCAAGGTTATGAATTTTATGAAATCAATCCAATGAATATATGAATTGACTTTCTAAGTCGCTTATTTAATCATGTTGACATCCGAGATTTTACGGAGAAAATATTTTATGGCTTTACAAACAGATCCATCAGGAGTACCCCGATTAATTGGCGACAACACCTCCGAATACGCTGATTTATTCGTCCTTAATTCCAAATTCGGAGGTGTAACTAATTTCCCTTCGGGAGTATGGATGCTCGGAGGTGAGGATACAGTCATCGGCTCAACAATCGGCGATTTGGTTTTTGGCAATGACGGGGAAGATTTTCTAGTAGGAGATTTTGGCAACGATTCTTTATTTGGGGGACAAGGAAAAGACGTACTTTATGGAAATGAGGGAAATGACTGTTTGACCGGCGGTCAAGATGCAGATTGGATGCTCGATGATGCAGGAAATGATATTTTATTGGGCGGTAGAGGCAATGACCTTTTGTTCAGCGACGATGGCAATGACACTTTGATAGGAGGTTTGGGTCGAGACTTTTTAGTCGGCGCAAATGAGCAGAATCTTGGCTCAGTTGAAATCCGTGAAAGCAACTTATACGTCATCCAAGCTGAACCAGGGGTTACTGATATCAATAATGCCGATTTGATTGCAGGTTTCACACTCGGTGCAGATCGGATTGGATTAGCAAATGGTTTGACCGCCAATGATATAGTTTTGGAAAATGTGACAAATGTATCCATTACTATACACGCAGAATTTCCGCAGTATTTAGCCTCTTTTGCCACTCCTGATCTATTAGAACCCACATCGATCGTGACTTCAGGGACTCTCATCAAAGTCAAGAATTCAGGAGATTTAATAGGTTTTGTTGAGAGTGTAACGCCTGCTCAACTCCAAAACAGTATGATCTCTGTTCAGGGATTCTAAGCTGTAGGATGCGCTGCAATGCCTCCTGCAAAAGCTTAAATCGAAGATTGGAGCGAGAAATGGTAATCTGCAACCAGCGGTACAAAAATACTAATTATCGATCGCTAGCTGCTGTTTCCAATTTCTCTCCTATCCTCGGTTCCGTACCATTTAACAGCCGCTGAATGTTGCTCCGATGCCGCACAATTACAAACACACCACCCGCAATTCCAAACAATACATAAGCTAGCGGCTGATCTAAAGCAAACATCAATCCAGCCACGCTAATTGCTCCGATAATCGAGCTTAAAGAAACAATTCGCGATACCGCAAATACTATCCCGAAAATTCCGAAAGTTCCCAAACCAACAGGCCAGTACAAACCGAGCAAAACTCCCAAACTCGTAGCCACAGATTTACCGCCGGTAAACCCCAGCCAGATTGATTTGCTGTGGCCCAAAATAGCAGAGAAACCAGCCAAAGTTGCCATCCAAGGGATGACAGTTGCAGTAGTTTCTAAACCTGCGGCGGTTGCTAGCTGCTGGGTAAAAGTGAGAGAATAAATGTAGCGGATTAGGACGATCGCACTTACCCCCTTCAACACGTCAACCAGCAACACCCCCAACCCCGGCCACTTCCCCAAAGTCCTCAGTACGTTAGTCGCACCCGTCGAACCCGAACCAACCTCTCGAATATCAATTCCCAGCATCCATTTCCCCAAGGCGTACCCAGTCGGAATCGATCCCAGCAGATAAGCTGCTATTAACAGTGCGCCATTTAAAATTATCCAGCTAGCCATTTTTTAATTTGATATTTTGTGTACTTTTAAAATTTGCCACCTTTCTACTAGCATAATTAGCAATTAGCAATTAGCAATTACCGATTACCAATTACCAATTACCAATTACCAATTACCCAATCAAAAATCCTTAGCAGTCGTTAAAGTTTGCGGGTCAGAAGCAAAAGCCAACCACAGCGGAAATTGCAGCATTGACAAACTAATTAAATCCTCTGTTTCATCAATGACAATTAGCGGCAATTTGCCATCTTTCACCAGTCGATCGGCTTTTTGAGCCAAAGCTTCCGCAGACTCAAACATAATAATTCCCCTTTCCGGGCCAAAATCGCTGCGAGTAATGCCCAAACAGTCCTGCAAACCCCGGCGCCACTCTCCCAAACGTTCGGGACTGTTGGCGAGCACCAAAGTCCGCACCCGTCCACCGTAGACGCTTCTGAGTACAGAAATAATTGTCGAAGTAATCAAGATATTTTGCAAGCGCGAACCCATAGTCCGCAAAGCGCCCCTTCCTCCTTGGGTGAAAAACCAGTTAGAAACTCGTTCCGCGTGGATGGGTTCAAAAGTGCGGCGGAGTTGCCAAGGCGGGCCGTAGTAGTCCGGGAGAGTGCGGTATTGATCGAGGGTGCGCCGAATTTGTTTGGCTTGTTCTTGAAATCCCTGTTCAGAAAATCTGGGATTTATCGGTGCTGAGGATTGAGACTCCTCAGCAGGAATTTGCTTGGGTGTCTCTTGCACCGGTGGGGTCAAATCTAAGAGTTCGGCGGTAGCCGCCAAATCCTGCAAACTGCCTACTAGATAGTCTTTGAAACCCTGGACTCGAATTGCTAAATCTTGGGAAACGCCGGCAAAAGTTGTGCGCATTTCCTTTTGAATTCGATCGCGCCGGCGTTCGAGTTTTTCTAATTCGATTTGTAGCGCTTGTTTGCGCTGATCTAGTTGGATCAAGCCGTCTTGTACCAAACGCCCGATCGATGCTTGAGCCTCGCCCAACGCTTCTATAGCATTGGCTTTGTCGGCTTCCAAGGCGGCAATTCTTTCAGTCAAATTTTGTTCTTGCTGC
The DNA here is from genome assembly GCF_013179805.1 of Microcoleus asticus IPMA8. Lineage (GTDB taxonomy): Bacteria > Cyanobacteriota > Cyanobacteriia > Cyanobacteriales > Microcoleaceae > Microcoleus > Microcoleus asticus. The sequence continues at coordinate 4,764 of NZ_SRRZ01000083.1, read as the reverse complement.
TGCAATTGTTTGACTCTCTCTGCCAACTGTTCGGTAACATTTTCTGGGATGGGAGTTACCGTTTCTGCGGTTGCTGTTGGCTGGGAGTCGGTTGGAGGCTCGATTTGAGCGATCGGACTTTCTGATTCGCCATCGCCGGTGTTGAGCGGGATTTGGGCCTGGGCGCCTGCTTCGTCCACGAATTCGGCAATTTCGGCATCTTCCCCGCCCAGCGGCGGGTCTGTTTCTGGCGGGAGTTGGGCTGGCAGCTCATTTTCGTCGATCCACAAATCCCGTGTTTGAGATAGAAGTTGGTACTCCGTCTCATTCACGGGTAAATCGACTTCGCCTTCACCGGTTGGCGCGGCTGGTTGTGCTTGCGGTTCTTGGGTTGGAGATTCGTCTGAATTCATGGGAAATTTTGTTCGGCGTGGGGCACGGAAAAGTTAAAAATTTAAAATTAACAACTTTTTTAGTCTTGACGGGGACAGCGCTGTTCTAAGCAGGTCTGTAGCATTTTACGATCGAATAGAATCGGCAAAGAGTGAATGCTGTTAATTTCTTTGAAGTAAAACCAAATCGGTACAGCGGGCCACAATATCCGCCAATTTTGCCATTCTCGGTAAGGAAAGCGGCGAATTAACTTGGACATTCGATAAATGTCCAAATCGGTTGGGGTAAATTGCAGCCGGATGGTGGCGGCTTGGTACATCAGAAACAAGCCGAACAGCGAAAGCGACAAACTCGCCCACTTCTGCACGAACAGCAGCGGTACGGCGGCCAGTACCAAAACTAGGGGAAGCGCATAACTCGGAGCGAGTTCGATCGTACTTGTCGGCGCAGTTGAAGAGGCAGTTGTAGTCACGGGTTTAAGTTAAACGAATTTTGTCAATACTTTATATTTTACCGTTTCCTAGCTTACAAGCCTTTGAGTACGCTAGAGCCCGTTCCCTGAAACATCAGCCAAGTCAGGAAAAAGTTCACAATAAAAATAGCCAGTAAAGCCGTCACCACCGCCGTAGTAGTCGATTGACCGACGCCTTTTGCCCCGCCAGTGGTGGTCAAACCCCAGCTAGTGCCGATTACAGCAATCAAACCACCGAATACAAAAGCCTTAATTGCCGCGCTGCAAATATCCCACAGACTCAGGAAATTGCGGACTGATTCTAAAAACACGCTTTGAGAAATGCCGTACATCGCCGTAGCAATCAGCAGTCCGCCGAGGATGCCGGTGACGAGACACATGATGGTTAAAATTGGCAGCATCAAGCAGCAAGCAAGGACGCGGGGAATTACTAAATAGTCGATCGGGTCTGTCCTGAGCATCAGCAGGGCATCTATCTGCTCTGTTACCTGCATCGTGCCGATTTCCGCTGCAAAAGCCGAACCTACCCGTCCCGTTACGATCACGGCTGTTAAGACGGGGCCGAGTTCGCGAGTCAAAGACAAAGCCAAAACGCCGCCGACGACATTGCCGGCCCCGAGGTTAATAAACTCCCTCGCTACCTGAATAGTAAATACCATGCCGACAAAACCCGCTGTCAGCAAAGCAATCAGCAGAGATTCCGGGCCGACTGCTGCCATTTGATCGAGGGTGTTGCGGCGGTGAATTTTGCCCTTCAGCAAGTGCAGCATGACTTGACCGCCCAATAAAATTGCTGCCAGCAACCGCTGACTCCACAAACTGAGGCTCGAAGATGTAGTGGTACTCAAGGGGATTTCGAGTATAGAACAACTGCCAAAAATGAAATCTATCTACAAATCTTAAACAAGTTTTTTCTATAAGATTTAAGATTTCTGACAGAACCGACCACTGAGGGCGATCGCTGCCTATCGTAGAAAAGGACAAGTTTTGTTTACTTGCACCTTTCGGCAGTTTAGCTGAATTTACTGACTCTTATGAGCATTTTCCCAAATTTTCTTCGCTCTGTACTGCTGACCAGCCTGTTGAGCTTTGTCGCCCCCTTATTGTTAATCGGCGGGGGATTGACTAGCTTTTCGCTGCTCGGCCTCGTGCCTGCTCTCCAAGGAGTTGGTCGTTCTGGAGAAGACCTGATTTTGCAGTTTTTAACTACTTTCGGCAGCGGCTGTCCCCTCCAGGGTTTTTTCGTAATCGGCTTAACTTTTAGTTTGGTGGGTGCTTTGTTTGATACCTACGCTTCTTATCAGCATTCGCGGTGGAGTTAATTTTGTTTCGTTATATGTGGGATTTGAGATTTTAGGTTGGGAATTCTAAATTCAATCTAAAATCTCAAATTGTTGCGTTGCGGTGCGATCGAATAGCGCCACCTGCAATGACTTCGCCGAAAAACGGATACTTGCTAGCAGACAGGAGTGGTGGCGAGCAAAAAATTTTAGACTGAGGTTCAAACTTCCAGATTCATCTGTGGAGTCAATCTCAAATCTCAAATCTCAAATCTTCAACCTCGAATCGACTGACTCAACATTACCGATCGCAAATGTTCGGAAAAGCGATCGCCCTTTTTTCGGAAAACCGAATCTCCCAGTTTCGGGAGCTGGAATATATTAAATAAAGGTTGAGTTAAGTGTTTCTCAACCCTAAAAACTTCAGATAGTCGAGGTATTAGTTATGGCACTTATTCGTTGGGAACCTTTGCGGGAAATGGACTCCTTGCAGCGAGAAATGAATCGGTTGTTTGATAGCTTGACACCGGCAACCGATCGCGCATCTAACGGTGTTGCTTTTGTACCCCCCGCCGAACTCGATGAAACTCCCGAAGCCATCCACCTTAAGTTAGAAATTCCGGGCATGGAAGCTAAGGATTTGGACGTACAAGTAACCGCAGAAGCTGTTGCTATCAGCGGCGAACGCCGTCACGAAACTAAGAGTGAAGATAAAGGCATGACTCGCTCTGAGTTCCGCTACGGTTCGTTCCGCCGGGTGATTCCCCTACCCGCACGGGTTCAAAATGACAGCGTAGAAGCTGAGTACAAAAATGGGGTTTTAAACCTGAATTTGCCCAAAGCAGAAGCCGAAAAAAATCGCGTGGTTAAAGTTCAACTCGGCTAAGAAATAATTGTTGGCTAATTGCTGATAGATAGGGCGTGCGGTGCGCGCCCTATTTGTTTTGGGAATTGCGAATTGGTAATCGCTAATTGGGCCGAAAAGCATTGGGCATTGGTAATTAGCCCTTGCGAGTTTGAGGAATGATTCTTCCTTTTTCCTTCTTCCTTCTTCCATTCATCCGTTACATCCTCAGAAAGCGAATCCGTTGCCGAACTTTCTTTTTCTGATTCTGCAACTGTGCTAAACTCGAAGATGCGATGGTTGGTGACGAGACTTGCGTGCCGAGTCAGGGAGTTGGAGGAAATGGAATTGCATCTGAGTTTGGAGACTTAACCGGGATGACTCGCCAAGAAGTCGATGACTTCTTGCGCGGACTGGGTGCAGAAATCAGAACTACTAGAGATGGTTATGTTGCATATAAATTTTTTGATAAGTCAACAGTAATGATCCGTCCTAACGGTGAAGTGATTAGAACGCCTGCACCGAAATATGGATCAGATGGAAGAAATATTAACAAAGGTTTGCGTGTCGATAGAGATGGTCGTTTATTGCGGACGAGAGACGAATTTGATAATTTAATTCCAGGTACTCACAATACGGCAGAAAAAATAAATGAGTGATTGGAAGGATGACTATAACTTGCTTGGATTGGGTGGTTTTACATCTTTAATCACAAAAGTCAACGTATCTTTATGGGGAAACGAAGTCTTAATTGAATGCGTCTACAATCCAGAAGAAAGATTGCCTTATATCCTGGCATTCAAAGACTGTCGCGATATCAGTTGGACTGTACACGATGAAGAGGCAGTTGGCGAACTGGAAGCTGAATTCTTCGGAATTTCTTTGGGCGATGCCGAACACCGCAAGCCTGCGGTGATTACTACAGACATTTTTGAAATTTCAATTTTGTACGGCAGTTTTAGCATTCAAAAGGGAGAAAACCTAAATGCTGAAGTAGCAGATTCAGAAACAGAGAATTGGGGTATCACAACCGCCCGCAGCAGTATTGTAGAAATTGTAAACCCCCGCGCGGTTAAAATGCCAAGCCGTTAGTAATATTATGTCGTGTAAAATAACTATTACAGTCATGGACGCACTCCGACTCCTCGAAACTGGGTTTTTTACCTAATCTGCGGGTTTTAACGCGTCTTTTCGTAAAAAACCCGGTTTCTTGGCCCCATATGTAATACCAATTTCATAAAATAGTGCTACAATTAGTAGGTATGGTTTTTGTGAGCCAATTCCCAAAGATAAGGAAGAAAAATGTCAGGAATTGTTCGGATTGAAATTCGGGAAACAATAGAAGAGCTGACGACTCTTATGAGGAAAGAAAAAAATGTTTTGTGCCACGAAAAACTACAAGTTCTGTATTGGCTTAAAACCCAAACGGTAGACAGTGTATTGTCTGCTGCTGTGCGTTTAGGTAAACATCGTACCACAATACAAAGATGGTTGTCTAGTTACCGAAAAGGGGGAATAGAAGAATTATTATTGCAGAAACCTCGTTCGGGAAGACCAAGAATAATGAATCCTGAAACTATAGAGAGATTATCAAAGGAATTACAAGAACCCGAAGGATTCCGTAGCTACAAAGAAGTACAGCAATGGCTGACAAGCTGCTGTGAAGTGAAAGTGGCATATCGCACAGTACATCAATGGGCAAGATCAGAAGTGTTGAATGATAGGAAAAGATTGCTAAAGTTGGCAGAGCAATGTATAATTGTAGACTTATAAATTATTAATAATCAACTAAAATG